>NZ_JAMSKS010000016.1:0-163038 GCF_024436645.1 Rhodococcus sp. T9N | reverse complement strand
GCCGCTCCGGGGCAACTTTTCCAGCCTATCCCAACCTGGCCACCGGCGCAAACCGCTGAACATTCGGGGAAGAACTGGAGGTGAAGCACAACCATACACGATGGAAACTACTTCGAAATTTGGTCAGGCACTTCGTACAACCTCGTGTCACTCGCCGTAAAGGCGGGAGTCGGCGTCCGTGTCGCTCTGACTTGGAATAAGTTACGCGAACCTTCAATCAATTCACAAATCGCCTGGTCACTACAGCGATTGGCCGGCTAAGGCCAGGTCAGACTGTTGCGCCTATCTGCCAATCGCGAATAGACCCGAGTGTGACGCCGAGCACCGAACCTATTCGGAGCCCACCCGCTCGATCACTCCCCCAAGTCCACGGAGATTCTCGACGAATCGCGGGTACCCACGGTCGATGTGGAAGATGTCGTGAACTTCGGTGGTTCCGTCCGCAACCAACCCCGCAAGCACGAGCCCGGCGCCGGCCCGAATGTCCGAAGACCACACCGGTGCACTCGACAACACCGGAACTCCGCGGATCACCGCATGGTGACCGTCAGTACGAGCGTCGGCGCCGAGTCGGATCATTTCCTCGACAAATCGGAAACGCGATTCGAATACGTTCTCGGTGATCATCGACGTGCCTTCGGCAACCGCAGCCAAACCGATTGCCATCGGCTGCAGGTCGGTCGGGAATCCGGGGTACGGCAATGTTGCGAAATTGACCGCTTTAGGCCGTTCACGCTGAATGACGCGGAAACCGTCAACCTCGGGAGTCACCTCCGCGCCGGCCGTCCGAAGCTTGTCGAGGACCAGTCCGAGATGCTTGTGGTTCACCCCACGAACGCGGACGTCACCCCTGGTCATGGATGCCGCGACACCCCACGTTGCAGCGACGATCCGATCGCCGATGACACGGTGCGTAGTCGGTTCCAACTTGCGGACGCCTTGAATGGTGAGCGTCGAACTTCCGCCGCCAGATACCTTGGCGCCCATCTCGTTGAGCATGTTGCACAGATCCACGATCTCGGGCTCACGTGCAGCGTTGTCGATCACTGTCTCACCACGGGCGAGGACCGCTGCCATCAAGATGTTCTCGGTTGCACCCACAGACGGGAAGACCAGGCGGATGTTCGCTCCATGCAGGTCGTCTGCCTCGGCCACTACACATCCGTGTTCGATCTCGCTGCGCGCACCCAACAGGCGGAGCCCGGATTGGTGCATGTCGAGGGGCCTCGAACCGATGGCGTCACCGCCAGGCAAGGCAACAACAGCGCGTCTACAACGCGCGACCAGCGGACCGAGAACACACACTGACGCTCGGAACTGTTTCACCGCATCGAAGTCAGCGTGATACTTCGGCTCGGCCGGCGTCGTGATCCGCACTTCGGAATCTTCGAGTTCGACTTCGCAGCCCAGACCTCGCAGAACGTCCGCCATCAGCGGTACGTCGAGAATGTCCGGGCAGTTGGTCACGACAGTGGTGCCTTCGGCCAACAGCGCCGCGGCCATCAGCTTCAGCACACTGTTCTTGGCCCCTCCCACCAGTACTTCACCTTCGAGGCGGTTACCCCCGGTCACAAGAAAGTGCTCACTCACGGTTCACAGCCTAGAGCCACAACCTCGTCGGCACCGCGCCGGTACCGTAGCCCTATGTCTGTTCACCTGACGAAGATCTACACCCGGACCGGCGACGACGGGACCACGGGCCTCAGCGATTTTTCCCGCGTGTCCAAGAACGATCCGCGTCTGATCGCCTACGCGGATTGCGACGAGACCAATGCAGCGATCGGTGTGGCCGTTGCCCTCGGCACTCCCCCGGAGAATCTCCTCGCAATGCTGCGCCAGATCCAGAACGACCTTTTCGACGCAGGGGCCGACTTGTCCACCCCCGTGGTCGAGAACCCGAAGTACCCGCCGCTACGAGTGACTCAGTCCTACATCGATCGACTCGAAGGATGGTGCGATGAACTCAATGAGCAACTGGCACCGTTGAATTCGTTCATTCTGCCGGGCGGAACCGCCTTGGGAGCCCTGCTTCACGTAGCAAGAACCGTCTCGCGGCGTGCTGAGCGTGCGGCTTGGTCCGCCATCAATGCGAACCCGGAGGACACGAGCGTGCTCCCCGCGAAATACCTCAACAGATTGTCGGATCTGCTCTTCATCATGGGAAGAGTGGCAAATCCTGAAGGCGATGTGCTCTGGAAGCCCGGCGCCGGGGCTTGAGCGGGACCGGTCAGGCGGTGCGTCGCCTACGGGCGCGCCCGTCCGGCCGCGATTCCACCCAGGACAGGAACGCTGTCAATGCTCCACTGTCCAAAGCGATTTCGTAGGCCGACGAGCCGTCATTGACCTTGACCACGACGATGTCGTCGCTCATGATGTCGAATTCGGTACCCGAGGGAGAACGACGGCTCTCGACCTCGATACCTTGACGATCGATCCTGGAGTCCGGGCCCGGCCGCAGACTCGACAGTTTGAAAAAGACAAAGGTGCTTTCGCCGTAGCGAATGATTCCGTGACGCCACCCGCTGTCCCCCGGGGACGGCAGAACACGAAGCAGTGCAGCGGTACCGCCGCGACGCAGAACCAGCAGACGATACAGAAAAGCCGCGACGAGAACCGCGAGCAGCACAACCAGAATGATCAACACAGTCATTCCGAATGTCACTGTTCGTCGGCTCCCGTCGCGGCTTTACTCGAGTAACTTACGCGCGCTCGACGGCCCGGAGCTGACCCTTGGCGACCGCAGTCGCTTCGAGGTCGCCCGAGTTCTCGGCCAAGACAGCCTTGGCTGCCTCGACGTCGATGTCCTGTGCCATGTCCGCGGACTCGGCAAGGATCGTCACCGTCGTCGCAGTGACGGAGAGAAATCCTCCGTGTACCGCAGCAACGATACGCTCGCCGTCGACCGAGGTGATCGACACGGTTCCGCCCTCGATCAGCTGGCCGAGGACCGGCTCATGCCCAGGCATGATTCCGATTTCACCCTCGGTGGTCTGAGCGCTGACCAGCGTCGCCGAACCAGACCACAAGCGCTGCTCGACGGCAACGAGTTCTACGGTCATCTCAGCCATCGTGGACTACTTCCCGGCCATCTTCTTGGCTGCAGCCTCGACGTCGTCGAGTCCACCGCAGCTGTTGAATGCCTGCTCGGGCAGGTGATCGAACTCGCCCTTGCAGACGCGGTCGAAGGCTTCGATCGTGTCGCGGAGCGGCACGACGGAGCCGGGCTCACCGGTGAACTTCTCGGCAACGATGAAGTTCTGGCCGAGGAACTTCTGGATACGACGGGCGCGGCCGACGAGGACCTTGTCCTCTTCCTGAAGCTCGTCCATACCGAGGATGGCGATGATGTCCTGCAGTTCCTTGTACTTCTGCAGAATGCGCTTGACCTCGTTGGCAACGCGGAAGTGCTCGGCACCGACGATGCCGGGCTCCAGGATGCGGGAGGTCGAGCTCAGCGGATCCACAGCGGGGTAGATACCCATCTGCGAAATCGGGCGCGAAAGCTCGGTGGTGGCATCGAGGTGCGCGAACGTCGTAGCCGGCGCGGGGTCGGTGTAGTCGTCGGCGGGCACATAAATAGCCTGCAGCGAGGTGATCGAGCGACCGCGAGTCGAGGTGATGCGCTCCTGGAGCTCACCCATCTCGTCCGCCAGCGTGGGCTGGTAGCCCACTGCCGAAGGCATACGGCCGAGGAGGGTGGAAACCTCGGAGCCTGCCTGCGTGAAGCGGAAGATGTTGTCGATGAACAGCAGAACGTCCTGGCCCTGAACGTCGCGGAAGTACTCCGCCATCGTCAGTGCGGACAGGGCGACGCGCATACGCGTTCCGGGCGGCTCGTCCATCTGGCCGAAGACAAGGGCGGTGTCCTGGAGGACGCCCATCTCTTCCATTTCCAGGTGGAGGTCGGTGCCCTCACGGGTACGCTCACCGACGCCTGCGAACACCGAGGTGCCCGAGAACTCGCGAGCGATACGCGTGATCATTTCCTGGATCAGAACGGTCTTGCCGACGCCGGCGCCACCGAACAGGCCGATCTTTCCACCCTTGACGTACGGGGTGAGAAGGTCGATGACCTTGATGCCGGTCTCGAGGATCTCGGTCTTACCTTCGAGCTGATCGAAGGCTGGTGGCTTGCGGTGGATGCCCCACTGCTCGCCGTCGCGGCCGAGGCCGGGGGTGTCGAGGCAATCGCCCAGGGCGTTGAACACGTGGCCCTTGACGACGTCACCGACGGGAACCGAGATCGGCTTGCCCGAGTCGGTCACTGCAGTGCCGCGGACGAGGCCGTCGGTGGGCTGCATGGAGACGGTGCGGACCAGGTTGTCACCGAGGTGCTGTGCAACCTCGAGCGTCAGCGTCTTGGCGACCGAGGGAAGCGTGATCTCGGCGTTCAGGGCGTTGAACAGTTCAGGAACAGCGCCACGCGGGAATTCAACGTCCACGACGGGACCGATGACCCGCACGACGCGGCCGGCTACGGCCGAAGCCGAACCTGCCCCGTTGTTTTCGGTTACTGCTGCGGTCATGTGCTAGTCACTTCCTGCGCTCGAGGCGAGCGCGTTGGCGCCGCCGACGATCTCGCTGATTTCCTGGGTGATCTGGGCCTGGCGAGCCTGGTTGGCCTGACGGCTCAACGTGTTCACCAGTTCGTTTGCGTTGTCCGTCGCGGCCTTCATGGCAGTACGACGGGCTGCCGACTCCGATGCCGCAGCATCGAGAAGCGACGAGAAGATACGAGTGCTGACGTACTTCGGGAGAAGAGCGCCGAGAAGCTTCTCGGGCTCGGGCTCGAAGCTGAAGTCCGCGACGGGGCCATTGTCATGGTCGTCGTCGTGGCCGTTGGTCAGCATGTCGTCACCGAGTTCGATGCGCTCTTCCGACACGAAGACCTCGAGAGGAGCCATACGGCGAACCTCGGGAGTCTGCGTCAGCATCGACACGAAGCGGGTGTAGACGATATGGAGTTCGTCGACGCCCTCGATCGTGCCTTCACCGTTCGGAGCGGCAACCTGGTTACCCGAACCAGCCATGAACAGCTCCACCAGGTGGCGGCTGGCCTTCGCTGCATCCGAGTAACCCGGATCCTGCGAGAAGCCCGTCCACGCAGCACCGATGTCGCGGCCGCGGAACGTGTAGTAGCCGAGCCCCTTGGAACCGAGCACGTACACGACCGGCTCCTTGCCCTCGCTGCGGAGGAGAGCCATGAGCTCTTCTGCCTGCTTGAGGACGTTGGAGTTGTAGCCACCACACATGCCGCGGTCACTGGTGACAACGAGGACCGCTGCCCGCTTGGGCTCCGGACGCTCGTTGAGCAACGGGTGATCGAGCGAAGCAGACGCACTCGCCAATTCGGTGAGTACCTTCGTGATCTCCTCGGCATACGGCTTGGACGCGGCGACGCGAATCTGAGCCTTGGTGATACGCGAAGTCGCGATCAGTTCCTGTGCCTTGGTGATCTTCTTGGTCGAGTTGACCGACTTGATACGAGACCGCAATTCGAGAATGCTCGCCATCGATCAATCACTCTCCCTTCGGAATTCGCAGTGTCATGGGCGCGTACGTCACTTGCTGACGGTCTTGCGCTTGACGTTGATCTGCTCGTTCGCGACCTCGTCGGCGCCCAAAGCGTCAGCCTCGGCTTCGTTCACGACCCGGCTTCCGTCGGATGCGATGAAGCCTTCCTTGAACTTGTTCGTCGCGGCGATCAGCTCAGCAGCGTTGTCGGCATCGAGTGCCTTACCGCCGTTGATGCTGGAGTAGACGCCAGCAGCCGAGTGCTTGAGGTCTTCGAGCAGTTCCTTCTCGAAGCGACGGACGTCGCCGATCGGAACGCTGTCGAAGATGCCTTCGCCGGCCAGGTAGATCGAGACGATCTGGTCCTCGACGGGGATCGGGCTGTACTGATCCTGCTTGAGTAGCTCGACCAGACGGGCGCCGCGCTCGAGCTGAGCCTTGGAGGCAGCGTCGAGGTCGGAAGCGAAGGCGGAGAACGCTTCGAGCTCACGGAACTGAGCCAGTTCCAGACGCAGCGAACCGGAAACCTTCTTCATGCCCTTGGTCTGTGCAGCGCCACCGACGCGGGAGACCGAGATACCGACGTTGATCGCGGGGCGAACGCCCTTGTTGAACAGGTCGGACTCGAGGAACACCTGACCGTCGGTGATGGAGATGACGTTGGTCGGGATGTAAGCCGAGACGTCGTTCGCCTTGGTCTCGATGATCGGCAGAGCCGTCAGCGAGCCACCGCCGAGTGCGTCGGACAGCTTCGCCGAACGCTCCAGCAGACGGGAGTGCAAGTAGAAGACGTCACCGGGGTAAGCCTCGCGTCCCGGCGGGCGACGCAGCAGCAGCGAGATGGCGCGGTACGCCTCTGCCTGCTTGGTCAGGTCGTCGAACACGACCAGAACGTGCTTGCCCTGGTACATCCAGTGCTGGCCGATGGCCGAGCCGGTGTACGGTGCGAGCCACTTGAAGCCTGCGGAATCAGATGCCGGAGCAGCAACGATGGTGGTGTATTCCATCGCGCCCTTCTCCTCGAGGGCAGCCTTGACGCCCGCGATGGTGGAACCCTTCTGACCGATGGCAACGTAGATGCAGCGCACCTGCTTGTTGACATCGCCGGAATCCCAGTTGGCCTTCTGGTTCAGGATGGCGTCGATGCAGACCGCGGTCTTGCCGGTCTTGCGGTCGCCGATGATGAGCTGGCGCTGGCCGCGGCCGATCGGGGTCATGGCGTCGATAGCCTTGATACCGGTCTGGAGCGGCTCTTCGACCGGCTGGCGCTCGAGCACCGAAGCGGCCTGGAGCTCGAGTGCACGGTTCTCGGTGCTCTCGATCTCGCCGAGGCCGTCGATGGGCGCACCCAGCGGGTCGATGACGCGGCCGAGGAAAGCATCGCCGACGGGAACCGACAGAACGTCGCCCGTGCGCTTTACTTCCTGGCCTTCTTGAATGTTCTGGTAATCGCCAAGGATGACGGCACCGATTTCGGTGGCATCCAGGTTGAGCGCGACGCCGACGATTCCACCGGGGAACTCCAACAGCTCGTTGGACATAGCCGAAGGCAGGCCAGAGACGTGCGCAATGCCGTCACTGGTGTCGGTCACTGTGCCGACCTCCTCACGGGAGGCCTCCGGGGAGTAGCTCGCGGTGTAGTTGTCGATCGCGCTACGGATCTCGTCGGAGGAGATCGTCAGCTCCGCCATGTTTTTCCTGCTCTCGGTGTCTGGTCTTCGAAAAGATCTGGAGTATGTGTTCGGCTGAAGGACTACTTGAGGTTCTTCCGCAGTGCTGCGAGTCGACCCGCTGCGCTGCCGTCGATAACCTCGTCGCCCACCCGGACGACCAAGCCGCTGAGGAGTTCTGGATCGACCTCGACGTGCACTGCTACCGGCTTCCCGTAGGTGCGGGTAAGAGTGCTCGCCAAGCGATCCGACTGCTCCGAGCTCAACGCCGAGGCGCTGCGAACGTGAGCAACGGTGGTATCGCGCTGCGCTGCGGCAAGATTCGACAGCTGATCGAAAGTGTCTGCGGGTGCAGACTTCAACCGGCCGACAGCCTGTCCGGCGAGTGCCTCGGTGACCGCGGTGACCTTGCCGTAGAGCAAGCGGGAGAGGAACTCACGCTTGCGGGCTGCGGGAACCGACAGATCCGAGAGCGTCTGCTCCAGGCTGGGATCCCCTGCCACGATGCGACCGAGACGGAAGAGCTCGTCCTCAACGGTGTCCAACTGGCTCTGATCGGCTGCGGCGCGGAGCAGAGCTTCGCGTCCGAGCAGTTCGAGCGAGTTGACCAAGTCGCGGGCCGCAGACCAGTCCTGGCCTGCAGCTGCCTTCACGGTGGCGAGCGCCTCGGCGCCGACCTTTCCGGAGAACAACTGCTCTGCCAAAGCCTGGCGACCAGCGGCCGGTGCCGAAGCGTCAGCCAGCGCGCTGCGAAGAGCGCGCTGGCCGTCGAGTACCTCGACCACCGAGAAGAGCTCGGACCCAGCCTGAGCAGAAGCAGCAGTTGCGGCTCCTGCAGAGACGGCGCCCAGGGCACTGCTCAGCGCAGAACGAGTCTGCGCCAAGGCTTCACGGCTCGCTGCGTACATGTTGCTCACTTCCTGGCTGAATCAGCGCTGACGGTGTCGAGCTCGTTGAGGAAACGATCAACCGTTCCGGCGCGCTTCACGTCGTCGGCGAGGGACTCCCCGATGACCTTCTCGGCCAGGTCTACAGCGGTCTTGCCGAGATCCGAGCGGAGCTCAGCGACAATCTGCTGACGCTGGGCGACGAGCTGGCTGTGGCCTGCGGCCACGATGCGGTCGCTCTCGTCCTGCGCCTGAACCTTCATGTCAGCGATGATCTGCTGACCCTGGGTACGCGCTTCCTCACGGATCTGCGCTGCCTCGGTACGAGCTTCGGCGAGCTGCGCGCGGTACTGCTCGAGCGCTGCTGCTGCCTCCGCCTGTGCGTCTTCGGCTTTCTTGATGCCGCCCTCGATCTGCTCGGTGCGTTCGGCCAAGACCTTCTGGAACTTCGGAAGAACGAGCTTCCAGAAGACGAAACCAACTACTACGAGCGCGACCGCGGACCACACGATGTCGTATGTCTCGGGGATGAGGGGATTGTGTTCAGTCGTCCCCTCCGCCGCGAGAATTGCGATGGTGGCTGCCATGTCGGTCTTAGAAGATGAAGCCGGCGACGAGGCCGATCAGCGCGAGGGCCTCGGTGAATGCAATACCGAGGAACATGGTGGTACGAACCTGGCCGGCCATCTCGGGCTGGCGGACCATGCCTTCGATTGCCTTGCCCACAACGATGCCCACGCCGATGCCGGGGCCGATTGCTGCGAGGCCGTAGCCGATGGCTCCGTAGCCGCGCGACTTGGTCTCGACAACTTCCTGAGCGAGGTAAGCGATGCTCATGGTGTTCCATTCCCTTTCTGTTGACCTCCGCCGGATTCGGCAAGAGGCTCAGTTCTTGGTGTAGCTGGTGAGGAGGTAAAAGGTCAGTGCTCGTCGGCGTGGAGCGCCAGATCGATGTACACCGCGGTCAGCAGCGCGAACACGTAAGCCTGCAGGAAGATGACCAGCAGCTCGAAGAACGTGAATGCGATACCGGCAATGATCGACGGAACACCGAAGATCGCCTGGAATCCGCCGGACACGAAGAAGAAGTAGTTCGTCGCGCTGAAGAACAGCACCAGCAGGATGTGGCCGGCCAACATGTTGGCCATGAGACGAACCATCAGCGTGAACGGGCGCAGGATGAAGGTCGAGATGAACTCGATGGGCACCAACAAGAAGTGCAGGGGCAGCGGGACGCCGGGAACGACGATGCTGCTCTTGACGTACTTGAAGAAGCCGTACTTCTTGATTCCGACGTAGTTGAACACGATGTAGGCGAGCGCCGCGAGTACCAGGGGCATACCGATTCGTGCGTTCGGCGAGATGTTCAGGAAAGGAATGATGCTGGCCAGGTTGCTGGCGACCACGATGAAGAAGATCGTCGTGATGACCGGCAGGAAGCGCTTGCCCTGTTCCTTGCCCAGGATCTCCTCGGCGATGTTGATCCGAACGAAGTCGAGCGCAAGCTCAGCGGCGTTCTGAAGTCCGCGGGGAACCAATCGAGGGCTGCGCATCGCGATCACGAAGAAGGCTGCGACCAGCACCGACATCAGCAGACGAATCAGCATCAGACGGTCGAGCTCGAAGGGGCCCGCGTGGATCAACACGGAGGGCGGGAAAAAATCGTCTAGTGACGGCGCATGGAATTCATCCGCGGCCAGGGTGGTGACGCTCAGCGTTCTCTCCCGTAGTCGGTCCGCAGCCATCATTGACTGCGGTTCGATCGGACATTGACGATCTACAAGTCGACAAGTTCGACTCGCGCATTCGTCAGCAGCTGGAGAACCCTAGAGGGGCCTGGCGTCTGTCGGTGTCGGCGACTCTCGTCGACTCAGTGGTCAGAATTTCGACCACCTGCGAGCACATGGCATCGTCGGCTGAGTGTTACTCGGCCCACCATTGCTCTCGCTTGAACCGAACCTTATCAAGTCATCTACGACATTGTGTAGATGGGGTACCTGGAAGTCCGATTAGTTACCTCTTGTAGTACTACTCGTCGTCGTCGACGTTGCTGCTGGGAGCGGGATCGACGTACGGAGTTTTGGTTCCCAGGACGCCGTAAGTCTCCGCACCGAGCACCACGACCAGCGACATGATGATGACCAGGACGAGGGCGGTCTTGTTGTAGAAATCCATGTCCGAGAGGACAAAGAGAACCACCATCGCGAGAATCATCTTCAGCAGCCAGGTACCGAGCAGAACGGCACCGGCCGTGAGCGCAGGCAGCTTCGCTGTGAGCAGCACGCCCAACGCCGTGAACAAGATGAACCCGCCGCCGACGGCTGCGCCGATCAGAGCGCCGTAGACGCCTTCCTTACCGGCGAAGAGCCCGCCCAGGAGCGCGCCGACCACGGCCAGCGCGATCAGCCCCATCACACCCCACTTCACGGCCGACTTCATGGCGGCGGTCGAATCAGGGATGGGTTGCGAGGCAGGTACAGGCTGCGGCGTGTTCGTCACGATGCCCAAGGGTAATGGATCGGAAAACTTGGCTAGCGACGCTGCTGCTTGCGATCGATCAGGGAAGGCACCGCAGTGAAGAACAACGCAAGAACCAAACCGGCCGCGACGAGTACAACAACCAGCTGACGATTGAGCAGCGAGGATCCGACGGCACCGAACGCCAGGACGCTGACCCACAGGTAGATGACCAGCACAACTCGTCGGTGCGTGTGTCCGATCTGCAAGAGGCGATGATGCAGGTGCATCTTGTCCGGACTGAACGGACTGACGCCCGCTTTCGTCCGGCGGATCACGGCCATGAGCATGTCCAGCATCGGGATGAACATCACAGCCCCGACCAGCAACAACGGCGCGAGGAGGCCGACGAGGTCGCGGGTTCCGTAAGCAGCGAGCGGAATACGACCGGATGCACTGGTGGAGATCGCGGCCAGCATGAGACCGATCAACATCGACCCGGAATCGCCCATGAAAATGCGCGCTGGATTGAAGTTGTGTGGAAGAAAACCGAGACAAGCGCCTGCCAAAGCCGCCGCGATCATCGCCGGCGGGTAGACACTCGCGTCGCCGCCCTGATCGTGGAGAAGACCGATCGAGAAGATGAGGATGGCGAGCGCCGCAATCAGACCCAACCCGGCGGCCAATCCGTCGAGACCGTCGACAAAATTCATGGCGTTGATGGTCGCGACGGCAACAGCAACGGTGAACAGTCCGGATTGAATCTGATCGAGGATGATGGTGGACCCACCGTCACCGCCGAACGGGTTGTAGATGATGAACCAGCTGACGCCCATCACCACGAGAACGCCGGCAGCAGTCACCTGACCGACAAATTTGGTGAGGGCGTCGAGGCCCCACCTGTCGTCGATCACACCCACGAGGACGATGACGGCGCCAGCTACGAGCGCAGCGTGTACGTCAGGACTGCCGAAGCCGAAACCTCTTGTGAGCGCGGGTAATTGCTGCGCAAACAGCAGACCGACAGCCATGCCGATATACATTCCGACGCCACCGAGGCGCGGAATCGGCTCGACGTGAACGTCCCGATCACGAGGAATCGCGACAGCGCCGAACCGCAGCGCCAACAACCGGACTGCGCCAGTCGCCAGGTAGGTCACCACCGCCGCCGTACACAGCACGAGCAAAAGTTCACGGATGGGAACACCCGCTCCCCCGCCACCCTGTGCCAGATACGTGGTCGCCTCGTAGGAAGTGATCACTGCTCGAGATCACCCGTCTGGCGGGCATAGGCAGGCTTTGCCCGGACCAGTTCGCGAACGCCGTCGGCAACTGCTGCCAACTCGGCCTCTCCTGACGTGGTGGCGGGGTCCGCGACAACTGCGCGCGCGATCAACTCCCCCACCACGCTCATGTCGGAGCGGTTGAAACCCTGGGTCGTCACGGCCGCGGACCCGACGCGGATTCCGGACGTGACGGCGGGCGACTGCGGATCGAACGGAATCGCGTTCTTGTTGAGCGTGATCGAAGCCAGTCCGCACCTACGCTCGGCGTCGACGCCGGTGACACCGCTTGCGCGCAGGTCGAGAAGCGCCAGATGTGTGTCGGTTCCACCGGACACGGTGCGCAGACCGCGAGCTTCCAACGACAGCGCGAGCGCCGATGCGTTGGCAACCACTTCCTGTGCATACCAACGATATTCCGGCGTCGACGCCTCTTTGAACGCAACCGCTTTCCCGGCGATCGCATGCATCATCGGGCCGCCTTGAATGAAGGGGAACACCGCGCGATCTACAGCCGAGGCATGCTCGCTGCGGCACAGGATCATTCCGCCGCGCGGGCCTCTGAGGACTTTGTGCGTCGTCGCGGAGACGACGTCGGCGTACGGAACGCACGAAGGTATCGCCCGGCCTGCCACCAGTCCGATGAAGTGGGCGGCGTCGACCCACAGGATCGCACCGACCTCGTCTGCGATCGAGCGGAAGGCTGCGAAGTCGATGGTGCGGGAGTACGCGGTCGCGCCGGCGACGATGATTTTCGGCTTGTGCGCCAGAGCCAGGGTGCGAACCTCGTCGTAGTCGATCAATTCGGTGGCCGAATCGACGTGATAGGGAACGGTGGTGAACCACTGCCCAGAAAAGCTGACGCGAGACCCGTGAGTCAGATGCCCACCGTGCGGCAGACTCATCGCCAATACGGTGTCGCCGGGCTTGGCGAATGCGGCGTACACCGCGAGATTCGCAGTGGCCCCCGAATGCGGTTGGACGTTGACGTGCTCGGCGCCGAACAGCGCCTTTGCCCGATCGATCGCCAGATTCTCGGCTACGTCGACGTACTCGCACCCGCCGTAGTAACGCCGACCCGGATAGCCCTCGGCGTACTTGTTGCTCAGGGTCGAACCCAAGGCAGCCAGTACCGAGGGGCTGGTGAAGTTCTCGCTCGCGATGAGTTGAAGTCCGTCGCGTTGACGCTCGAGTTCGGCCAGCGCAACAGCCGCGATCTCGGGGTCTGCCGTGGCAAGCTCACCGAAATCCGGTCCCCAATACGTGGATTCCCCCGCGCGCTCGCCGCCGGCGCCGACCATCGTTACGAAACTCCCTCTACGAGACTTTCCGGACTGGTGCCCAATACCTCGGCGATGGATTCTGCCGAGACGGCACCCACTCGCAAGATACGCGGTGAATTGCCGGTCAGGTCGACGATCGTGGAAGCAACGGCGTGTTCGGCCTTGCCCCCGTCGAGATACACGCTGGCAGATCCGCCGAGCTGATCTCGGGCCTCCTCGACGGTAGTTGCCGGCGGACGCCCCGAAATGTTGGCGCTCGAGACGGCAAGCGGTCCGACATCGCGCAACAGTTCGAGAGCAACCGGGTGCAAGGGCATGCGGAGCATGACGGTTCCGCGGGTGTCACCGAGGTCCCAGGCAAGTGAAGGCGCCTGCTCGACGACCAAACTCAGTCCGCCGGGCCAGAATGCGCGGATCAGATCCCGTGCCTGCGGGCGCACGCTGTAGACGAGCCCGTCGATGGTGTTCCACGATCCGACCAGAACCGGGACGGGCATGTCTCGCCCGCGTCCCTTGGCGCGCAACAGACTCGTGACAGCTTCGCTGTCGAACGCGTCGGCGGCGAGTCCGTAAAGGGTGTCGGTAGGGAGAACTACGAGTCGGCCGGCCTTGAGCGCGTTCTTCGCGGCGGCCAAGCCTGCGGTTCGGGAATCTGTCTGACTGCAGTCGTACACGGTACTCACTCAGCCATCCTTTCACTCTGCGCTTCGGGCGTTCGATTCCGCTGTGCTTCGACGTCGGTGGCGACACGTCTGGCGACGACGAATCGCGGACGACCGGCAAGATCTGGATGCTGCGCGACCTCGCCGAATACCCGGCGCGCCGAGAACAGCGCAGCGACGCCGTCCCCGTTGGTGTCGTCGTGCTCGATGCCTGCCGCGCCGCCGATTCGAAGCCACCGCGCGATGTTGCTGATCATGGGTTTGATGACGGACAGACCGTCGACGCCACCGAACAACGCGGTGTGCGGGTCGTAATCCATGACCTCAGGCTGCAATTGCGCGCCTTCGGGGATGTACGGCGGATTGGAAACGACCAGATCGACGCCGCCCTCGAGCCCTGGCAACAGGTTCCGATCGGTGACATCGCCCTGATGCAGATGGATCGGTGTATCACCGGCTGCCTCGCGGTCGGCAGCATTACGACGCGCCCACGCCAGGGCGGCGGGCTCCTTCTCCACGGCGTGAACGACGGCGTCCGGACGGGCCTCGGCGATGGACAGCGCGAGTACACCCGATCCCGTGCACAGGTCCAGAACTACCGGCGGCTTGCTTCCGCAACCTTCGAGGAACGAGAGTGCCCAACCCATGAGCAGTTCGGTTTCCGGCCGCGGAATGAAGACACCCGGCCCGACAGCGACGTCGATGTTGCCCATCGACGCGACTCCGATGATGTGCTGCAACGGAATCCGCTTCACCCGTTGCGCAACCAACTCGTCGAACGCCGCGATGACCTCGGGATCGACCAACGGAATCAGCCCGAGACGCGTGCGTTCGACCCCGAGCAGGTGGGATGCCAACAACTCGGCGTCGGTGCGTGGGCTGGGCACACCTGCGGCGTCGAGCTGTTTTGCAGCTTCGATCAGCGCCAAACGAAGTGGAAGTCGACTCACGGGTACAGCCTGCCACGCTCGACCGACACGCGGTTCACCGAGTTCCCGGCGGGATGGAGGTCAGTCATGGTCTGCATCTACTCGGCCGCGAGACGCGCCTCTCGGTCCGCCTTGCCCAATGCATCGAGAAGTGCGTCGAGCTCACCGTCGAGCACCGCGTCGAGGTTGTGCGACTTGAATCCGATGCGGTGATCGGTGATGCGGTTCTCGGGGAAGTTGTAGGTGCGGATGCGCTCCGAACGGTCCACCGTCCGAACCTGACTCTGGCGACCTGCCGACGCTTCAGCGTCCGCGGCTTCCTCGGCGACTACCTGCAAACGGGCTGCAAGGACCTGCATGGCGCGCGCCTTGTTCTGGAGCTGCGAACGCTCGTTCTGGCAGGTGACGACGATGCCGGTCGGAAGGTGCGTGATTCGGACAGCAGAGTCGGTCGTGTTGACGCCCTGACCGCCCTTGCCGGACGAACGGTAGACGTCGATACGCAGGTCACTTTCGTCGATCTGGACCTGCTCGACCTCTTCGGGCTCCGGGTAGACCAGAACGCCGGCAGCCGAAGTGTGAACGCGCCCCTGGGATTCGGTGACGGGCACTCGCTGGACGCGGTGAACGCCGCCCTCGAACTTCAGCCGCGCCCACACTCCGTCCGGGGTGTCCGACTTGCTCTTGATCGACAGCGTGGCTTCCTTGTATCCGCCGAGATCGGAGACCGTCGCGTCGAGAATCTCGACGCGCCAGCCATGCCGTTCCGCGTAGCGGACGTACATGCGGGCCAGGTCCGAGGCGAAGAGCGCGGATTCTTCGCCGCCCTCACCGGACTTCACTTCGAGGACGATGTCGTCGCCGTCATGCGGATCACGCGGCGCCAACTGATCGGTAAGCGTCTGCTCGAGCTGCGCGACCTCGGCTTCGAGATCGGGGATCTCGGCGGCGAAGCTGGAATCGTCGGCGGCTAGTTCGCGCGCGGCTTCCAGATCGTCCTGCGCAGCGGTGAGCTTGTTGTACGTCGACATGATCGGCGAGAGCTCGGAGAACCGTTTACCGACGCGCCTGGCAGCGGCAGGGTCGTTGTGCAGCGCCGGATCGGACATCTGTGCTTCGAGACCGGCGTGCTCCGCCAAGATGTCGTCGATGGCCGAGGGCTGGGTTGCGCCTGCCATGGTTCGCTCCGCTCTGAGTTTCGATTCCTACGGTGCGCGCTTGAAGGTATTTCGACGCCGGGACCCGGGAAACGCGCAAACCGAGTGCAGGCACAAAAAAGCCGACGCCCGATCTGCGCATGGCAGATCGGGCGTCGGCGGAACAGCTAGGACTCGGTGGCCGGGACCTTGCTGTCTGCGCGCTTGCCGTAGCGAGCCTCGAAGCGAGCGACGCGTCCACCGGTGTCGAGAATCTTCTGCTTGCCCGTGTAGAACGGGTGGCACTGCGAGCAAACCTCGACGTTGATGCGTCCGGACTCCTTGGTGCTGTGGGTCTCGAACGTGTTACCGCAACCGCAGACGACGGTGGTCGCTACGTAGGTTGGGTGGATTCCTGCCTTCATGGTGTCCCTTTCAATGGTCGCCGGGTCGACGTCGCCAATCGACATCGTGAACCGGAACCGGACTCGGCCGTTCAGTATGCCAGATGCGGTACCTCACCGGATAATCCGCGTCTCGCACGCCTCGGGGTGGCTGTACGAAGTTGTCAACGCACTGCCCCTCGGTTTTGTTCCGCCCACGCAAAAGGCCCACAACCAGCTGGTTGTGGGCCTTTGACGTCGAGCCGATCAGTCGTCGATCGCACCCGGTGCGGTCTTGGAGACCTGCATCAGGAACTCGAGGTTGTTCTTGCTCTTCTTCAGTCGATCGATCAGCAGATCGATGGCCTGATGCGAGTCCAGACCGGACAGGACGCGGCGGAGCTTGTGCAGCACCGCAGCTTCGTCCGGGCTCAGGAGCAACTCGTCCTTACGCGTGCTGGACGGGTTGACGTCCACGGCCGGGAACACGCGGCGTTCGGCGATCTTGCGATCGAGCTTGAGCTCGGCGTTGCCGGTGCCCTTGAACTCTTCGAAGATCACGGTGTCGCCGGTGGATCCGGTCTCGACCATTGCGGTAGCGATGATGGTGAGCGATCCACCGTTCTCGATGTTGCGGGCAGCACCGAGGAAACGCTTCGGCGGGTAGAGCGCCGTCGAGTCGACACCACCGGAGAGGATGCGTCCCGACGCCGGCGAGGAGTTGTTGTACGCACGACCCAGACGCGTGATGGAGTCGAGCAGTACGACGACGTCCTTACCCATCTCGACCAGGCGCTTCGCACGCTCGATTGCCAGCTCGGCAACTGCGGTGTGATCTCCCGGCGGGCGGTCGAAGGTGGAGGAAATGACCTCACCCTTCACGCTGCGCTGCATGTCGGTCACTTCCTCGGGACGCTCGTCCACGAGGATGACCATCAGGTAGCACTCAGGATTGTTGGTGGCGACGGCATTCGCGATCGCCTGCAACACGCTGGTCTTACCGGCCTTGGGCGGGCTCACGATGAGGGCGCGCTGGCCCTTACCGATGGGCATCACCAGGTCGATGACACGCGTGGTGAGAATGTGCTGCTCGGTCTCGAGGCGCAGACGCTGGTTCGGGTACAGCGGCGTGAGCTTGTTGAACTCGGGGCGCTTCTTCGCGGCCTCGACGTCGCCGCCGTTGACCGTGTCGATACGGACCAGCGGGTTGAACTTCTGACGCTGGCTGCCCTGCTCACCGTCACGCGAGACGCGGACGGCACCGGTGATGGCGTCGCCACGGCGAAGGCCGTTCTTGCGGATCAGGTTCATGGAGACGTAGACGTCGTTGGGACCGGCGAGGTACCCGGACGTACGCACGAAGGCGTAATTGTCGAGGACGTCGAGGATGCCGGCGACCGGCTGCAGGACGTCGTCCTCACGAATCTCGGTCTCGCGTGAATCGTTGGGTGCGCCACCCTCACCGCGATCGCGACCACGGCCACGGCGCTCGCGGAAACGGCGTCCGCGGCGTCCGCGTCCACCCTCTTCGTCGTCGTCCGGTCCGTTGTTGCGGTTGTCCGTGCGAGGACCGGCGTTGTTCTGATTGCCGCGGTCCTGGCGGTCCTGGCGATCCTGGTTGCCCCGGTTGCCCTGGTTCTCACGCTGGCCCTGGTTGTCCCGATGGCCCTGGTTGTCCCGCTGGCCCTGGTTGTCGCGCTGGCCCTGGTTGTCGCGGTTGCGCTCGCGGCGGGGACGCTCGTTGCCCTGCTCGGCGGGAGCCTGATCAGCGTCGGACTTGCCCTCGGTGCGCGCAGGACGCTCGGCCGAAGCCTCGGCCTTGGCGGTCTCGGCGACCTTCGAAGAATCGGCGGCCTTCGCGGTGTCCGCGTCGGACTTCGCCGAAGGAGCTTCCTGCTCGATGCTCAGTTCGCCCTGGTCGGGTGAACCTGCACGACGAGCGGCGCCACGACGCTGACGTCCGCGACGGGGTGCGCTCTGATCGGAATCCTCGGCGGATTCGGTACGCGCAGGCGCGGCCTCGGCAGGAGCCGATTCGGCTGCCGGAGCTGTTTCGGCTGCGGGGGTTTCGGTGCGTGCGGCGCGAGTGCTCTTGGCACGAGTGCGCGCAACGGGTGCGTCGTCGAGAGTGAGTTCACTCTGTGCGGGTGCAGCCTTTGCGCTGCCGCCCTGGCGCTCTTTGATGGCTGCGATCAGGTCACCCTTGCGCATGCCGGAAGTGCCTTTGATGCCCAGTTCACCCGCAAGAGTGCGGAGTTCGGTGAGCACCATGCCGGAGAGTCCGGCACCACGGCGCGTTTCGGCACGCTTCGTGGAGGTCGCCACCGCACCGTTCGATGCTGAAGATGACGCCTGAGAATTGTCGCCTGATTCCGACCCGGCGGGTGCAGAAGTGGCGATGAGGTCCGTATCGGTCACGGAGGTCCTTTCCTTCCCTCACTCGCACTGCGCAAAGTCGAGGGTTCGTCCCGCAGTTCGATTGAATACCGAACTCGGTGGTGCCGTACGTGGTTGCTGTCCAGAACTGCCGGCTTGTCCGCCGTCACATGATTGTCGGAAACTCTCGCCTCAAACTTTTCATGCGCTCGCAAACCTGCCCAACGCGCCTTCGTCGACGATTCACTCCCCCGTGTGTTGAACCCCAGAGTGATGGAACCTCTGAGTGTTCGATCCGCGGAGGATTCAAACCTTCGGAGAAGGTACAAGCGTGAGGATCATGCCTGCGAGAATCATGCCAAGGACTGTGGACCCCGATTGGGAAGGAGTTTTGCCCCCTGGTGATGCACCGGCGACTGACGCGCACGATGTACGGACATAGCCCAGGATAGCGCCCAAACCTGAGTCCGGCAAGAATTTGGACGACTGGGTGTGTCAGTTCACTACCGATCGGTAGTGGGCGATCACCTGGACCAAGGCAGGGATCAGACCGTCGTCGTGGATACTTCGACGCCGTCGGCGATGTCCAATTCGAGCACACGTAGTCCGTCTGCCCGCGCCGCTTCCGCGAGTTCGTCGGGGAAAGGTTCTGTGCTGAGCGCCAACACGGTGGGGCCGGCTCCCGAAACGGTCGCAGCAATACCCGCCTCGCGCAGGATCCCGATCCATCGCGTCGTGAGCGGAAGCGCGGGTGCGCGCTGTGCCTGATGCAGGCGATCCTCGGTGGCCGCCATCAACAGATCGGGCCGAGCAGTGAGCGCAACGACGGCGAGCGCGCTGCGGCTCGCGTTGAACGAGGCATCCTGGTGCGGAACCAATTCGGGCAGGAGCCCGCGAGTGTGTGCGGTGGACGACCGCTCCTCGGGAACCAGTGCCACAGCACGGATGTCGGGATGGACGTCGAGTTTGGCCGCGGAGTAGATCGGCTCGTCGCCTTCGACGGCCGGTGGGCAACTCCACGAGACGACTGCGCCACCGAGAACACTGGCAGACGCGTTGTCCGGGTGACCTTCGAACTCGGACGAGAGTTGAACCAACTGCTCTTCCGTCAAGCCGATCTCGGCATCGAGCGCGCGCGCCAGACCGTTGGCTGCTGCCAATCCGCCGACAGCCGCGGAAGCCGAGGATCCCAACCCGCGCGAATGCGGAATCGCGTTGCGGCACAACACGTCCAGGCCACTGGCCCACACTCCGGCCGCTTCGAGACCACGCTCGATGGCGCGGACCACGAGATGCGAAGGACCCCAGGGCACGTCGGCAGCGCCTTCACCTTCGACGCGAATCTGAAGGCCTGAATCCGTTGTGGTGACCACGATTTCGTCGTACAACCCCAACGCCAGACCGAGGGTGTCGAACCCCGGCCCCAAGTTCGCACTCGAGGCCGGGACGCGAGCAGTCACCGAAAGGCCGATAGGCAGGGTTATAGTCATGTCAGACACCGGATTCCGCGGAGTGGTCGATGAATCCACGGACACTATGCAAGCTCGAGGGCAGCCGCGACGGCAACGGGATCGACACCGATCGGCTCGACGTTCGGCATACCCTTCAAAGCCGTGTCAGGATCCTTGAGACCGTTACCGGTCACCGTGCACACGACGGTCAGGCCCGGCTCGAGCCAGCCCTCTGCACGTGCGGCGAGCAGGCCGGCGACGCTGGCTGCCGACGCCGGTTCGACGAAGACGCCCTCGGTGGCGGCGATCAGACGGTAAGCCTCGAGGATCTTCTCGTCGGTGGCGGCACGGAATGCACCGTTCGACTCTTCCTTCGCGGCGACAGCGCCGTTCCAGGAAGCGGGAGAACCGATTCGGATTGCGGTGGCGATGGTTTCGGGATCCTTGACGGGTGCACCGTTGACCAGCGGAGCCGCTCCGGCTGCCTGGACGCCGAGCATGCGGGGCTTGACCGTGGTCAGACCGTCCGCGTAGTACTCGGAGTATCCGCGCCAGTACGCGGTGATGTTACCGGCGTTTCCGACCGGGAGTGCGTGCACGTCGGGAGCCTTGCCGAGGACGTCCATGATCTCGAATGCCGCGGTCTTCTGGCCTTCGATGCGCACCGGGTTGACCGAGTTGACGAGACCGATGGTGGGGAATTCGGCCGTGGTCTTGCGTGCCAGCTCGAGGCAGTCGTCGAAGTTGCCCTGGACCTGAATGATCTTGGCGCCGTGCATGACTGCCTGCGCAAGCTTGCCCATGGCGATCTTGCCCTGCGGGATGAGCACGGCGCAGGTCATGCCGGCCTTGGCTGCATACGCAGCGGCCGAGGCGGAGGTGTTGCCGGTGGACGCGCACAGAACTGCGCGCTGGCCACGGGCCAAGGCGTCGGTGACGGCCATCGTCATGCCGCGGTCCTTGAAGGAACCGGTGGGGTTGAGGCCCTCGACCTTGAGGTAGACGTCGCAGCCGGTGATCTCGGAGAGGTGGCCGGCCGGCAGGAGCGGGGTGCCGCCTTCGCGCAGGGTGACGGTCTTCCAGTTGTCACCGATCGCGAGACGGTCCCGGTATGCCTCGATGAGACCCGGCCATGCCTTGTGGACGGGGTTGACGATGCCGGTCATTGTTCAGTGCCTTCCAGTCGCAGCACGCTGGTCACAGCGGTGACGAATTCGAGTTCGTTGAGGGCCGCCACGGTCTCGGAGAGAGCCGCGTCGGTTGCTACATGAGTGACGACCACCAGACGCGCGCCGGCGCCGGCGCCCTCCTGGCGGACGACGGAGATGCTCACGCCGTGCTTGGCGAACTCGGCGGCGACTGCGGAAAGCACACCTTCCTTGTCCGCGACCTCCATGTTCACGTAGTAGCGCGTGAGGATGTCGCCCATCGGGGCGACCTTGAGCTTGGCGTACTTGGACTCGCGGGGGCCGCGGCCGCCGTGAACCTTGTTGCGCGCAGCCATCACCAGGTCACCCATCACCGCGGAAGCGGTGGGGGCGCCGCCTGCGCCCTGGCCGTAGAACATGAGCCGGCCGGCGTTCTCTGCTTCCACGACAACGGCGTTGAACGCGCCGTTGACCGAGGCCAGCGGATGGCTGAGCGGAACCAGCGCCGGGTACACGCGAGCGGAAATCCGCTCCTTGCCCTTGGGCGTGACGATGCGCTCGCAGATCGAGAGCAACTTGATCGTGCAGTCGAGTGCCTTCGCCGAAGCCAGGTCGGCGGAGGTGATCGTGGAGATTCCTTCGCGGTACACGTCCGCGGCAGTGACGCGGGTGTGGAACGCGATCGACGCGAGGATCGCTGCCTTCGCCGCGGCGTCGTAGCCTTCGACGTCCGCGGTCGGGTCGGCTTCCGCGTATCCGAGGCGTCCGGCTTCGGCCAAGGTCTCTTCGTAGTCGGCGCCGGTCTCGTCCATCGCCGAAAGGATGAAATTGGTGGTGCCGTTCACGATTCCGGCGACCTTGTTGACACGGTCTCCGGCCAACGACTGTGTGAGCGGGCGGATCACGGGGATCGCGCCGGCAACAGCGGCCTCGAAGTACAGGTCGACAGAGTTGGCCTCTGCAGCCTCCGCCAATTCACCGGTGTGGTCCGCGAGCAGCGCCTTGTTGGCGGTTACGACCGACTTACCGGAGTTGAGGGAAGAGAGAATCAGCTTGCGAGGGAGCTCGATTCCGCCGATCACCTCGACCACGATGTCGACGTCGTCACGACCGACCAGGGACTCGGCGTCCGTCGTCTGCAGTTCCTCGGGAATTCCGCGGTCCGAGCCGATACGGCGGACGGCAACCCCCCGCAGTTCCAACGGGGCGCCGACGCGAGCTTCGAGTTCCTCGGCCTGCTCACGAATGATCCGGACGACCTCGCTCCCGACGTTGCCGAGGCCGAGAACGGCCACACCGATAGCGCGATGCGCCGATTCGCTCGTCACTGCGATACCTCCAAGCTGAGCAGATCTTCCACTGTTTCCCTCCGCAGAATCACGCGTGAGACTCCGTCACGCACCGCCACCACGGCTGGGCGGGTGAGCAGGTTGTACCTGCTCGACATCGAATAGCAGTATGCACCGGTCGCTGCTACCGCTAGTAAATCACCGGGCCCGACGTCCTCGGGCATCCAGGTGTCCCGAATGACCACGTCACCGGACTCGCAGTGCTTACCGACGATACGTGCAACGACGGGATCAGCCTCGGAAGTTCGCGAAACCAACTTGGCTTCGTACTCCGCACCGTAGAGGGACGTGCGGATGTTGTCGCTCATCCCGCCGTCGACGCTGATGTAGCGGCGTGTCAGCGAGCTACCCACCGTGACGTCCTTGATGGTGCCGACCTCGTAGAGCGTCACCGTGCCAGGTCCGGCGATGGCGCGGCCGGGTTCGACGGCAAGCGTCGGCTCCGGCAATCCGGCCAGTGCGGACTCGTTGCGCACGATGTGGCCGAGCTTTGCTGCCAGTTCGTCGACGGGCGGCGGGTCGTCGGAGGGGATGTACGAGATCCCCATGCCGCCGCCGAGGTCGATGATCGAAATCTGCTTGGTCTTCTCGACTCCGAACTCGGTGACGACGTCGCGGAGCAAACCGATCACGCGGTGCGCTGCCACCTCGAAACCGTCGACGTCGAAGATCTGCGAACCGATGTGGCTGTGCAGGCCGACCAGGCGCAAGTTGTCGGCAGCGAAGACGCGACGGACCGCGTCGATCGCCGCTCCCCCGGCCAGCGAGAAACCGAACTTCTGGTCCTCGTGTGCGGTGGAGATGAATTCGTGAGTATGCGCTTCGACGCCGACGGTCAGTCGGATCAACACGTCCTGAACGACACCGGCCTCACCGGCGACACGATCGAGTCGGTCGATCTCGATCGACGAGTCGAGCACGACGTGTCCGACGCCCGCGGCGACACCAGCGGCCAGTTCGGCGACTGACTTGTTGTTGCCGTGCATGGCAATTCGCTCGGCCGGGAAGTCCGCGTGCAACGCGATCGCCAGTTCGCCGCCGGAGCAGACGTCGAGCGAGAGGCCTTCGTCGGCGACCCAGCGTGCGATCTCGCCACAGAGGAATGCCTTGGATGCGTAGTGCACCTTGGCATCCGGGCCGAAGGCGCGGGCCATGTCACGGCAGCGCGAGCGGAAGTCGTCCTCGTCGATGACGAACAGCGGGGTGCCGTACTTCTCGGCAAGTTCACCGACCTTGACACCCGCGAGGGTCACTTCACCGTCGTCGCCACGAGAAGCGTTGCGCGGCCACACCTGCGGTGAGAGTTCGCCGAAGGCTTCGGGGCTGGTCGGACGGTCGGGCAAGCCGGGGGCCTGCAACTGCTCGGCGTGCTTGGGGCCGGCGGGGTGCGCGTTCACATTTGCTCCGGTGCGGTGACGCCGAGCAGTTCGAGACCGTTGGCCAGGACCTGTCGGGTGGCGGCGCAGAGAGCCAGACGCGCGCGGTGCACGTCGGTGGCGTCTTCGTCGCCTTGCGGAAGGATGCGGCACGCGCCGTAGAAGCGGTGGTACGCACCCGCGAGTTCTTCGAGGTAGCGGGCAATACGGTGCGGCTCACGCAGATTCGCAGCGCTCGACACGACGCGTGGATACTCGCCGATCGTGCGGATGAGGTCACCCTCCTGCTCGACGGTGAGCAGGGCGAGGTTGCTCGCGTCGGCGGACAGACCGAGGTCTGCGGCGTTGCGGGCGATCGCCGAGAGGCGTGCGTGCGCGTACTGCACGTAGTAGACGGGGTTCTCGCTGCTGGTCTTGGTCCACAGGTCGAGGTCGATGTCGATGCTCGAGTCGACCGACGAGCGGATCATGACGTAACGCGAGGCGTCGACGCCGATTGCCTCGACCAGGTCGTCGAGGGTGATGACGGTGCCTGCACGCTTGCTCATCTTGACGGCAGTGCCGTCCTTGACGAGGTTGACCATCTGGCCGATCAGCACCTCGACGGTGTCCGGATCGTCGCCGAATGCGGCAGCGGCAGCCTTGAGACGGCCGATGTAACCGTGATGGTCGGCGCCGAGCATGTAGATACAGAGGTCGAACCCACGGGCGCGCTTGTTCTGGAAGTAGGCGATGTCACCGGCGATGTAGGCGGCGTTGCCATCGCTCTTGATGACGACGCGGTCCTTGTCGTCGCCGTAGTCGGTGCTCTTGAGCCACCACGCACCGTCTTCGTGGAAGAGGTTGCCCGAACCCTTGAGGGATTCGACGGCCTTCTCGACCGCACCGGATTCGAAGAGCGAGTTCTCGTGGAAGTAGACGTCGAAGTCGACGCCGAAGTCGTGCAGGGTCTGCTTGATGTGCGTGAACATCAATTCGACGCCGATGGCGCGGAAGGTTTCCTGCTGCTCGTCGGCAGGCAGATCCATGACGTCGGGACGCTGCTTCAGAACCGAGGCGGCGATGTCGGCGATGTATGCACCGGCGTAACCGTCTTCGGGAGCAGGTTCACCCTTCGCTGCAGCGATCAGCGAACGCGAGAAGCGGTCGATCTGGGCACCGTGATCGTTGAAGTAGTACTCACGTGTTACCAAACCACCCTGCGCGGACAGAATGCGTCCGAGCGCGTCTCCGACTGCGGCCCAACGGGTTCCACCGAGGTGAATCGGTCCGGTGGGGTTGGCGGAGACGAATTCGAGGTTGATCTTCTTGCCGGCGAGGGAGTCACCCGAGCCGTACGACGCACCGGCTTCGAGAACCGACACGACGATCCCGCCCTGGGCGTCCTTGTCCAACCGAATGTTGAGGAAGCCGGGCCCGGCGATCTCGGCGGATTCGATTCCGTCGGCAGCGGTGAGGGCTTCGGCGATCCAGCCCGCCAGCTCGCGGGGATTCGTGCCGACCTTCTTGGCTACCTGCATGGCAATGTTGGTGGCGTAATCGCCGTGCTCGGGGTTGCGTGGTCGCTCGACGGTGAGGGTTTCGGGTAGCACGGATACGTCGAGGCCACGATCGGCAAGGACGCTCGCTGCGGTTCCGCGGAGCAGTTCGGCAAGGTCAGCTGGAGTCACAGGTATTCATCCTATTGCCTGCACACCGGAAGTGGAGACTCGCCTCACGCCTCGCTCTCCGTGAACGTGCGCGGGGCCGCTGTGGCGTGTCGCACGCCACTCTCAAAGTTTGCCCTCAGACTCGGAAAGTACAGTGGTAATGCCCGAGCTACCACCGCGTACCTTCATGCGCGGGCGCGCCACACCTCAAGCCCACACACCGAAAGAGCCCAATCGATGCCAAGCGGTTCCGATAGTCGCGGTCCCAACAAGAACTCCGGGGCCAAATCAGCCAAGGCCATCAAGGCCGCCAACAAGAACAGTCGGCCGGCCAAGAAGGGCAAGGGCGGCGTCCCCGCTCCCCGCCAGATCCCCTGGCTGTCGATCGGCGCCGGTGTGGCTGTGCTCGCACTCATCGCCGTGCTCGGTATCAATCTGTGGCCCAAGGTCGAGGAGCGGCAGGCCCTCGAGCCGTACAAGTACAGCTCCGAGAACAAGGATCCGTCCGACAAGATCGACGGCGTCCTCAAGATCGAGTACCCGGCCGGCCAGCACGTCGATTCCACTCAGCGCGTGGCGTACGACCAGACCCCGCCGTTCGGTGGCCCGCACGACGCCACCTGGGCTAACTGCACCGGAACCGTGTACGCCGACCCGATTCGCACCGAGAACGCCGTCCACTCGCTCGAGCACGGCGCCATCTGGATCACGTACAACCCCGATCTCGTCGACCAGGACCAGATCGACAGTCTCGCCGGACGCGTGAACGGCAAGTCCTACATGCTGATGTCGCCGTACCCCGGTCAGAGCAGCCCCATTTCTCTGCAGTCGTGGGGCCATCGCCTCGAGATCGACAAGGCCGACGACGATCGCATCGATCAGTTCATCACTGCGCTGAACCAGAACCCGAACGTCTACCCCGAGGTCGGCGCGAGCTGCACCAACCCGCTGTTCACTCCGTCGACGTCGCCGTTCGATCCGACACCTCCGGGCGCCGACGCCATCCAGATGGACGGCACGGGCGCTACCCCGGCCACCGACGAACAGATTCCCGCCGGTGGATAGTTCGACGAACACCGATCAGTCTTCGAAGCCGAGTCAGCGCACCGCACTGCTGATCATCGGTCTGATCGGCGCGATCGCCGTCGGTTTTGCGCTCGGCGCACTGACCAACCTCCTCGGACCCGATGCGAAGTCGTCACTGACCGTTCCGGCTTCGGATTCGGTGGACGTGGGCTTCGCGCAGGACATGAGCGTGCATCACAGCCAGGCCGTCGACATGGCGGCCATCGCCCTGACGAAGTCCACCGACAACGACGTACGCACGCTCGCGTTCGACATCTTGACCACGCAGCAGAACCAGCTCGGTCAGATGCAGGCGTGGCTGACCATGTGGGATCAGCCGCTGTCCAAGGTGGGCCCGTACATGGAGTGGATGTCGTCCGATTCGGGCTCCGGCCATGGATCGCACGGGACTTCGGCCACGATGGACATGAGTCATTCCGGGCCGGTCGACACGATGCCCGGCATGGCGTCCCCCGAGGACCTTGCGGCTCTCCGCGCAGCGGAAGGTCTGCAACTCGACACCTTGTTCCTGCAGCTGATGCTTCGTCACCACGAAGGTGGGCTTCCGATGATGGAGTACGCAGCAGCCGACGCCACCGAGGGGCCGGTGCGCAGCCTGGCGCAGACGATGGTCAACACGCAGCAGAGCGAGTCCAAGCTGATGACCGACATGTTGGCAGCTCGCGGCGCAGTGCCACTGCCCATGAACTGAGCAGAACTGAACTGAGCCGAAATTGTTCAGACCCAACTGGGCCTGGTCCTGAATTTCAGGACCAGGTCCAGTTTTCTACTTCCGGCATGTCTTCGAGGTGCTCGACGATGTAACGCGAGTGCTTTTCGAGTTGTGTGCGGCAGAACTCCGCCAACTCGGACGCCCCGGCCGGCCGACGCTTGGAGCGTCGTAACGCCTCGATCACCAGGTGGTAGCGGCTCATCTTGTTGAGGACAACCATGTCGAACGGTGTTGTGGTTGTTCCCTGTTCACTGAATCCGCGAACGTGGAAGCGCTCGGGACTCGGACGCCCGTGAATCAGTTCGTGCACGGCACGCGAGTATCCGTGGAATGCGAACACGACGTCGGTCTGCGCGGAGAACAGATCGAGGAAGACCCGCTCCCCGAATCCGTGGGGATGCTCGGTTGGCGTCAGCAAGGCCATCAGATCGACGACGTTGACGACGCGGGTGATCAGTTCGGGTGTGTGATCGCGCAGCAACTGTGCAGCAGCCAGGATCTCCTGCGTCGGCACATCTCCCGCGGCGGCCAGGACCACGTCCGGTTCCTGTCCGCGAGCCTCGGTTCCGGCCCATTCCCAGACCGAAGCGCCCGCCGCGCAGTGCTCGTGCGCTTGCTCGAGCGTGAGGTACTGCAGGTGCGGTTGCTTGTCCACGACTATCAGGTTGACGTGGTCGGTACTACGCAGGCAGTGGTCCGAGATCGAGAGCAAGGTGTTGGAATCCGGCGGCAGCCACACGCGGATCACACTGGGTGCCAAGGGAATAACGGCGTCGATCATGCCGGGGCCCTGATGACTGAATCCGTTGTGATCGTTGCGCCAGCACGTACTGGTCAACAGCACGTTGAGCGAAGCGACGGACGCCCGCCACGGCAGGTCGACGGCATGTTGGAGCCACTTGGCGTGCTGGATGAGCATCGAGACACTTACCATGGCAAATGCTTCGTAGCTCGCGAACATCCCGTGTCGGCCCGACAGCAGATAGCCCTCGAGCCAACCCTCGCAGAGGTGCTCGCTGAGGACCTCCATGACACGACCGTCCGCGGACAGCCCGTCGTCGTAGTCGGTGATCGGCAGTTGCCAGCAGCGATCGGTTGTCTCGAATACGGCGCCGAGGCGATTGCTAGCCGTCTCGTCCGGACAGAAGAGTCGGAAGATCCCGCCGCTGTCCTCGGTTTCCGTGGCGGCGTAGATGTCGCGCAGAAGCTCGCCGAGCACTCGCGTCGTCTCGTGGAAGGTCGAACCCGGCGATTGGATGGGAAGCGCGTACTTTTCGAGCGGCGGCATCGGGAGATCGACGCGAAGTCGTCCACCGTTCGCGTAGGGAGTGCTCCCCATGCGCTTGTCCCCCGTCGGCGAGAGCGCCGCCAGTTCCGCGGCCAGTGATCCGTTGGCGTCGAACAACTCGTCCGGACGGTACGACCGCATCCACTCTTCGAGTTGCCGCAGATGCGATTCGTTGGTTCGCACGCCGGACAACGGCACCTGGTGCGCACGATGTGTGCCCTCGACCAAAATTCCGTCGACGGTGTGTGGACCGGTCCATCCTTTTGGCGTCCGCAACACGATTGCCGGCCACGAACCCGTCCACTCCTCTCCGCGGCGTGCGGCACCCTGCATCTCGCGGATCTTCTCGTGCGCCTGCGAGATCGCTTGATACAGCTGAGGAAACACCGCGTCGGGGTCGTCACCGGAGACGACGATCGGCGCCCACCCCTGTCCACCAAGATAGGCCTGGATGTCTTCGTCGCTGCTGCGTCCGTAGACCGTCGGCCCGGCGATCTTGGCACCGTTCACGTGCAGGATCGGCAACACCGCGCCGTCGCGTCGTGGATTCAGGAACGCCGGGAGCTTCCACGAACCGGACAACGGCCCGGTCTCCGCTTCGCCGTCGCCGATCACACAGGCCACCACGAGGTTCGGATGATCGAAGGCAGCGCCGGCCGCATGGGCAAGGGCGTAGCCGAGTTCGCCGCCTTCGTGGATGCTTCCGGGTGTCTGCACACTCACATGGCTGGGCACTCCGCCGGGAGCGGAGAATCGCCGACACATCCGGTGGATGCCCTCGGCGTCGTCCGAGACTTCCGGATAGATCTCCGAGTACGTTCCCTCGAGATACGTCGACGCGACCAGCGCCGGACCGCCGTGCCCGGGACCGGTCACGTAAAGCCAGTCTGCGCCGGTGGCGACGATGTGCCGATTGAGGAGCGTGTAGATCATCGACAAGCCGGGGCTGGTCCCCCAGTGCCCGAGCAGTCGGGGCTTGATGTGCTCGGCACGCAACGGTTCCCGCAGAAGCGTGTTGTCCTTCAGATAGATCTGCGCGACGGTCAGGTAGTTGGCCGCTGCCCACCACTTCAGGTCGAGCGCGAGCTGGTCTTCGGAATAGTGGTGATCGGTCATCAACGACTCCCGTACCTCACGAGGGTGCCCGAGCAGTCCGCCCGAGCCTGTGCTCAGAGCCGAGCCTAGGCGTAAAAAGCATCCGAGTCAGTCGGTACAGATGATTCGACGACCATGGTCCCCGGCCGCATCCTCGACTACCTCACGCGAGGACGCCATGCCGAGACGGGTGCCGGTTTGGTCTTGTCCCCCCGTGATGCGCTACGCTAACGCAGCCCAATCGGCACACCGAGTATTCGGTGCGCCCCCGTAGCTCAGGGGATAGAGCGTTCGCCTCCGGAGCGAAAGGTCGCAGGTTCGAATCCTGCCGGGGGCACCACGAAGACGCAGGTCAGCGATTGATCGTCGACCTCTTCACGGTGCCACACCAAAATATTCAGGGCAATCTACCCGACTACTGTCGATCTCATGCCTCGCATCGATCCTGCTCCCACGTACACGATGCGTCAGCTGGCCGCGTTTGTCGCGGTAGCCGAGACCGGAACGATCAGTGCCGCGGCCGAGCGCCTGCACCTCTCTCCTTCCACCCTGTCCGCGGCGCTCACCGAACTCGAACGCGCGCTCAAAGTTCAACTGTGCGTTCGCCGTCGCTCATTCGGCATTCAACTGACCCGCACCGGTGAAGCGGTTCTGGTGCGCGCCCGGGCGCTACTTCAGCAAGCCGGGGAACTCGAATCCGATGCGCTCGGAACCGGCGGAAGCGTGTCGGGGCCCATCGCGATCGGCTGTTATCCCGCTCTGGGGCCGACGGTGTTGCCGTCGATGATCGCCGGGTTCACCCGTGAGAATCCTGACGCGCAGGTGGAGTTCCGCGAGGACACTCAGAATCGGCTCCAGACACATCTCGAGAACGGCGAGTTGGACCTCGCGATCGCTTACGACCTGGACCTGTCTCCACAATTGCGCACAGTTCCGTTGGCCGTCCGCGAACCCTTGATCGTCCTGGGTGCAGAACACCCACTCGCGCGGTCCGAGCGACCGATCCATCTTCCGGACCTGGCGGAACACCCGATGGTTCTCCTCGACGCGCCGCCGAGCACCAAACACGCGCTCGACGTCTGTCGCGCAGGCGGATTCGCCCCGAAGGTTGCCTACAGAACTGCGAACTTCGAGACGGCGAGGGCATTTGTCGGCCGTGGCCTCGGCTGGACGCTGCTACTCCAGCGGCCCAAGATCGACGTCACGTACGAGGGGCTCGAGGTGGTCGTCAAGACCATCGCTTCCCCCGCCGTGCCGTCGGTGCACGTAGTTCTCGCTTGGCACCAGAACACTCGCCTCAGCCGCGTCGCACGCGCTTTCATAGAATTCGTTTCACCCTCAGAACCTGCCCAATAGTCCCGCTACCAGGCAGCGGAGCTGGTTCCACGCATTTTCCGTGCAAGAACCTCCAATTCTTTCGCTTTTCAATTGTTGTGGCGCACGTCATTGTTTCTTCAAGCCACATTCATCTCGAAAGGCACTTCATGACCTCCATCGCCTCACCGACCGCAACGCGCGCCGCCGCGACGGTCAAGGCGCGTAAGGCCGCCCTCGGCAGCTTTGTCGGCACCGCCATCGAGTGGTACGACTTCTTCATCTACGGCACCGCCGCCGCGCTCGTACTCGGCAAGCAGTTCTTCCCCGGCACGTCCGATCTGGCCGGCACCCTCGCCGCCTTCGCCACCCTCGCCGTCGGATTCGTCGCGCGTCCCATCGGCGGAATCGTGATGGGCCACTTCGGCGACCGCATCGGACGCAAATCCATGTTGGTCACCTCGTTGATGCTGATGGGCTGCGCCACCGTTGCCATCGGGCTGCTACCCAACTACGCCGCTATCGGCGTCTTTGCCCCCATACTCCTGGTGACCTTGCGATTCGTTCAGGGACTCGGTGTCGGCGGCGAGTGGGGCGGCGCAGTTCTGGTCGCCACCGAAAACGCACCCGAGGGCAGGAAGGGGCTGTACGGCAGCGCACCACAAATCGGTGTTCCCGCAGGCGTACTGGTGGCCAATCTCGTCTATCTCCCCCTCGCCGCCTTCATGGACGACGATGCATTCAACTCCTGGGGATGGCGAATCCCGTTCCTGCTCAGCGCAGTTCTGGTGGGCGTTGCGATGTGGATCCGTCTCGGCCTCGAGGAAAGTGACGAGTTCACCGCGTCGAAGTCCGAGGCACCGGCGGAGTCCATGCCGATTCTCGAGGTTCTCACCAGACACTGGAAGACTGTGCTCCTCGCCGGTGGAACCTTCATCGCCACCAACGGAATCGCGTACGCGTACATGGTTTACGTTCTCAAGTACGGCGAGACCGAACTCGGCTTCAGCAAGACCACGATGCTCTTTCTTCTCATCGCATCCTGCCCGTTCTGGATGGCGGGAATGGCTTTCAGCGCTCACAAGTCGGACACTCTCGGACGCCGGACCGTCTACATCCGCAGTTCGATCACCCTGGTAGTGGCGGCAGCGGTGTTCTTTCCGCTGATCGACACAGCGATCGTTCCGGTGATGCTCGTATCGATGATCGCCCTCGGCTTCACGCTCGGCTGCTGCGCCGGCCCACAAGCGGCACTGTTCGCCGAATTGTTTCCCGCACACATCCGCTACAGCGGAGCGTCACTCGGCTACCAGATCGGCGCAATCCTCGGCGGCGGTCTGGCCCCGATGATCGCCACCGCGCTCTACGCCGCCTTCGACACCTCGTTCGCCATCACCGCCTACTTCGTGATCATTGCCGTGATCAGCCTGGTTTCCATCCTGCTGCTCCCGGAACCTCAATTGATCCCGAAAAACACTGCCGCACAGAAAGCCTCGTGACCATGTCGACCTACTTTCATCCGAAGAAGTACGCACCCGAGGACTTCGCCTCCCTGGCGCCTTCGGCCGACGCACTTCCCGTCGTGATCGTCGGAGCCGGCCCCGTCGGCATGGGCGTAGCCATGGGCTTGGCGCAGCGCGGCATTGCCGTCACGATTCTCGAAGCGGCCGATCAGGTCTCGTTCGGCAGTCGCGCGATCTGCGTGTCACGCCACAGCCTCGAAGTTGCCGAACGCCTCGGCTTCGGTGCCGAGCTCGAAGACCTCGTTCTGCCGTGGGTGGGTGGTCGGAGTTACTACCGCGATCAGGAAGTACTGCAGTTCCGCATGGCATCCGCCGAGCACGACGCGCGTGGACCCATGGTCAACGTCTCGCAATCCGAGTTCGAGCAGATCATGACCGACAAGCTGCTCGCTCACCCACTGGTGAACTTCCACTGGTCGTCGTCGATCGCCGGCATCTCCGTCGGTGACAACGAGGTGACTCTGACCGTCGACACCGCGTTCGGAACCCGCGAACTGCGCGCGGCGTGGGTCGTTGCCGCCGATGGTGGACGCAGCAAGATGCGCGAACTCAGCGGAATCCGCTTGCAGGGCAACAGCTACGAGGGCAACTACGTCATTGCCGACATTCATTGGGAATCGGAACTCCCGGCCGAGCGTCTGGTGTGGTTCGACGCACCCAGCAACCCGGGGTCCACGATCATCATGCATCGCCAACCACGGGACATCTGGCGCATCGACTACCAGCTCGACGCCTCGGACGATCCGGAAGCGGAGACGCAAGAAGATCGCATCCGTGACCGCATCACGCGTCACCTCGAATGGCTCCAGAGCGACATCCCCTGGACCCTGGAATGGTTCGGCTTCTACCGCGCCCACGCACTCGCTCTGGAAGATTTCACTCACGGCCGTGTGCTTTTTGCCGGCGACGCCGCGCATCTCGTTCCGATCTTCGGTGTTCGCGGCCTGAACTCGGGCATGGAAGACGCCGAGACCTTGGTGTGGCAACTAGCCGCCGTCATCAACGGAGCTGCCGATTCCACCATCCTCGACGCGTATTCGAAGGAACGTCGCAGCGCGTGGCAGCAGAACGTCGACAACGCAGGCAAGTCGACGCTCATCATGTCGCCGGGAAGTCACGGCTACCGGACCACCCGCGATGCCGTACTCGAACTCGCCACCAAGCGAAGCGAATTCGCGCACCTCATCAACCCGCGCCAGTCGAGTGCGACGCACGCCCGGCTCTCCCCGCTGACGTGGCCGACAGCTGCGGGCGCCGAGGGCGTACTACCCGGCGATCCGTTGGAAGACAGGGTCGTCCAGGTCTCGGCGGACGGTTCATCTACCTCCTTGAACAGTCTGCGCGGTACTGGATTCGGCCTGCTGGCTTTCGGACTGTCAGCTGAGCTGGTATCCGAACTCGACACGCAAGCCGAAATCCTTGCTCAGGCCCTTGCACCGGAAACCGTACGCGTGATCACCGTGGGAACTACCGACTCCACGGTTCCCGATGCCGAAGGCAATCTCGCATCTGCCCTCGGCGCACGTGTCGGCGAGATCTTCGTGATTCGGCCCGACGGACTGGCGCTGTGCCGCATCAGCGATCCCACGCAATTGAACGGCGTGGCCAAACACCTCACCGCCGGCACTGCGCCGACGCACTTCGATACGGCACAGTCGGCGACAACTGCGGTGGTCGACGACGAAGGCCATCGCGAGCACGTCTGGTTGACACTGTCGAACGCACTCGATCAGGCTGATCCGTCCGACCGCGAAGCCATGTTGGTGCGCCTTGCCTTGATTCTCGGTTCGCAAGCTACGTCGACGAGCTTCGACGTAGCACTGAAAGACGCTGCCCTGAAATCTGCCACCCGATAGTTCAGACACAGCAACTCGGCCGCGCAGGATTGTCTCCTACGCGGCCGAGCGCATTCGCGGATGAAGCAAGTATTCAGTTGACCTCGGCCAATTCCTTTTCGCCCTCAGCGCGCCTTTCACGCACGGATCTTCCCCGCTGCGACCTTCCACGTAACAGCGGCGAGACGGTGATCGCCAAGCCCACCAGCGCGACTCCGGTAACCAGGATCAGTCCGGGATGGAACTGCTCGAATCCGGCGGTACCGGCGCCGGACGCGGTGTGCGATCCAGCGGTCACGAGGGCAGTGGTCAGAGCGAGCACGAGCGCCGCACCGACCTGAGCGGAGGTGTTCACCAGCCCGGACGCCAAACCCTGCTCCGAGTCGTCGACACCCGAGGTGGCCTGGGCCATGATCGAGGTGTACCCCAGCGCGAATCCGAGTCCGAGCAGGATGACGCTCGGCAGAATCGCCACGACGTACGACGGTGAATCGCTGCCCGCGAAGAGGAACCAGAGGTACCCGACGCTGAGCGAGGTCAGTGCCGCGATGATGAGCTTGGCACTGCCGTACAGGTCGACCAGCCGTCCGACGAACGGCGATCCGAATGCGACGATGATGCCCGCGGGCAGCAGTGCCATCGCCATCTTCAGGGGCGACCAGCCGAGGGCCGACTGCAGGAAGATCGTCATCATGAACTGGAAGCTCAGGTAGGAACCGAAGAGCGCGATGATGGCCAGATTTGCACGAACGATGGTGCCGACGCGCAGAAGCCCAAGTCGCACAAGCGGATGCGCCACCTTCTTCTCCACGAAGAAGAACGTCGCCAGAAGCACGGCTGCGACAGCGAACGAACCCAGCGTCATCGGGTGTGCCCATCCACGGGTCGGAGCCGAAACCATCGTGTACACCGTGAGAAGCATTCCCGTCACCAGGGTGACGGCGCCGACGAGGTCGTGTCCCCCGGTATCTGCGGGACGGTCCCGCGGAATGAGGAGGTACCCACCGATCAGCGCGATGACGGCAAACGGAACCGGCATCAGGAACGTGAATCGCCAACCGGCACTGGTCAACAGCCCACCGAGGATCAGACCGGACGAGTAACCACTGGCGCCGAACACGGAGAACACCGACAGCGCACGGTTACGGGCCGGACCTTCCTTGAACGTCGTGGTGAGAATGGACATTGCGGTCGGAGCGGTGAAGGCCGCAGCCAATCCCTTCACGAATCGTGATGCGATCAGCAGTGTTCCGTTGTCGACAAGGCCACCGACCAGCGAGGCGATTGCGAACACGGTCAGTGCGATCAGGAAGACCTTCCTGCGCCCGAGAAGATCGGCGGTACGTCCACCGAGTAGCAACAGGCCGCCGAATCCGAGGACGTAGCCGTTGATGATCCACTGCAGCGAGGTAGTGGACAGGCCCAGTTCATTGCCGATGGACGGAAGCGCGACGCCCACCATCGACACATCGAGACCGTCGAGGAACAACACGAGGCAGAGCACCGCGAGGATGCCCCACAGCTTGAGGGACCAGCCCTCCCCTGTGGCCGGATCCGAGGATTCCGTAGAAACCGGGGCGTCCGGCGAATCGAATGGTTTGAGTGTCGAGTCTGTGCAAGTCACGTCAGCGAGAATAGATGCACATGCACATAATGCACAAGCATTTAATGCAATTGCACGTAATCGAGTCTTCAACTAGAATGCGGTCGTGACGTCGGAATCCGAATTGCGCAACACCTGGCGCTCGCTGTCGACCAGCTACAACGACATCGCGTGCGAACTCGATCGCCAGATGCAGTCGGCGCATGGGCTGAGCATGAGCGACTTCGAGGCTCTCGACCGACTCATGGACGCCACGTGCGAACGTCCACGCATGCAGGAGCTTGCCTCGGAGATGTACCTGAGTCCCAGCGCGCTCTCCCGTAGCGTGGCCCGTCTCGAGAAGGCCGGACTGGTTCAGCGAGCACTGTGCGAGGCCGACCGGCGCGGAGTCTTCGTCGACGTCACCGACAAAGGACGTCAGGTACACGCGGACGCCAGCAAAATTCAACTGGCCGTACTGGATTCACGCCTGCGCGAGCAGTAGCCACACGTCAGCGGAGCACAACACAGCGCCCGGCCACCGGGTGAGGGCCGTTCCGGACTAGACTGAGCACATACCGACGCGCCTTTCTGTTGCCGTCGGCGATCGACAGCAGCGCAGCCAGCACGCTTTCACGCGGTCCTGGCCGAGGCAATCTGCCAGCGTTCCTGCGGCTTCTGCTAGTCCCTCAGGCTCCTGCCTGACATCTCTACCTGCTCCTATCGAGAGATACACAATTGAACAACGCACGCACCCTTGGAGTCATCGGACAGTCGAGCAAACCGGCAGAACGCCGGTTGCCGATCCATCCTGCGCATTTCGATCGCATCGATGCCGAACTACGTTCTCGGATCTACCTCGAAGAAGGCTACGGTCACCCCTTCGGCTACTCCGACGACTACCTCTCGCGCCTCGTTGCCGGAATCCGCACGCGCAAGCAGATTTTGGCGGAAACCGATGTGGTTCTGCTACCGAAGCCGTTGGTGCGTGACCTCGCCGAGCTACGATCAGGTCAGGTTCTCTGGGGCTGGCCGCACTGTGTCCAGGACACCGAACTGACACAGATCGCGATCGACAAGAAACTGACTCTCATCGCCTTCGAGGCCATGAACTTCTGGCACAGCGACGGATCGTTCAATCTGCATGTGTTCCACAAGAACAACGAGCTCGCCGGTTATTGCTCGGTACTGCACGCCCTGCAGTTGATCGGTTCCACCGGTGACTACGGCCGGCGTCTCACCGCTGCCGTGATCGGTTTCGGAGCCACTGCACGCGGCGCGGTCACAGCACTCAAGGCGCACGGTATCCACGAAGTGGACGTCCTCACCCAGCGTGGAGTCACCGCCGTCAGCTCCCCCATCCACTCGGCGCGCATGGTCTCGTTCGACAACAACAACGGTGACGTCCGTGGCAGCCACGTCATGCTCGACAACCACAGCGTGCCGGTGCCCGGTTTCTTGGCCGAGCACGACATCGTCGTCAACTGCGTACTGCAGAACACGGACGCCCCACTGACGTTCCTGACCGAGGAAGACCTCATGGACTTCCAACCCGGCAGCCTCATCGTGGACGTATCGTGCGACGAAGGCATGGGCTTCAGTTGGGCTCGCCCCACCTCGTTTGCCGAGCCGACCTTCATCGTCGGTGACAACATCACCTACTACGGTGTCGACCACAGTCCGTCATACCTGTGGAACTCCGCGTCGTGGGAGATCAGCGAATCACTTCTTCCCTACCTGCCCACTGTGATGGCAGGAGAGACGGCCTGGAAGGCAGACGAGACCGTCGACCGCGCCATCGAAATCCGTGACGGCGTCATCGTGAATCCCGCCATTACGCGTTTCCAGCACCGTTCGGCGGACTACCCGCACGCCTTCATCGCGGAGTAGGCGCCCCGATCAGGCCTGGCCGGCTGCCGCATTGATCGGTGCCATGTCGAAATAGTCGCGCCAGGCTTTGATCTTTCCGTCCTCGACTTCGAACACCCCCATGACCGGGAGCGCTACCTCGGCGCCGTTGATGGTGAAGACGTCGACGCGCTCGTTCATGACGGTGTTGCCGTCCGCGACCTGACGCTTGATCTGAAAGTCGATGTTGCCGAAGGCACCGACAAACTGCTCGATGAACGCCCGGACGGCCTCGCGACCGACCACGGGCTCCATCGGGATGTTGTGATAAACGACGTCATCGGTGAAGTACTCGACGATTTTCGCGACATCGGCATTTGCCCACAGTGCGCAGAATTCGGTGACCAGCTTGTCCGGTGTCATTGTGTGCCAGCCTCTTTCGAATCGTCTCCGTGGGGTTCGATGATTGCCATGATGCTTTCGATCTCACCTGCCGGTATCCCGAAGTACTCGGTCACGAAAACCGTGACGGCCGGTGCCTGGCCAGGTGTTCCGAGGTCGAGCAGATACCGGGCTACGACGCTCTCGCCCCACTCACGCAGCGCGAGTTCACGTATCGCCACGATTCCGCGATATTGCTGGCCTTGTTCGAGCTCGTTGCTGATGAAGGCTCCGCTGTCACCGGTTCGCTGACCGTTCTCGACCCGCCAGGCGTCGGCGGCGAAGCGGACCTTCCTTGCGTCATGAGTGAGCAATGCGTTCACGTATTCACGCGCCATGGCGACGCGTCCGCTTACCGCAGACTCCGTGGAGTGCTTGGCAATTGCGCCCAGGATCGACTCCGACAACTCCGGTCGGCAGATCACGAGATCCGGCAGGTACGGATGCGATTCGTTGTAGAGCAGCGGCGAACCGTCGATGCGGCTGCAATGCAGTCCCGCCGCCTGTGCGACGCCGACGGGTGCAGCCGAATCCCATTCCCACTGCCCACCGGCGTGCAGGTACGCGTCGACCTCGCCGCGCACCACCGCCATCGCCTTGGCGCCGGCCGATCCCATGTGCACCACGTCGGCGCCGAGTTCGGCTGCCACCGCTTCGGTGAATGCGGGTGGTCGCGATCCGCTGACTACTACGCGGAGCGGCGAGTTGGCGGCAACCGAAGCTGCCTCGTCGCCACTGGAGTACACCGCTCCGAGCGCCGGCTGAGCAACCGCGGCTGCGGTAATTCCGCTACCGCGCTCCCAAAGCGCCACGTGCACTGCCCAATCCGCATGATTCGGCAAGCCGTATTCCTTGGAGCCGTCCAGCGGATCGATGATCCAGACCCGAGCTGCATCCAGACGACTGCGATCGTCGGCAGATTCCTCAGAGAGCACGGCATCGCCCGGCCGCTCGGCAGCCAACCGGTCGAGGATGTAGGAATCGGCGGCCTTGTCGCCCCGGCGACCCAGTTCACGACCGTCGTCGACACCCAGACCCTCGGCTCGGATCCCCAGGAGGATCGCACCGGCGGCCTGCGCCAATTCCGCCGCGAGTGCCTCGTCGGCGATTCTGCTGTGTGTGGATTCGCTCACCGGTCCAACACTTCCATAATTCGCAGCGCAAGTTCGGTAGGCGTTCCGTCTTCGGGTCTGATCACCAGCTCGGGACTTGTCGGAGCTTCGTAGGGATCGTCGACTCCGGTGAATCCCGTGATTTCCCCGGCCCTGGCCTTGGCGTACATGCCCTTGGGGTCTCGGGCTTCACATTGCTCGATCGGGGTGTCGACGTAGACCTCGACGAACTTCAGCCCGGCGGCCTCGTGCGCCGCCCGCACTCGATCACGATCTGCGCGGTACGGGCTGATCAGGCAGGCCACTGCCACTGCACCTGAATCAGCGAACAACTGCGCCACCGAGCCGACTCGGCGGACGTTCTCGGCGCGGTCATCGGCACTGAATCCCAGATCCGCGTTCAATCCGTGCCGGAGGTTGTCGCCGTCGAGGCGGTACGCCGGGATACCCGCGGCCACCAACCGCCGCTCGAGTTCCACCGCGATCGTCGACTTACCCGAGGCCGAGAGACCGGTGAGCCAGACGGTGGCGCCGGCAGTCGCACGTTCCTCGCGAGAAACCTCCGAACTGTGCCAGACGACGCGCGATTCCTTGAGTGTCGGACCATTGATCATTCCGGCGGCGACGGTATTGCCCGTGGTCTCGTCCACGAGAATGAAGCTGCCCGTCACGCGGTTGCGGCGGTAGGGATCGAACATCAACGGCTGCTGCGTCTTGATCGAGATGCGGCCGATCTCGTTGAGGGACAGAGATTCTGCCTTCTCGTCGCGGTGCAGAGAATTGACGTCCAGCCGGTAGTCGAGCTTGACGATCTGCGCTTTCGTGGAGCGCGTGGTGTGCAGCAACGAGTAGCGATTGTTCTCCGACAGAGTTGTCTGTTCGGTCAACCAACAGACCATCGCATCGATTTCCTGCCCGACCTGCGGCCGGTTGTTGAGCCGACACAATTGGTCCCCGCGGCTGACGTCGAGGTCGTCGGTCAGCTCGATGCATACGGCCGAGGGCGCAAACGCTTCGTCGATCACGTCACCACCCGGCCCGTGGACTGCCTTCACCGTCGAGGTGAATCCTGAAGGCAAAGCCACGATTTCGTCGCCGGGCTTGAAGACGCCACTGGCCACCGTTCCGGCGTATCCACGGAAATCGTGGAGGTCGGCGTCGGTCTGCTTCTGCGGACGGATCACGTACTGCACCGGGAAACGCGCGTCGATCAAATTGCGATCCGACGCGATGTGCACCTGCTCGAGATGGTGCAGCAGAGAAGGCCCGTCGTACCAGGACATGTTCTCGGTCCGGGCAACGATGTTGTCCCCCAACAGCGCCGAGACCGGAATGAACGTCAGGTCGTGGACGTCCAACTTGATCGCGAACTGTCGGAATTCTTCCTTGATCTCCTCGAACCGTTCCTGAGACCAGCCCACGAGGTCCATTTTGTTCACACACAGCACGAGGTGCGGTATCCCCAGGAGAGTGGACAAGAAGGCGTGCCGCCGCGTCTGTTCGAGCACCCCTTTGCGAGCATCCACCAGGATCAGGGCAAGATCGGCCGTCGACGCGCCGGTCACCATGTTGCGGGTGTACTGCTCGTGCCCGGGAGTGTCCGCAATGATGAACTTCCGATGAGGGGTCGCGAAATACCGGTGGGCCACGTCGATCGTGATGCCCTGTTCACGCTCGGCGCGCAATCCGTCGGTCAGTAGCGCGAGGTTGGCGTACTCGTCGCCGCGTTCTCGACTGCTCCGTTCCACGGCCTCGAGTTGGTCCTCGAAGATCGACTTGGAGTCGTAGAGCAACCGGCCGATGAGTGTCGATTTTCCGTCGTCGACACTGCCCGCTGTAGCGACTCTCAGCAGTTGCGGCATCAGAAGTACCCCTCTTTCTTACGATCTTCCATGCCAGCTTCGGAAATCCGGTCATCAGCCCTGGTTGCGCCACGCTCCGTGATACGGCTCGCCGCAACTTCTTCCACGACAGCGCCCGGTGTTTCGGCCGACGATTCGACACATCCGGTACACGTTGCGTCGCCGACCGTACGGAAGCGCACCAACGCCTCGTAGGACTCTTCGCCGGCGCGAAGCTCGAGGAAACGGGTGCGTGCCAACAACATTCCGTCGCGTGGAACCACCTCGCGACGATGGGCGTAGTAGATGCCGGGGAGGTCGATCTGCTCGCTCTCGATGTACTGCCAGATGTCGAGCTCTGTCCAGTTCGAGAGCGGGAAGATCCGAATATGTTCGCCCTTACGGTGTTTGCCGTTGTACAGGTTCCACAGTTCAGGTCGCTGCACCTTCGGATCCCATTGCCCGAACTCGTCCCGGAAGCTGAACACCCTCTCTTTGGCGCGCGCCTTCTCCTCGTCTCGGCGAGCACCACCGAACACGGCGTCGAACTTGTTGTCGCGAATTCCGCGCAGCAACGCGTGCGTCTGGAGGCGATTGCGACTGGAACCGACTCCGGTGTCCTCGATGACGCGACCGGCGTCGATGTCGTCCTGCACGCTGGAGACGACAAGACGCAGGTTGAAGCGATCGACCGTCTGATCGCGGAATTCGATCACCTCGTCGAAATTGTGACCGGTGTCGACGTGCATCACAGCGAACGGCAGTGGGGCAGGCCAGAATGCCTTGGCCGCTACGTGCAGCATCACGACGGAATCCTTACCTCCGGAGAACAGGAGGACCGGCTTTTCGAAAGTCGCTGCGACTTCGCGGAAAATATGGACCGCCTCCGCTTCGAGTGCTCGCAGATGCGACAACTCGTAGGCGGGCGGGGTCTGGAGTGTTGCCATGTCTTTCGCTCCTGAGCATCACGTACTCCGTGCGGAACACCATTTCCGCATCGGTACATTTATGTACCGGACTGGTTCTAAATTGAACGCAATCACAGAATAGAACTCGTTCTACCCAAAGGTCAATGACCGGCAATAAGACGTCACAGACCGCGAACCGGACTCCTGCCACCAACTTCCGCCGTCACCGCATCCGCCGCCGCAACCAGCACCGCGGCGCGGCGCTCGATCTCGGCGCCCGTGATCGCCCCACCCACATAAAGTGTCAGCACAAGGGCCTGATGCCCCTCGGCGTCGTAGGTCGGGGCCGCGATGAGACTGACGGGATGCTCGTCGTCAGAGCTGATGTCGCGTCCGAGATACACCCTCTCGCCCAGGCTCGACACCATCTCACCGAGCAGTTCACGCACCTCCGGCGGAAGATCGTGCGTCGCAACGCCCGCCATCAGCGTGTGCAGTCGCTGCCCGACGGGATCCAGACTCTCGACCAGATATCCCGCAGCCCGACACTCGCGGACCACGTTCCACAGACGCTCGCGATCCAAGCGCACCGGCAGGCTCGGCTCTTTGCTCAGCCAACTGTCCATGTCGTGATCCGAACCCCAGAGGACGTACATCAGCCCGACCGGCGGAGCGAACGGGTACACCTGACCGACCTTGGCAGCGCGACGCGCGCCGATCGGTCCGGTCACTTCGAGAACGCTGATCTGATCACCGATCACACCGGACGCCGTGCACGTCGTCCCGAACTCCGTGCTCACTTTCTCCAGATGGGTACGGGCAATGGGTCCGACGGCAAATCCTCGCTGAGCTGCACGTCCGGCCGCGATCAAGGCCGGACCGAGCCCATAGGTCTTCGACACCTCGTCCCGAGTCAGGTATCCACGATCAGCCAGCGCCGTGAGGATTCCCAAGCAGGTGGGCTTGCTGATCTCGAGCGCGCGGGCCAGTTCCGACAGCCCGAACCGCTGATCAGGGCGGCCGACGAGGTAGTCGAGCACCTGAACCACCCGTTCGGTGGGAGGCGATTGTCTCCCCCTCGGGCGTCCCTCTTCAGGCGTCTTCTCCGGTCCACCCATTGACCACTCCCTAGAACGCGTTCTATTGTCGAAATACCCAACATCTACCAAATAGGTACATATTTGTACCACGACGCTCTGGACCGGCGACATAGTCGGAACTGTGAGGAGCCAGCGTGCTGACGGACCCGTTTGCCGAGGCGATCGCCGAAGCCGAGAAATTGATCGAGACTGCGCCGCACATCAGATCCGAACAGGATCTACTGGAGGGATACCAATATCTGGCCGGCGGAATCATCGCGACGACGCATGCCGCCTGGGCCGGCGAAAAGACCCATCCGAGTTTCATCCAGGGCACCGGACCATTCACCAAGATGGGCCTCGACAACCCCGACACTCTGTACTTCGGCGCCCGAATCAACGACGACAAGGAATACAAGGTCACCGGAAAGCGCGGCACCACAGCCGATCTCAGCTTCCAAGTGTTGAGTGGGAACTACACCAACTCGAACGTTCCCGGAAGCGAAATCGCCTTCGACGACCGCGAGCTGGAGATAGACGACGACGGCAACTTCGTCGCTTGGTTCGGCCCCGGCCCCGCCGACGGACGAGCCAACTACTACACCCTGGCGCCCGGATCCTCGCAGCTGGTTGTTCGCGAGGTCTACAGCGACTGGAGTCAGCAGCGCGGCGTGATCCGCATCGAGCGCACCGATTCGATCGGGATCGCGCCGCCACCTCTCACCGCCGAAGAGACCGAGAAGCGTTACGCCCGGGCTGGGAAGGCACTGGTCACGCGGGTCAAGACGTGGCTCCAGTTCCCGGAGTGGTTCTACCTCAAGCTCGCGGTCAACACCATGACCGAACCACGCCTGACACCGGGCGGGCTGGCAACGCAGTACTCGTCGGTGGGACATTACGAACTCACCGACGAGCAGGCGATGATCATCACCGTTCCCGCCTCCGACGCACCGTATCTCGGCTTCCAACTGGGGAGCCTCTGGTACATCTCACTGGACTACGTCAATCATCAGACCTCCCTCAACAACGGCCAGGCACAGGTCGATCCGGACGGGATGGTTCGAATGGTGGTCAGCGAGAAGAACCCCGGTGTCACCAACTGGATCGAAACCGTCGGACATCCGCGCGGCATTCTGCAGTTCCGTTGGCAGCGCGTGTCCCGCGAGCTGACGCCGCAGGACGGTCCCACCGTCGAAATCGTCGCCGTCGCAGATATTGCGAAGCACCTGCCGCATTTCGACACCAACGCCATCACCGCCGAGGACTGGGCAGCACGCATTGCCCAGCGCCAGGCCGCCATCGACAACCGAATGCTGGGGTAATCATGACCGCCTTGCTCGAAGACCGTGTAGTAGTCATCTCCGGAGTCGGCCCGGCACTCGGCCGCGCTCTGGCCCTTCGATGTGCGTCGGCCGGCGCGAGTCTTGTTCTCGCAGCACGTACGCAATCGCGACTCGACGACGTTGCGAAAGAAATAGTCGATGCCGGTGGGCGCGCCGTCACCGTTGCCACCGACATCACCGACCAGGCTTCCGCCGAGAATCTGGTGGCCGAGTCCATTGCCGCCTACGGCAAAGTGGACACTCTGATCAACAATGCATTCTCGATTCCGTCGATGACACCGTTGGCTCGCACCGATTACCAGCACATCCGCGACAGCATCGAACTGACCGTTCTCGGGGCGTTGCGCCTGACTCAGCTGTTCACGCCGGCACTTGCCGAGTCGGACGGCTCCGTGGTGAACATCAATTCGATGGTGTTGCGGCATTCGCAAGAGCGTTACGGCAGCTACAAGATGGCGAAGTCGGCCCTGCTCGCCATGTCGCAGTCCCTGGCCACCGAACTCGGCCCGCAGGGAATTCGTGTCAATTCGATTGCACCCGGCTATATCTGGGGTGACACCCTCAAGGGATACTTCGCGCACCAGGCGGAGAAGTTCGGCATGACTGTCGAGCAGATCTACGAGCACACTGCGTCGAACACCGACCTCAAGCGCCTGCCGACGACGGATGAAGTATCCGATGCGGCGATCTTCCTGGCGTCCCCGATGGCCAGCGCGATCACCGGCCAATGCATCGACGTCAACTGCGGCGAATTCCATCACTAGGAGCACCATGACTGAACGCACTCACGTCGGCACCGTCGAGGATCTCCATGCCTCGGCGACGCGGATGACCGGCCTGACGGACTTCGGCGTCGACGATTACACCGAGGCTCTGTCGGTCCTCCTCGAGTCTTACGACCGCGACGAGGATCTGACGCCCTTCGGCAGCAAGATCTCTCGGGTATTCCTTCGCGGCGCCCTGGTGGCCCGTCTCCTCAGCGAATCGGCGTGGAAGGAGCATCCGGAACACGCCGACGTCAAGATCGAGCGGCCGATCTTCGTCACCGGATTGCCACGCACGGGCACCACTGCCTTGCACCGCCTCCTCACGGTCGACCCGGCTCACCAGGGCCTCGAGATGTGGCTGACCGAGTTCCCTCAGCCTCGCCCGCCTCGCGATACGTGGGAATCGAACCCGGTCTTCGCCAAGATCGAGGAGACATTCGGTCAACACCACGTCGAGCATCCCGAATTCATGGGCGTGCACTACATGTCGGCCAGCGAAGTCGAAGAATGTTGGCAACTCTTGCGTCAGACGTTCAAGTCCGTGTCGTACGAGTGTCTGGCCAATCTACCCACGTACTCCGCATGGCTGAAGGACCAGGAGTGGTCGAACGCCTATGCACGACACAAGAAGAACCTGCAGCTGATCGGTCTGCCCGATCAGGATCGACGGTGGGTCCTCAAGAACCCGAGCCACCTGTTCGCGCTCGACGAATTGATGGAGGCGTACCCCGACGCGCTCGTCATTCAGACTCACCGCTCCCCTACGACGATCATTCCGTCGGTGTGCAGCCTGGCCGCCCAGGCGACAGAGGGTTGGTCGAACACGTTCACCGACAAGGTGATCGGCGAAAGTCAGCTCGAATTGTGGGCCAGGGGGCTCGAGCAGTTCGACAGTGCACGCGCACACCACAATCCCGCGCAGTTCATCGACGTCGACTATCAGGACTTCGTCACCGATCCGCTGGGAACCGTCGAGAACATCTACACGCACTTCGACATCCCGTTGACAGCTGCCGCGCAGCAGTCGATGGAGGCCATGCACGAGGAAAGCCGCTCGGGTGCTCGCAAACCTTCGCACAAGTACACGCTCGAGGAGTTCGGTCTGACGAAGGAGCAGGTGGAAGAGCGATTCGGAACTCGCTGACCACCGCTGGCCGACGACCTTGCTGACAACTGAAGCCCCGCCGATCGGCGGGGCTTCAGTGATCAAAACGCGGTCAGCTGCTGAGATGCTCACCCAGCAGTCGGTCCAACTCGACCGGCGCCTCGTCCGGAATCCAGTGGCTCACGCCGCTGAGAACCTCGAACCGGTACGGGCCGTCGACAAACGCGGGGGTGAGCGCAGACCCTTTGGGGCCGATGGCGGCGTCGCCGTCACTCCAGACGTGCAGGGTCGGCACGGTGACCCTGGCAGTTGCGGGGTTCGGCTTGGTCATCCACATCGCGCGGTACCAGTTCAGACCGCCGCGTAGCCGACCGGGAGCCAGCATGGCGTTCAGATCGCGCCGCGCGTTCTCCGGCGTCTGCCCGCTCGAAATCAGGAACTTTTCACCTGCCGACGTGGAGGACAGAATCTTCTCGGGGACGAAGGGTAATTGGAACGCCCCCATGTACCACGACTTCAGTCCCTGTGTGCTGGTCACCATCGCCTTGACGAACGCCAGTGGGTGCGGAACCGACACCGCGGTCACGGTATCGAGCAAGTCCGGCCGTTCGGCGGCCACCTGCCATGCGACTGCGGCACCCCAGTCGTGGCCGACCAGGTGCACTTTGCCCACCGCGAGCGCGTCGATCAGTGCGACAGTGTCAGCGGCGAGTTCGGACCCACGGTACGCCCAGCGCGCTTTCGGCCTGGCGCCGGGTGAGTACCCTCGCTGATCCGGTGCGACGGTCCGGAAGCCGCGGGCGTGCAGTAACGGCGCAAGGTGATCCCATGAGCGGGAATCCTGCGGAAACCCGTGCAGGAGAACCACGACCGGACCGTCGGCGGGTCCTTCGTCGCGTACGTCGAAGGTCAGCCCGGACCGGGAGTACGAGGTGAGGCGATCCGCCGGTGTAGTCATAGCGCCACGCTAGTCTTCGCGGCCCTGGTAACCGGAGCCTTTTCACCGGCACGCAGGAACTGACCTGTCTTTTCGATTCCGAATCCGGGGGCGAATTCACCTTCGCGGTAGACGAGTCGGCCGTTGATCACCGTAGCGACCGCTGCGTCGTCGCTGCGGTTGACCATCCGGCTGATCCCGCCGTACTCGGGAACCTTTGCCTCGAACAACCCGTCCACCGACTCGTCGAGCCCGGCCGGGTCGATGACAACGAAGTCCGCGCGGTCACCCTGGCGTAGATGCCCGGCGTCGATGCCGTACCAGTCCGCCAGTTCGCCCGTCAGGCGGTGGATTGCGCGCTCGATGGTGAGGAACGGCTTGCGGTCACTCTGAGCGTCCTTGACGCGCTTGAGGAGTCGCACCGGGTAGTTGTAGAACGCCATGTTGCGCAGATGCGCGCCGGCATCGCCGAAGCCCATCTGCACACCGGAACTCGCGGCGAGTTTCTTCGCGAACTTGGGCCGGTGATTGGCAATGGTGGTGCGCCAGCGAAGATCTCGCCCGTACTTCACCACCAGGTCGAGGTACGCGTCCACCGGGTGCACTCCGCGGATGTCACCGACCTGACCGAAGTTCTTGCCGATCAACGTCTCGTCCGGGCATCCCACGATGACCGCATCGTAGAAATTGCGATGCCAAATGCGGGGTGAGAACTTGTTGTCGTAGTCCTTACGGAATGCGCGACGGTACGACTCGTCCTGGAGCAGTTCGTTGCGCTCCACCTGGTCCTTGAGGTGCAAAGCGGCGGCGCCGGCACCGAACTCCTCGAACACGACCAGGTCGATTCCATCCGCGTAGACGGTGAAGGGAACCGGAAGGTGCTGCCACTTGAAATCGGTCTTCGCGAAGCGATTGAGCAGTGGGGCCGCAGCGAGCATGAAGTACACGATCACCGGGTAGGCCTTCGAATCCGCACCGGAGAGCAGCGACGTCTTGAGCGGTTTCTTGCGTCCGATCGCCGAGCTTTCGGCGAAGAACGCCGCGACGTTCGGATGCAGGTTGATGGTCGGAGCGCTCTGCAAGATCTTTCCGCGATCACGAAGGATGCGATTGAGGAATCGGAACTCTTTCCACCGTGCATACGTCGACGGCAAAGAGCGAGAACGATATTCGTCGCCGTCGATCTTGTCGAGGGCATTGGTCATCGACGACAGGCCCAGCATCCCAGCGTCGATGGCGTCCTCGAGCATCGAGCCCATCCGGCCGAGTTCCGAGCGAGTCGGCTTGACCTTCTTGTCGGTGCCGCGCCCCAGTCCGAGTACGTGCGTGCGGATGTCGGAATGACCGATGAAGGCCGCGACATTGGGTCCGAGGGGAAGGGCTTCGAGGGCGGCGGTGTACGCCGCGGGACCGGTCCAGGTCTTGTTCGCATCGAGGATGCGCAGCACCGCGTCGTGGGGAACTGCTTCGACCCGGCTGAACAGATCCGCGATCTCGCGCGGCGTCGAATACACCGTCGACAGCGAGCAATTGCCGAGCACGACCGTCGTGACGCCGTGGCGAACCGATTCCGGAAGCCCTGGACTGACCAAGGCTTCGGCGTCGTAGTGCGTGTGGACGTCGACAAAGCCGGGGAGAACCCATTTGCCGGCCGCGTCGATCACTTCTGTGTCCGTCCCGATCTCGAGGCGCGTCGTGGACACCTCCGCGACCACGCCGTCTCGAATTCCGAGATTACGACGCAGACCTGGAGCCCCCGTCCCGTCGAACCACAACCCGTCGTTGACCACGATGTCGAAAGCAGACACTGTCGGACTCCTCACCTCACGTATGTGTTACCTCACGTTATAGACAGCGTTGAGTAAAAGTCAATGAACCTTCCGAACCAATACATAAGATGACGGAATGGCTGCAGTCCCCCGCTCCCCCGAAGACCGTCAGAGGCAAATCCTCGAGGTGGCAGTACAGATGCTGCGGACCGAGCCTTTCGACCAACTGTCGATGGATCGCGTCGCAGCCGAGGCCGGTGTCTCGCCGCCACTGCTGTTCCACTACTTCAAGAACAAGAAGGGTTTCCAGAACGCCATCCTCGAGGCCGCCTCGGCCGATCTCGAAGATCGAATGCGACCGGATCCCGAGCTACCCATCACGTCCCAGCTGCGCTCAGGTATCGAGACATTCGTCGACGCCGTTATCGAGCACCCCACCATTTACCTCGCCGTGATGCGTATGGCCGGCAGTGGCGACGTTCGAATGCGCACGATCTACCGAGGCATGCGCCGCACTTTCACCACGTGGATCGTCGCTGCGCTGACGAATCTAGGCATCGAATCGAACGCGACCGTGGAGGCGACAATCGCCGGGTGGCAGGCATTCATGGAGGAAATCGTCGTCAACTGGATCGACGAGCCGACGCTCGAGCGAGGCGAAATGGTCGACCTTTGCGAACGAATCTTCTACCACTGCCTACCGGCAGCGGGCATCAGCGTGGAGCAAATAGTGGCAGCCACCGTTGCCGCGACGGCCAGTGAGTCCGGCGCAACACAACTGTGATCTTCGTGCCGGGGTTTCACAGGTGGTCACGATTGGGTATCTTGCTTGCAGTGGCACTGGACCACGACCCCAACACATGAAGGATCCAACATGGAGTCTGTCGAAAACGTATTGCCCGAGGGTGTCAAGCTCGAAGACGTCTTGAGTGTCCTCAAGGTCGCAGTTGCGGGCATCGGCCTCATCAGCGCACTTTCGGCATTCAGCTGATCGCAAAGCGTCATCGACAGGCCGGACTTCGGGGAGTCCGGCCTGTTTTTTGTTTACGTTCCTGAACAATCCGTGAACTTTTCAGCAACTTCAGCGCAAAGCGGTCATTTCGACCCAAACAAGCGTCCAGTTTGCTAACTTGTGTCTGCGACACAAGGTCGTACAGAAACACCACGCAGACACAACCTTGTACATACACACCTGTACATACGACACGGAGGACCGAAACATGGGTTCCATCAACACCCTCAGCGCCGTCATCGACATCATCAAGGTCGTCCAGCCGTTGATCGCCAAGCTCAACCTCAGCTGATTCGCTTGCACCACACCCCTGCCAGGGCGTAACTCGAAATGGGGCCGACATCGTCGGCCCCATTTTCCGTAGGTGCTCTATCTCAGCCGAGTGCCTTCTTGATCTCTCCTGCCAGTACCGACGCCAGCTGCGGCGGCACCGCATTGCCGATCATCGTGCGCACCGCTCCCCACTTGCCCTCGAAGACGTAGTCGTCGGGAAAGGTCTGGAGGCGAGCAGCTTCTCGAACGGTCAACGATCGCGTGTGTTTCGGATGCACGTTGCGTGAAGCCGAGATCATCCCGAAAGTGGTTCCGACCGTGGACGCCGGCTCGTCCCACCGGAGGCGCTTGTACGTCGTGTTGTACCCGGACGACGGTCGCATGGCCGGATCTTCGTTGTCGTGCGCCGACATTCCTTCCGGTACATCACGCAGCCACCGCAAGACGTGCTCGGGATGCTCGACGGCCCAGTGCAGCGGGTCCGTCTCGCAAGCCTGCCCGGATTCCAGCGGGGCCAGGTCGACGGTGGCATCGCGAAAAGTCCTCAGCGGCGCAACACCATTCACGCCGTGAGTCTTCGGCGGAAAACGCAGCGGCCCGATACCACTGTCGCGGCGGGTCGCCACGATGAACACTCGTTCCCGGAACTGCGGGACGCCGTAATCCTGCGCATTGACCGTGTTGACCGACGCGTCGTAACCGCATGCAGCCATCTCGCCGAGAATCCGGTCGACGACCATCCCACCGTCCGGGTCTTTCATGCTCAGCAGCAGCCGAACATTTTCCATCACCACGACCTTCGGCCTCACCAGATCGGCGAGCTCGAGTAGGTTCCGGAAGAGATGGTTGCGCGGATCGTCGCGGTCTCGCCGGCCGGCGAGACTGAAACCCTGACACGGCGGCCCCCCGGCCAACACATCGATATTCACCTGTGCCAGAAGATCTTTCACACGGGCTTCGTCGATCGCCCGGATGTCCTCACCGAGGCACTTCGCGCCGGGGAAGTTCCGATCGAAGGTCGCGCGCGCCTCCGGCACGACTTCGATGTATCCCTCCACCGAAAACCCCGCCATCCGAAAGCCTTCGGCCATACCGCCACAACCGGAGAACGCCGTCAATACGGTGGGGCCACCGTTTCCTGCCCCCGCGACCGCACGCCTGGCCACCGAGGCGGGGTCGTTGACCGGTGTCGCTCGACGCGCACGGGTACTACCGCTCGACCGCTTCCGGGGGGCCGCGTACGTGCCCTCACGCTTGGCCGCTTCCAACGCCGAGAGGGCCGTGAGGACTGCTCGCTCAACCGGTGGCTTCGGATATGCCTTGTCGAGTTCCCACGCGGAGACGACTGCTGACGAGACTCCCGCCTGGCGGGCGAACTGGAACTGACTGATCCCCACGTGCAAGCGCCGCGATCGCAGGTCCTGTCCCGAAATCAATTCAGTGCCTCACTCATGTGGTCCGCTCGCTCCGGCAGCCCAGACTATCGCAGCCAACCCCGCGAACCAGGACCACACAAGAGAGACCGGCAGGCGATATGCCTGCCGGTCTCCGACACGAGCGGATGACGGGACTCGAACCCGTGTGAACGGCTTTGCAGGCCGGTGCCTAGCCACTCAGCCACACCCGCGTCAGTGAGTAACTCTGCCCCGAGTCGCGGCGCCGAACCACAGTTCCGCTCAGCATGATTCGAGTGCAATCCCACCAACTGTTCCAGTCTCTGGGAAAACCGTGAGCCCTTCGGGAACAAATCGGTCAGTCTCGATGCTGACTCCCTCGGTGGGCGCAGGTCATTCGATTGCGGCCCGACTTTCGACCGAACGACCGAGCAGTTCGCCAGACCAAGACAACCCAGAAGGTTTCATGAGTGCCGAGAACACCGCCATCGCCCCGCCTGTGAAGGCAGCTCCGCTCTTGGAGACGGCCCCGCTGGATACGAGCAGTGTCGACCGCAAGCCGAGCGTCGGGAAGATTCTTGCCCTCGGTTCCATGACCGCGCTCGGGCCCTTCACCATCGACATGTACCTGCCCGCGCTGCCGGATATCGGCGCCGATCTCGGAGTCTCGTCGTCAACGGTTCAGCTGACGATCACCGGAACCCTCATCGGCCTCGCACTCGGACAGCTGTTGGTCGGGCCGCTCTCGGACACTCTCGGCCGCAAGAAGCCGCTGCTCGCCGGGATCGGTGTGCACATCCTGGCTTCGCTGCTGGCGGTCTTCGCACCGAGCATCGCTGTCCTCGGCATCCTGCGGGTTTTCCAGGGCATGGGCGCGGCGGCCGCGGCAGTGGTCACCATGGCGATCGTCCGCGACCTCTACAGCGGTAACACCGTTGCCGTCGTGATGAGCCGGCTGATGCTCGTGCTCGGCGTTGCGCCGATCCTGGCGCCCAGCATCGGTGGCGCCCTCCTCGTCGCCCTCGACTGGCGCGGGATCTTCGTCGTCCTGGCACTGATCGGCGTCGGCACAGCGATGATCGGTGCGTTCGGACTGTCCGAAACATTGCCGAAGGAAAAGCGTCGCCCGAGCGGATTGACGTCGGTTCTCCGTACCTACGGTTCGCTGCTCGGCGACCGCACGTTCATGGTCCTCACGCTCGTATCCAGCGTCGGCATGGCGTCGTTGTTCGCGTATGTCTCGGGCGCGTCGTTTGTCTATCAAGATCAGTACGGCCTCAATCAACAGGAGTTCGCGCTGCTCTTCAGTGCGGGCGCGATTGCGTTGATCGGCGCTTCGCAGGTCAACGTCCGACTGCTCGATCGGTGGACTCCCCAGCAGATCACCAAGTGGGCCCTCGTGGCTGCCGTTGTCTCCGGGGCCGTCGTCATTGCTGTCGCGGTCCTGGAACTGGGCGGGCTCGCCGGATTCGTGATCGCACTGTGGGTCATGGCCGGTGCCATCGGGTTCGTTCTGCCCAACGCCCCGGCACTGGCGCTCGCTCGTCACGGCGAAGCGGCCGGTACTGCCGCCGCAATGCTCGGTGCATTCCAGTTCGGCGTCGGTGCGGCCATCGCGCCGGCCGTCGGCCTAATGGGAAACACGAGCACAGCCCTGGCCGTCACGATGACGACGTGTGTGTCGCTCGGTCTGATCGCTCTTCTGGCTACGACCCGAAAGAGTGAATCGGTCTAACCGGCAGCGGAGAACCACTCGCTGTAGAAGGTGGCAAGTCCCAGGACGCACGAGATCGCGACGAAGATCCAGAATCTTGCGATCACGACGGTTTCCGGCCAACCGAGTAACTCGAAGTGATGATGGATCGGGGCCATCTTGAATACGCGTCGACCGGACGATCGGAAGACCAGAACCTGGATGATCACCGACAGGATCTCAGCGACGAACAGGGCGCCGATGATGACCATCAGCAGCTCGGTGTGCGTCGTGACGGACAGGCCGACAACCAGGCCGCCGAGTGCCAAGGAGCCGGTGTCGCCCATGAAGATCTGAGCCGGGGCGGCATTCCACCAGAGGAAGCCGAGGCACGCCCCGCCTGCTGCGGCAGCGACGATCGCTAGATCGAGAGGGTCACGAACGTCGTAGCAACCGGCGGCAGGCTCGAGGACACACGAGTTCCGGTACTGCCAACCGGCGATGACGACGTAGGTCCCCAGGATCATGCCCATCGAACCGGCCGCGAGACCGTCGAGGCCGTCGGTGAAATTGACGGCGTTGGACCAGGCGAACACCAGAATGCAGAAGAAGACCACAAAGCCGATGGCACCCATGGAGAACACCGAGATGTCACGAACATGGGACAGGTACTGGCTGCCGGGAGTGACTCCGTTGTTGTTGGAGAACTGCAGGAACAATATGCCGAAGATGATGGCACTCGCCAGCTGACCGACGGTCTTCGCTGTCTTGTTGAGCCCGAGATTGCGCTTCTTACGGATCTTGATGAAGTCGTCGAGAAAGCCGACGATTCCCAGTGACGTGGCGAGCGCGAGAACCAGCCAACCGGATGCAGACAGCCGCGGTAGCCGCGAGCCGAATCCGATGATGTGTGCCGCCAGGTAGCCCGCCCACATGCCGGCGATGATCGCGATGCCGCCCATTGACGGGGTGCCACGCTTGCCCTGATGGCTCTGCGGACCCTCGATCCGAATCTCGTGCCCGAGCCCCTGCCGCGAAAGCACACGAATGAGAAACGGAGTCAGGAAGAGCGCGACGAACAACGAGACGCCACCCGCTACGAGGATTGAAATCACCCGTGGGACTCTACAGACGTAAGCGGCTGCGACACACAATCAGACAAGGCACCCGACCGCTTGCCAGCATGGGATGATCGAACCTATGTCTCCCCCCGCGCCGCTCCCCCTCGACCCCATCGAAGAGGCGCATCGTCAGTGGACGGAGCACGGGTGGAGCGACGTCGCCGACGGTATGGCTGCGGTCACGTCGGTGATGCGTGCGCAGCAGATCATGATGGCGCGGGTCGAAGAGGTACTCAAGCCGCTCGGGTTGACCTTCGCTCGCTACGAACTGCTGACGCTTCTCACCTTCACCAGGTCGGGCGCACTCCCGATGGCCAAGGCGAGCGCCCGACTCCAGGTTCACCCCACCAGCGTCACCAATGCCGTCGACCGTTTGGAGAAAGCGGAGTTGGTCAGGCGGGTCCCGCATCCCAGCGATCGCCGTGCAACGCTCATCGAGATCTCGGACACCGGTCGCGCACTGGCCCTCGAAGCGACCGAAATGCTCAACAGCAAGGTGTTCGCTCACCCCGGACTCCAGCAGGACAAGCTCGAGCAATTGGTGACGATCCTCACTGAACTTCGCAAGACTGCGGGTGACTTCGACACCGGCGGCGCACCGACCAAGTGGTGAACCGACCACCCGTACACACAAAGAAACTGCCCTCACACTCTCGACGAGTGTGAGGGCAGTTTCAGCGCTGTTGAAATTCAGCGGTGCTTGAATTCTGCCGACCGCTTCTCCACGAACGCGGTCATGCCTTCCTTCTGATCCTCCGTCGCGAAGGTCGAGTGGAACACCCGACGCTCGAAGCGGACGCCCTCGGCGAGGGTGGTCTCGAAGGAGCGGTTGACTGCTTCCTTGGCCATCATCGCAATCGGCAGCGACATCTCGGCGATGGTGGTTGCGGTCTTCAAGGCATCGTCGAGCAGATCGGCGGCCGGAACGATCCGGGCAACCAGGCCTGCACGTTCGGCTTCTTCTGCGTCCATGTTGCGGCCGGTGAGGCACAGCTCCATGGCCTTGGCCTTGCCCACGGCGCGCGTAAGGCGCTGCGAGCCACCGATACCCGGAATGACACCGAGCTTGATCTCGGGCTGGCCGAACTTCGCGGTATCCGAAGCGATGATGAAATCGCAGAGCATCGCAAGCTCGCAGCCACCACCGAGCGCGTATCCGGAGACGGCGGCGATCAGCGGCTTACGAGCTGCTGCGACGCGATCCCACGGGGTGAAGAAATCCTCGACGTATGCGTCCATGTACGTCTTGGACTGCATTTCCTTGATGTCGGCACCGGCGGCGAAGGCGCGCTCGGAACCGGTGATCAGGATGGCTCCGATGCCGTTGTCCGCCTCGAGGTCGGCAACCGCGGCGACGACCTCGTTCATCAGCTCGGAGTTCAGCGCGTTGAGAGCCTTCGGGCGGTTGAGCGTGATGACGCCGACGCGACCCTTACGCTCGAGGATGATGGTGTTGAAGTCGGTCACTACTGTCCTTCGGTCGAACGGTCACGGATGTCGTTGATGATGGCAGAGAAGTCCTGACCGCCACCGCCCGCGGCATGGAAGCGACTGTAGAGTTCGGCTGCCTTGAGTCCGATCTCTGCATCGACGCCGTTGTTGCGCAGCGCATTTGCTGCCAGACCCAGGTCCTTGTCCATCAGTGCAACAGCAAAGCCGGGCTGGTAGTCGTTGTTGGCCGGGCTGGTGGGCACAGGCCCCGGAACCGGGCAGTTGGTGGTCAGTGCCCAGCACTGTCCCGAGGCGTTGGACGCCACGTCGAAGAGCGCTTGGTTGCTCAGGCCGAGCTTTTCGCCCAACACGAACGCCTCGCTGATCGCGATCATCGAAATGCCGAGGATCATGTTGTTGCAGATCTTGGCTGCCTGGCCGACACCGGCGTCGCCGCAGTGAACGACCTTGCGGCCCATCACGTCCAGCAACGGTGACGCGGCTTGAAAGTCAGCCTCGGAACCGCCGACCATGAATGCCAGCGTGCCTGCGGTAGCCCCGACGACTCCACCGGAGACCGGAGCGTCGACGCTGCGGTGACCGGCCGCTTCGGCCTTGTCGTGTGCCTCGCGGGCGTCGGCGACGTCGATGGTGGAACAGTCGATGAACAGGGTGCCCGGTGTTGCCACCGGCAGCAGCTCTTCGTACAGACCCAGAACGTGCTTACCGCTCGGCAGCATCGTGATCACGACGTCGGCACCGCGAACGGCGTCGACCGCCGAATCCGCCACCGATGCACCGTCTTTGACTGCCTGCTCCAGCGCCGCAGGTGCCAGGTCGAAACCGACGACCTTGTGTCCGGCCTTGACAAGATTGGCCGCCATCGGGCCACCCATGTGACCGAGTCCGATAAATCCAATGGTGCTCATTAGTGATGCTCCTTCGGCGGTGATCAGTTGCCTTGCGGTTGAGGGGCGAGTCCGAGCTCGTTGTCGCCCAGCGGGGCGAAGTAGGCGTCGACGGATTCTGCCGTGACGTCGTCGAGAGTTGCCGGCAACCACTTCGGGTTTCGGTCCTTCTCCACGACCTGGGCGCGAATGCCCTCGACCAGATCGTGTGAGGCGAGCGCAGCGGTCGAGACCCGGAACTCCTCGTTGAGGACTTCTTCCAAGCTTGCTGCTTCCTTGGCATGCCGCAGAGATCGCAGGGTCACCGACAGTGCAATCGGGGACTTGCCGAGAATCTGCTCCGCTGCCTTCTCCGCTTCGGGGATTCCACTTGCGCGAAGACGCTCGACGATGGTGGATACGTCGTCGGCCGAGTACGCGGCGTCGATCCAGCTCTGCTGGGCCAACAGTTCCGACACCGGAGCCGGCTCCGCGTACTGCGCCACGGCGTCGGCAACCGAAGACGACGCGAGTGCGACGATGAACGTCTCGATGTTCTCCGACGGGATGAAGTGGTCAGCGAAACCTGCTGCGATGGCATCGCCGGCGCTCAGTCGCGCCGTGGTGAGCGCGATGTGCGTCCCGAGTTCACCGGGAGCACGCGAGAGCAGGTAAGTTCCGCCCACGTCTGGAATGAAACCGATTCCGGTCTCGGGCATTCCGATCATCGAGCGCTCGGTCACGATGCGAATGTCGCCGTGTGCGGACACTCCGACGCCACCGCCCATGACGATCCCGTCCATGATCGCGACGTACGGCTTCGGGTAGTTCGCGATCTCGGAGTTGAGGATGTACTCCTCACGCCAGAAGTCGAGCGAACCGGTCTTGCCGTCCTTGGCGTCATGGTAGATCGAGACGATGTCGCCGCCGGCGCACAGACCACGCTCGCCGGCGCCCGTGAGTACGACTGCCTTGACGTCGTCGTCGGACTTCCATTCCTCGAGGGCCTTGGCCATCGCCTTGACCATCGAGTGGTTGAGGGCGTTGATCGCCTTGGGACGGTTGAGAGTGATGAGCCCCAGTCCGTCACGCTTTTCGATCAATACCTCGAGCTCGTCGCTCATGCTGCTCCCTGCTTTCCCTGACCTGATGCGACCACGCTGCGGGCGATGACCACCCTCATGATCTCGTTGCTGCCTTCGAGGATCTGATGAACCCGAAGATCGCGGACGATCTTCTCGATCCCGTACTCAGCAAGATAGCCGTACCCGCCGTGAAGCTGGAGGGCCTTGTTGGCTACGTCGAATCCGGTGTCGGTGGCAAAGCGCTTGGCCATCGCACACAACTCCACGACGTCGGACGCTCCGTCTTCGAGTGCGGCAGCGGCGCGCCACAGCAACGTCCTGGCCGCTTCGAGTTCGGTACGCATGTCGGCGAGCTGGAACTGCAGGGCCTGCGACTCGATCAGTGCCGAACCGAAAGCTTTGCGGTCCACCAGATATGCGACTGCCTTCTCCAGCGCCGCCTGGGCCCCACCAACCGAACAGGCGGCGATGTTCAGCCGGCCGCCGTTGAGACCCTTCATAGCGATGCGGAAGCCGCTGCCCTCTTCACCGAGCATGTTGGCGGCAGGAACTCGCACGTCTTCGAAGATCACCTGACGGGTGGGCTGCGCGTTCCAGCCCATCTTGACCTCGTTGGCACCGAACGACAGTCCGGGCGAATCCTTGGGCACGATGAACGCCGAGATCCCCTTGGCACCGGCAGATCCGGTGCGCGCCATCACGACGTACACGTCGGAAGTGCCTGCGCCGGAGATGAACTGCTTGACGCCGTTGAGGATGTAGTCGTCACCGTCGCGAACGGCCTTGGTGCTCAGGCCCGCAGCATCGGAGCCAGCGCCGGGTTCGGTGAGGCAGTAGCTGCCCAGTTGATCCATCGAGCAGAGTCCGGGGATCCATTTGTGGCGCTGTTCGTCGTTGCCGAACTGGTCGATCATCCACGTGACCATGTTGTGGATGGAGATGTACGCTGCGATCGACGGATCGCCCTTGGCCAGCTCTTCGAAGATCCGGGCAGCGTCGACGCGACTCAGTTCACTGCCACCCACGTCTTCACGAATGTAGATACCGCCCATCCCCAGGGACGCCGCCTTACGGAGGACGTCCACCGGGAAATGCTTGGTCTGATCCCACTCCACTGCGTTGGGCGCCAGATGCTCGGCCGCGAAGTCGCGGGCAGTGTCACGAATCGCCCGCTCGTCATCGGTCAGAGTAAACATGGAAAGTGTTCCGATCAGTTCATCGTGGGGATGACGAAGTGGTTGGTCTCTTCCTTCTTGCCGGAAGGCCAGCGCTGCGTCACGGTCTTGGTCTTGGTGTAAAAGCGGAAGGAGTCGGGACCGTGCTGGTTCAGGTCACCGAATCCGGAGCGCTTCCAGCCACCGAAGGTGTGGTACGCGATCGGGACCGGGATCGGCACGTTCACGCCGACCATGCCGACGTTGACGCGAGCGGTGAAGTCACGCGCGGTGTCGCCGTCGCGGGTGAAGATGGAGACGCCGTTGCCGTACTCGTGTTCGGTCGGAAGACGCAGTGCCTCTTCGTAATCGGCAGCGCGGACCACCTGAAGGACGGGTCCGAAGATCTCTTCCTTGTAGATGCGCATGTCCGAGGTGACGTTGTCGAACAGGGTTGCGCCGGCGAAGAATCCACCTTCGTGGCCTTCGAGGGTGAAGCCGCGGCCGTCGACGACTGCCGTTGCGCCCTCGTCGATGCCGATCTGCACGTAGTTGTTGACGCGGTCGAGGGCATCCTGGCAAACGAGCGGTCCGAAATCGACGCCTTCGTCGTCACTGCGACCGATCTTGAGCTTCGCGACGCGCTCCTTCAGCTTCGCAACAAGAGCGTCCGCGGTCTCCTCGCCGACGGGAACGGCAACCGAGATGGCCATGCAACGCTCGCCGGCGCTGCCGTAGCCTGCACCGATCAGGGCGTCGGCAACCTCGTCGAGGTCCGCGTCCGGCATGACGATCGCATGGTTCTTGGCGCCACCGAAGCACTGTGCGCGCTTGCCGTGAGCTGCGGCCGTCTCGTAGATGTACTGAGCGATCGGCGTGGAGCCGACGAAGCCGACGGCTTTGATGCGGTCGTCGGTGAGCAGGACGTCGACAACTTCCTTGTCACCGTTGACCACGTTGAACGCACCTGCGGGCAGTCCTGCTTCGAGGAACAGCTCGGCCAGGCGCAGCGGGACGGAAGGGTCACGCTCGGAGGGCTTGAGGATGAAGGCGTTACCGGCGGCGAGGGCGGGGCCGGCCTTCCACAGCGGGATCATCGCGGGGAAGTTGAAAGGTGTGATACCGGCGACGACGCCGAGCGGCTGACGCATGGAGTACACGTCGATGCCGGTGCCGGCACTCTCGGTGAATTCACCCTTGAGCAGGTGCGGAGCGCCGACGGCGAACTCGATGACCTCGAGGCCACGCTGGATGTCACCCTTGGCGTCGGCGACGGTCTTGCCGTGCTCGGACGAGAGGAGGCGGGCCAGAGAATCCATCTCGGCCTGAGCGAGCTGCAGGAACTTCATCAGCACGCGGGCACGCTTCTGCGGGTTGAACGCTGCCCACACCTGCTGCGCCTCTTCGGCATTGGCGATGATGGCTTCGGTCTCGGCCTTGCTCGCGAGGGGAACGCGGGCCTGCACCTTGCCGGTGTTGGGATCGAACACGTCCGCAAATCGATCAGATGTCCCGGGAACACGCTTGCCACCGACGAAGTGCGTCAACTCGTGAACCGTCGCATTTTCAACCATTGTGCTAACCCGTTCCTTGCTCGTATGGACCGCCCAGGAGGCAGCAGTGAATATGTCTACCATCCTATAGTTGGATGTCCATGTATGTCTAGCGCACAGCGCGGAGCGCGGCTGCCGCTTCCTGCGCGACTACTGCATCGGTGACGTCGTATCCGTCCGATCCCCCACCAGGTCCGCCGGAAACTGCGACAACCTTGCGCGCCGAGAGATGCACCGCATCGACGCCGACGGCAGCGATTGCCGGGATGTCGTCGACGGTTATTCCGCCACCGGCCATGATCTGGATCCGGCCCGCGGCATGTTCGACCATTCGACCGATCTCGTCGAGTCCCTCATTGCAAGTGTCCGCACCCCCGGACGTCAGCACGCGGGTCACGCCCAGGTCGATCAGTTCGTCCAGCGCGGTCAGACGGTCGGTCACCACGTCCATCGCACGATGTACTGTCACCTCGACTCTCGCCCGGTCCACGCATCCGATGATGCGGCGCAGCACGACGGTGTCGATCGAATTGTCTTCTGTCAGCGCGCCGATCACGATGCCGGAAGCTCCACCGGCCACAGCAGCATGTACGTCGTGCTCCATCACCCACACTTCGTCGGGTGAGAACACAAAACCTCCGGCGCGCGGACGGATCAGCGGGTGAACCGCGATCCCCACTTCCGACACAGCCTCGATCACTCCGATGCTGGGCGTCAGTCCCCCCGTCGGGCCGAGTGCCGCACACAACTCGACTCGAGTCGCTCCCACCGAACGCGCGATCCTCGCCCCCCGCACGTCCTGCACAGCCAGCTCCAGAACCGTCATGTCAGAAGGACTGCCACGACGGCTTGTGTTCGAGCGCATACCGGTAGTAGTCGGCAAGTTTGAGTGAACTGGCCGCAGCTTCGTCGATGACGACGGTGACATGGCGATGCAATTGCATCACCGAAGCCGGGCAGAAAGCAGACAACGGACCTTCGACGGCAGCGGCGATCGCGTCAGCCTTGCCTTCTCCGGTCGCGATCATCACCAGATGCCTTGCATCGCTGATGGTTCCGAGACCCTGGGTGAGCACGTGATGTGGGACGTCGTCCACACCGTCGAAGAAGCGTGCGTTGTCGATCCGGGTCTGCTCGGTCAGCGTCTTCACGCGGGTTCTCGAGGTCAACGACGATCCGGGCTCGTTGAAGCCGATGTGGCCGTCGGTACCGATGCCGAGCAACTGCACGTCCACTCCCCCGGCCGCCGCGATGCTCTGGTCGTACCGGGCGATCTCCTGCTCCGGGCACGGCGCTTCACCGTTGGGACTGGACACCATCGCGGGATCCAGGTTGACGTGATCGACGAACTCCGACCGAATCACCGAGTAGTACGACTGCGGATGGCGTTTCGGCAATCCCAGGTACTCGTCGAGCAGGAATGCCCGAGCCAGCGAGAAGTCGAGTTCGGCGTCGCGATGCCTCGCTGCCAGTTCACGATAGGTTCCGATCGGCGACGACCCCGTTGCGAGACCGAGCGTCGTCGCCCCGGCTCTGACGTAGCCTTCGACGATGTCCGCGACGGTCGAGTCGACCTCCGCGGGTGTCGGCTGAATTACGATTTCCATGATTTTTCCTTTCCGGCGACTTTTCCGCCGAGTAGTACACGCCCCAGGCGCAAGTGACGATCGGTGATCAGGATGTCGGCTCGGCAGCCCACGGCTAGCGATCCGATCAGGTCGCCAAGTCCCAGCAGACGCGCTGGGCTCCGAGTTGCCGCTGCGACAGCATCTTCCAGCGCGACGCCGCCGTCGAAGACGGTGCTGCGCAGGACGTCGAGCAACCTCGCGGTCCCTCCGGCGATCGCGCCGGCCGAGCCGTCGGTCGTCGCGAGCCGTGCGACGCCCGCCTGTACGGTGACGTCGAGCGCACCGAGTTGGTAGTCGCCGTCGTCCATTCCCGCAGCGGCCATCGAATCGCTGACCAAGGCGATCTGGTCCGGTCCGACAGCATCGAAGACCATCGACACGGTCTCGGGTGCAAGATGCACACCGTCTGCGATCAGTTCCACCACCATCTCGCCTCTCGCGGCAGCCGCCAGGCACGCCGCGACGGGACCCGGAGATCGATGGTGCAGGGGCGGCATCCCGTTGAAGAGGTGGGTCGCGCTGATCTGTCCGGCCCAATCCCCGTGCACCGCAGCATCGATCCGCGCCGACGTCGTTGCCGCGTCGGCATCGGTGTGACCGAAACTCGGCACGATGTTGCGATGACGCATGATCGCGAGCAACTCTTCGAAATTCTCGGTCTCGGGCGCCAAGGTCATGGACCGCACGGTCCCACGCGCGGCGTCACACACGGCTTCGAGCAGATCCGGATCACCGGGAATGATCGCTGCCGGATCCTGGGCACCGCAGCGGACGCCGTTGATGAACGGCCCCTCGAGGTGGATACCCAGAAGTTCTCCGCGTTCGACCAGATCGGCGAGCATCGTTGCTTGTCGCACCAGATCTGCGCGCGGTGCGGAGACCAGGCTGGCCAGCATTCCGGTCGTGCCGTGCTCACAATGATGCGCCGCCGCGCGGCTCGCTCCATCGGCGTCGGTGTTCGGGAAACCAGCACCCGCGGCGCCGTGGCTGTGGACATCGATCAAGCCGGGCATGATCACCGCGTCGGTGCGTTCCGGAATGACGACGACGGGTGTGGACGCCACATATTCCGCAGCCGAGCCGACCCAACTGATCTTTTCGCCGTCCACGACGACGACTCCGTCGTGAATCTTCCCGGCCGGAGATCCGATCACAGTTCCCCGCAACACGATCGGATCGCCGACAGCAGCCGAGCCTGATGTACTCATGCCGACTCGCGAATCCGCGCGACGGCCGCTCTACCCTCGATCGGGTTTCGCGCGCCCCGCGCCGCAGCGGCCATGTCCTTGCACACCGCCAGATCGAGAGAGGCCAGTTGCGCGCGAACTGCGCCCAATGCCGGGACCGACATCGACAGACTCGTCACGCCCAAACCGACCAGAACCGGAGCCAACAGCGGGTCAGACGCGGATTCTCCGCACACACCAACAGGTTTCCCGGCATCGGCGCCAGCCTGACCGACCATCGCGATCAGATCGAGGACCGCCGGCTGCCACGGATCGAGCAGTTGGGCCAGGCCTCCGGCCATACGATCCACGGCGCAGGTGTACTGGCTCAGATCATTGGTACCGATACTGACAAAATCGAGGTGCTCGAGGATATCCTTCGCCCGCAACGCTGCAGCTGGAACCTCGATCATTGCTCCGACCTTGCCGATCCCCCGCGAACGCGCAAGTTCTGCAAAGTCTTTCGCCTCGTCGGCCGTAGCTACCATCGGCGCCATGACCCACAGATCGGCGCCCGTCGCATTGCCGGCCGCCGCGAGGGCGTCGAGCTGGCTGATGAGTGTGTCGGGATAAACCGTGCCGACACGGAGCCCGCGGATACCAAGGGCCGGATTCTCCTCGACCCCGAGATCGAGAAACGGCAACGGCTTGTCCGAACCCGAATCGAGAGTGCGGACCACCACCTTCTGTCCGGCGAAGTGCCCGAGCACCGACGCGTACGTCTGTGCTTGCTCCTCCACCGACGGTGCGTCGTGACGCCCGAGATACGAGAATTCGGTACGGAACAGTCCGACGCCCTCGCAATCCGCCGCTCCGGCCCGCGCGGCGTCCTCGAGGGTTCCGATGTTGGCCGACAACCTCACCGCGAACCCGTCACGCGTGCGTCCTGGACCCTGTGCCGAAGCCGACTGCTCTGCCACGAACGATGCTTCGAGGACAGCGCGCTCGCGCGTTTCTGCCGAGGGATCGATGGTGACCGTCCCGGTGGTGCCGTCGAGGATGAGAAGTTTCCCCTCCGCCAGCAGATCGGTTCCCGAACAGTTGACCACGGCCGGGATTCCGAGCGACTTCGCCAAGATAGCCGTATGGCTGGTCGGACCTCCTTCGGCAGTCAACAATCCGACCACGTCACTGGTGCCCAGCGTCGCTGTATCCGCCGGAGCGAGGTCGCGCGCCACCAGTATGTACGGGTAACCGGGAGTGGGGATTCCGGGCATCGGCTCCCCTCGAAGAACGGCCACGGCTCGCTGCCCGAGATCGCGCAGATCGGTTGCCCGTTCGGCCATGTACCCGCCGAGCGCCGTGAGCTTTTCACAGAAGGCGTCGAAGGCGACTGCGACGGCGTGTGCAGTCGGCAGCCCCGATTCCAGGTTCGCCTTGGCCGCCTTCACGATGCCCGCGTCGCGCGCCATCGCAGCCGACGTCGTCAGGATCTCCGCGGAGACGCCCTCGACTGCCTTTGCACGCGAGAGCAGTTCCTCCGCGACGGCGTCCAGTGCCTCACGGATCCTGATCAGCTCCGCCTCGGGACTGCCTGTGATCGGGTCCGACGCCGAGGTCGGCTCAGGCGTGGAGAATCGCAACCACGGCGCGCAGACCGAACCCGCGCTCACTCCGATACCCGCGATGCGGTTGTCCACACTCGCCGTCATCAGGCTTCGTCCAGTTCGGATGCGAGAAGCTCTGCGAGCGAACCGACCGCAGCGTCGGCGCCGTCACCGTCAGCACGCAAGGTCACCGAATCCCCGAATGCTGCACCGAGAGTCATGACAGACAACATGCTGGAGGCATCGACGGGTTCGCCGTCGCCGAGCGCGATGGTGACGTCTACCGGTAGATCGGCTGCGGCGCGCGCGAAGAGCGCTGCGGGTCGTGCGTGGAGTCCGACGCGGGATCCGATTGTCGTGGTTGCGATCGCCATGTTCAGCGTCCTTCCAGTTCCTTGTCGAGCTTGTTTTCCAGTTCGGCGACGAGCGGGGCGTCGGTGCGGCTGTCACCTTCGGCAGCCAGTGCCAGTTCGGCTTCGAGCAGCGCTGGGTCGGGCTCACCTGCAGCCACCTCGACCTCTTCTTCTCGTCCTGGCGTGCGCAGATTCCACTTCTTGATGACGAAGCTGAAAAGGAAGTAGTAGATCACGGCGTAGCCGAGTCCGATCGGGATCAACATCCATGCGTTGGTTGCCTTGCCGAAGTTCAACACGTAGTCGAAGAAGCCTGCGGAGAACGTGAATCCGTCGTGAATCCCGAGCGCATTGACCAAGGCCATCGACGTTCCGGTCAGGAGCGAGTGGATGACGTACAGGGGCCACGCGACGAACATGAAGGAGAATTCGAGCGGCTCGGTGATACCGGTGAGGAATGCGGTCAGGCCGGTGGAGAGCATGATGCCGCCGACGAGCTTCTTCTGAGAAGGCTTGGCGTTACGCCAGATTGCGAAGGCTGCAGCGGGGAGGGCGAACATCATGATCGGGAAGAAGCCGGTCATGAACGTACCGGCGGAGGGGTCGCCGGCGAAGAACCGGTTGAGGTCACCGCGAACGATCTGACCGCTCGCGTCCTGGTAGTCGCCGATCAGGAACCACACGGCGGAGTTCAAGATGTGGTGCAGGCCCGTGGGGATCAGGAGGCGGTTCGCTGCGCCGTAAATGCCGCCGCCCACAACGGTATTGGAAGCAACTGCTTCACCGACCCAGTTGAGGCCGGAGTTGAACAAGGGGTACACGAATGCCATGAGGACACCGACCACAAGACCGGTGATCGCTGTCAGGATGGGAACGAGCCTGCGCCCGTTGAAGAACCCGAGATAATCGGGAAGCTTCGTTCGATAGAACCGCTGCCACAAGATCGCCGACAGCAAGCCCATCACGATACCGGCGAGCACACCGTAGTTGATCAGGGATTGATCCCCGTTCGGGTCCGTCTTCCCTTCGAGGACGATCGGCGACATCGCCTTGAACACGCCGTCGATCACCATGTAGCCGACGACGGCTGCCAAGGCAGTCGATCCGTCGGCCTTCTTGGCCCAGCCGATCGCGATACCGACGGCGAAGATCAGCGGCAGCCACGTGAAGACTGCTTGTCCTGCCGCAGAGATCACTGCAGCAGCACTGTGCATCGAACTGAATCGCCCGAGCAGGTCGTCCTGGCCGAGGCGGAGCAAGATTCCCGCAGCCGGCAGAACGGCGATCGGAAGCATCAAGCTTCGGCCGAGGCGTTGAACCCCGGCGAACACTTTCGATTCCTTCTTCGGGGTGTCTTCGAGAGTCATCAAGGACCTTCTTCGTTCGCCGGGCCGCGTCGCGATCGGCCGCTGGTTCTGGAAATTCGGGTGTCGTACACGTGCAGGTTTCGTGAAAATGCAGGTCACGGTTCTTGCTCGGAAGTGAGGCCGAAACCGTTTTGTCGAAACTGTTGTGGAGCCGGACTTCCAACGGGTACTGTCCGGTCATAACCAGTTGTAGTTTTACCTGGTGGAGGCGAGTTGTCAACACCCAAATGTGACATACGTAACCGGGATAGCCTTGACCAGCAACTAGTCAGCCCACCTGTACGACCGTTCAACGATCACGACCAACCCGACAATCAGGAGCAGCAAATGTCGAAAGCGGAAGCAATCATCAAGGGCCTCGGCGGCGCAGAGAACATCGTCGAGATCGAGGCTTGCATCACCCGCCTGCGTACCGAGGTCAAGGACGGAGCGAAGGTGAACGAGTCCGCTCTCAAGGCTGCCGGCGCACACGGCGTACTCAAGGCCGGAACGGTTGTCCAGGTCATCGTCGGGCCCGAGGCCGACACCCTTGCCGAGGACATCGAGGACATCCTGTGACGGTCGTCCTCGCCCCGCTCCCCGGTCGGGTCGTCGCACTCGCTGACGTACCGGACCCGGTGTTCGCTCAGCAGATGGTCGGCTCGGGCGTCGCGATCGAACCCGCTCGCGGTCAGGGCCCACTCACGGTCGTGGCGCCGATCAGCGGAAAGATCCTGAAACTTCACCCCCACGCGTTCGTGATCTTCGGCGAGAAAGCCACCGGCGTGCTGGTCCATATCGGCATCGACACGGTCAAGCTCGAAGGCGACGGATTCACCCTCATCGCCGCCGAGGGTGACACCGTCGATGCGGGTGATCCCATTGTCAGCTTCGATCCAGCGCACATCGACACGACCGGTTACTCGGCGATCTGCCCGGTAGTCGTGATGGATTCCAAACCGGACACCGTCGAATCCCCTTCCGTCGGTGGGGACGTCGCCACTGGCGACACTCTGTTCGACTGGTCGGCGTAACGCAAAGGGCGAGCACACCGGAAGGTGTGCTCGCCCTTTCGCTTCGAACGATGACTATTGGTCGCCGCGCGTTTTGGGCCGCGCTTGGCCCTGGACTTCCATCTGCAACTGGTAGCGGTCGGATCGGTACCAACTGCGAGTGTGCTCGACCGGTGCGATCTCGCTGAACGACACTCGATCGAAGTACAGAACCGGAGCGCCCTTACGAGTGCCCAGGAGAGTCGCGATCTCCGTACTGGCACCATCGGCACTGACTGTCTGCTCTGCCCGATCGATCGGCTTGTCGTACTTGTCGGCGGTTGCCCGATAGATCGAACCCGTCAAGTCCATGTCGAGTAAACCCGGCAACAGTTCGGGATTGAACCAGCCGTCGTCCACGCTCACCGGCTCGCCGTCGGCAAGGCGCAAGCGCTTGACGTGGTAACCGTCGGAACCCGGTCGCATATTCAGTGCGGCAGCAGTATTTTCGGGGACCGGCCCCTGTTCGCTGACCAGGACCACTGTCGTGGGGTGATGCCCCTGGGCGCGCATTTCCTCGGTGAAGGATGCAAGGTGCAGCTTGGATTGGACAGCACGGTGCGCAACGAAGGTTCCCTTGCCACGCACGCGAACGAGGTGTCCGTCATTGACCAGTTGCCCGATTGCCTCGCGAACGGTGATCCGACTGACGCCGTAGTCCTGCATCAGGTTTCGCTCGCTGGTCATCAAGTCGCCAGGCTGGAGTTCTTGGGTGCACTTGCGCAGGAGAATGGTGCGCAACTGTTCGTGTTTGGGTATTGCGCTGTCGCGCAAATGAACGGGCATCACAGCGACTGTCCCTCCGAGAAATGAATAGTCGTCTATTCGCCGACGACAACGACCTGAAATCGCAGGCAGGTCCCGACCGGACCGGTCCAATTAACGATACTGGAATTTACGACAGGAAACTAGCACCAGTCCGGAGTTGTCCGATTTCAACCGTCCAACCGTCGGTAGATGGACCGTATTTCGTCCAAGGCGACGTTCTGCTGAGCCATGTCCAATCCCAATGCCGCAACCGCCTCGCGCAACCGCCTGATATCCAGATCGTCGATCGCCGCGCGAAAAGGCACCTTCGGTAGCGCAGGGAGGGCAGCCGCGATTCCGAACCAATTCTCGACGTCCACCGAAACAGTCGACTCGTCTTCCACTCCCCCGATCAACTGCTCCAGGTCGACCCCGCGAAGTCTCAGCAACCTGAGCGGATCGGTGTCGATTCGCTCCGCGGTCAAGAACGCCACGGCCGCAGCGTGTTTGCACGGCCAACCGACATCGGGGCAGGTGCAGTCGAAGCGAAAAGCCGACGGGCCGTCCGGTATCAGTTGAGCAGCAAGCATGTCCGGGACAACGCCGGACACCAGTGCGGCAAGACTTCCCGGCACGCGGCGGATCTTGGTGATGATGTCGTCGATATCCGATTGGTCAAGGGTGTCGATCGACAGCGTGGAAACGAACGGTTGAAGTTGGCTGCCCTGAACCTCGGCCGTCACCACTCCTGGTTCGATGTCGAGCGCCAAGACCTGACCCGAACGCGCATACGTTCGCCCACGCGTGACACGAGGTTTGTCGCCGATCTCTTCGACGACCCGAACAAAAGCCTTGCCCCAGAACGTCCTCCCGAACGCTGGACGAGGCTTGACCGGCGCGGGTGCTCGCCGTCGAGGCCCGGTGTACTCACTGAAATCGGGGCCTTTACCGCGCGGACTCATTCGCCCACCGCGTCGTCGCCGAGTCGCAACAACTCGTCCAGTTGCTCGACGCTCATCTCCGTCACCCAGTTCTCACCGGTCCCGACTGCAAGTTCGGCGAGTTCACTTTTACTCGCGATCATCGTGTCGATTCGCTCTTCCAAGGTTCCGACGCACACCATCTTGCGTACCTGAACGTTCTTTCTCTGACCGATGCGGAAGACACGGTCCGTCGCCTGGTTCTCTACCGCCGGGTTCCACCATCTGTCGAGGTGAACCACATGGTTGGCCGCCGTGAGATTCAGACCCGTGCCGCCGGCCTTGAGCGAGAGCACCATGATGGGCGGGCCGCCTTCACCTTGGAATGCCTCGACCATGGCGTCGCGCCCGGCTTTCGACACTCCGCCGTGGAGAAACGGAACTTCGGTGGTGAACCGGTCGGCCAGGTACGGCACCACCAATTCGCCGAACTCACGAAACTGTGTGAACAACAGAACCTTCTCGTCGTCGCCGATGACCGACTCGACGATGTCCTCGACCAGTCCGAGCTTTCCCGAACGGTGTTGCCCGCGGCGCATCACCGGCGAACCGTCGCGCAGGAAGTGCGCGGGATGATTGCACACCTGTTTGAGTTTGGTCAGCGCAGACAGGACGGCGCCCTTGCGCTTCATCCCTTCCGTCCCCTTGATCTGCGCCATCATCTCGTCCACCACGGCGCGGTACAACGCGGCCTGCTCTTCGCTGAGATTCGCTCGAACCGTCATCTCCAACTTCTCCGGGAGATCCGCGATCACGGCGGGATCGGTCTTCACGCGCCGCAGCACAAAGGGGGACGTGACGGCTCGCAGTCGCGAGACGGCAAGCTGATCTTTTTCCCGCTCGATCGGTACGACAAACCTTTTGCGGAACATCTGCTCCGAGCCGAGTACACCGCGATTGGCAAAATCGAGGATTGACCGCAGCTCGTCCAGTCGGTTCTCCACCGGCGTTCCGGTCAGAGCAACGCGATGATCCGCGGGGATGCTGCGAGCAGCGCGGGCCTGAGATGTCTTGGCGTTCTTGATGTGTTGAGCCTCGTCGAGCACTACGCGCCGCCAGTCGAGATCCTTGAGGGCCGCGACGTCGCGGGTCATGAGCGCGTAGGTGGTGATCACGAGGTCACTCTCACGAACTGCCTGTTCCAACTCCGCCCCGGTAGCGCGATCCGAACCGTGATGAACGTAGACGCGCAAGCTCGGCACGAATCGCGCCGATTCACGCTGCCAGTTACCCACAACCGACATCGGGCACACCAAAAGGGTTGCTGTCTTGGACTTCTCGTGCGCAAGTAACGCCAACAGTTGCAGCGTCTTACCCAGACCCATGTCGTCGGCCAGAACAGCGCCGAGCCCGAGAGCACTCATGTACGCCAACCAGTCGAGACCGCGTCGTTGATACGGACGCAAAGTCGCGTTGACCGTCGACGGTACCGCGACCTGCCGCGGAGCCACCGACTGGTCGAGCAGTGCCGAGGCCCATCCGGTTGCCTTCACTTCCTCGACCGGCAGGTCTTTGAGGTCGTCGGCGATCAAGTCCTTGATCAGATCGACGATCGCTCGGTCCCCGCTCGAATGCCGCTGACTGACAAAACGAGCCGCGCGGGCCAGGACGTCTTTGTCCGCCTGAACCCACTCGCCGCGCAACTGGACCAGATCGGACTTCGCATCGACCAGTCGGGTCATTTCCTCGGCGGTGAGTACCTTGTCTCCGAGCGCCAATTCCCAATCGTATTCCAGCAATTGGTCCATACCGACCGTACGATTCTCCGCAACGATCGGAGACGCCGCCGAGGTCACCCGCACACGCAGGGATGGAGACACCACGTTCCAGGCACGCGGAAGCAGCAGCGTGATCCCTCGCTCTCGCAGGACTATCGCGCCGTGTCCGACCAGGTCCATCACTACAGGAGTGGGCAGCAACAGGTCGAGACTGTCCTCGTCGCGCGGCACGTCGCGAAAACGTGGGTAAGCCTTGATTGCCTCTTCGAGTTTGCGGCTGCCGAGCTGGATACGTTTGGGATCGGCCCGGTGCAGTCGAACACGTTCGGGCGCTTCACCTTCAGGACGCAAACACACTTGCAGACGCCACAGCGCATCGTCGTCGGGATCGGAATTGTCGTCGAGTTCAGGCTCGATCAGCCGCAGAACCAGGTCCGGCTCTCCGGCGGTGAACGTCGACCCCCATTCGGCGAGTCCCTCGGCCGCTCGTACCGACACGTCGTCGAAAGCATCCCCGGACAACACGGCCTGCCACAGCGGGGTCTGCACCACCGGATGCGAGTCCCCGAGAGCACGACGGACGATCGGGTCCGTGAGTTCGTTCGTGATGTCTTCGATCGTCGCCCTCGGCGAACCGACCGCCCGCTGCACCGGCGGCATCGCCACTACCAGTTCGCCGATCCAGGCGCGCTGGCGTTCCCCCACCGACAACTGCCAGCGTGGCCACCAACTTCCTTCAGCCCGCGTCAGTGCGGGGACCACCCGTCCGGCGCGCACCCACCGGTCTATTCCTCGCGCCACATGTACGAGAAAGTGCAGGTCTCCCGCAATTCGCTGATCGTCGGCCTTGAACCGCAGCAGGAGATCGACTGCGTCCGGCGGCGCTAACGCAACAGCTGCGTACTCACTCTGCAAAGGCCCGCCAGGTACGGGCGGCATAGCGACATTCACACGATGACGGAACTTGCGATGCAGGACAGCACTGACCGGATCACGGGGATCGTCGGTCCCGGCACCGTCGTGCCCGTCGACCCACAGTTTGAGCCCCGATCCCGGTGACCAGAGTCCATGCAGCATCCGACCATCCAATCAGGTGCCACCGACACCACTTCCCGCCTACCGGGCAATAGGCTGGCAGGCATGACGACGGCATACGGCTTCACCGAGTACGGCGGACCCGACACACAGTCCTACTTCGACGTCACCTTGCCCCCACCGGGTGCCGGCCAACTGCTGGTGTCGGTCCGAGCGGCGGGCGTCAACCCCGCTGACTGGAAAGTTCGCGCGGGTACTCGAAAAGATACTGTCCCGGTGACGCTGCCTGCGGTTCTGGGCCGCGAAGTGTCCGGTGTTGTCATCGGAGTAGGTCCGCGGGTCACCGAGTTCGAGGTCGGCGACGAAGTGTTCGGCGCTACCGCGACCGGCTTCGGCGGCTACGCCGCGTCGACATTGCTCAACGTCTCCTCGACAGCACACAAGCCGCCTACCGTGTCCTGGGCCGATGCCGCAGTGCTGACGGTTGCGGCAGGAACGGCCTACGACGCACTCCACGATCTCGGTCTGAAACCCGGGGCGACACTCCTGCTGCTCGGCGCCGGCGGCGGCGTTGGTCGCAGCACGATCGCGCTTGCACTGGCGCGGAGTATCAACGTGATCGGTGTCGCGAGCGAGTCCAAGAGAACCGCGATCGAGGAAGCGGGAGCACGTTGGGTTGCGTCGGGGGACGGCTTCGCAGACGACGTGTCCGCGTTGTCCCCAGTCGGAGTGGACGCGGTTTTCGACCTGGTCGGCGGGGACACTCTCACTCGCGGCGCTGAGCTCGCCCGACCGGACGCACCGATCCTGAGCATCGCCGATCCTCTGGCGGCGAGCCGACTCGGCGGCGGTGGTGTCGAACGCCGAAGAACTACAGCAGTATTCACGGAGATCGCGGCGCTCGTGGCCGACGGGATCCTCGACCCGTCCGTGTCCGGGCGGTACCCATTCTCCCGCGCTGGGGAAGCGCTCGCTGCAGTCGAAGACGGCCATGCCGCCGGCAAAGTGGTGATCGAGTTCGGCTGATTCCTGTCGGCCCCCGATGGTTCAATCACCGTCTACGACGGACGGCGTTGAATCACCGTCTACGACGGACGGGGGCACAGGTGGTTGCACGGTTATTTGCGATCCTGTCGACGCTCGCGCTCGTATGTCTCGTCGCGTCCTGCGGATGGTTCGGGGACGAGCGTCTCGAGTCGGCCCCTGGCAGCCCCACGCGATCGGAACTGGAAGAGTTGCTGTCCCGGACAGCGATTGTCGACACCCGACCACATCCGGGTGGATACCAGCGCGGCTGCGGTAACGGCGAGGCCCCGTTGACTGAACTAAATGCCGAATGGTGCAGGTCTGAAGGGGTGGGGTCGATGTGGGTCGGTAGCTTGCGGACATGAGCGAAGGGGAAAGTTCGAGAGATCTGTCGGGGCTTGTGGTGGCCCGAGTGGGTCGGTTGATAGCGACAGGTCAGGCGGCGGAGCCTTACGTCTTGCAGGGCAGCGACGGTGAACGAGTGGAGTCCGTCGAGGTGTTCTTCCGGGAGCTGATCGCTTCCGGGAGGTCGGTGGCGACGGTGCGTTCGTACGGTATGGATCTGCTCAGATGGTGGCGGTTCCTTCACGCTGTGGACGTGGCGTGGGATCGTGCCGATCGGGTCGATGCCCGCGATTTCAGTTGTTGGATCCAGTTGACGGCGAAGGCACGACAAGGATCAGTGGTGCCGGCCAGCGCCGAGGCGGCTGCTACTGCTGCGGCATCGCCGAATCCTGTCACCGGCAAACCGGCTCTGGGGGCCGGGTACTCGCCGGCGACAGTGGCGCACAGTGAGACGGTGCTGCGAAGTTTCTACGATTTTCATCGGGACGCGGGGACTGGCCCGCTTCTGAATCCGTTCCCTCTCGATCTCTCTCGCCGGTCGAGACGGGCTCATGCGCACCACAATCCGATGGATCATTGGGCACCTGAGCGTGTGGGGCGCTACCGGCCTCGGGTCTCGCAGCGGATTCCCCGAGCGATTCCCGAGGATCTGTTCGATAAGTTGTTCGCGGCGTTGTCGTCGGATCGGGACCGGGCGTTGGTGGCGTTCTGGATTTCATCGGGGGTGCGAGCGTCGGAGCTGTTGGGAGTCCGCGAGTGCGATGTCGACCCGGGGCAGCAGTTGATTACTGTGGTGCGCAAGGGAACACGTGCGGTGGAGCAGGTACCCGCGTCGGCGGACGCGTTCGTCTGGTTGCGGTTGTATCAGGAGCAGTTGCGGGGCGAGGTGCCACTCGGACGGATGCAACCGTTGTGGTGGACACTGCGAAGGCCTCGCCGCCCGTTGAATTACCATGCGGCGCATCGGATGTTCGAGCGTGCGAATGCTACCCTCGGTTCGGATTGGACTCTGCACGACTTACGTCACAGTGCAGCGAGGCGGATGGCCAACGACCCGCACTTGTCCTTGGTGGAGGTCAAAGAGGTGTTGGGGCACGCCCATTTGTCGACGACCGAAATTTATCTGACACCCGATAAGGACGAGGTGATCGCCAGCGTCCTGGCCCACCACGCTCGTACTGCTGATCAGCGGGAACATCCGCGGGCTCCGTCGCCGCCTCCTGCTCCTGGATACGATCCGGCAGCGTTGAGCGTGCTGTTCGGGAGGCCGTTGTGAGCACTGCCGTCAAGCACATGACCCGCCCGGAACGCTTCGAGGTCACACCGGTGCCGCATTCGAGGATTCGCCAACTGCACAAACAGTTTCCACCACGCGAAGGTGAACTCTGGTGGCCGCACACCGCTGCCTCTGCTGAGGAGGTCGAGGCCCGACTGAACTGCTCGGTGCTTGCTGAGGCTGCGGTCACCACCCGAGCCGGACGGCACCGGGGCGTGATCAAGATACTGACCTGGTTGGCTTCGGTGCCAGGCGATACCTGGCAAGCCCGGTGGCTCGCCAGCGGCGCCGAGAACATCCGCGGGTCTCGTTACGGCGCGACAACCTCCTGGGCCGATCTCCCGGTGGAATGGATTGCCGGACACGGGCGCCCTGTCAGACATGATCGCAACGACCTGGCTGCAGGACTGCTGATGTTGCTGTGCCTGGACGTGATCCGGCCGCAGTTGCCGTGGATGCTCTCCCGGGCGCACCCGTTTCTCGCGCCGATGATGGCAAAGCTGCGAGATCCGGACGGATTCGCGCGGTTGGACGAGCTTGCTGCCACTCAGCCGGATACCTCGCGAGACGATGCACGACTCGCAGCGACCAGAATCGCGACCCTGCTGGTATCCAAAGGCGGGACGGTCGCGGAGATCACTGTCGGCGATTGCGTGGAGCTGATCGAAACGATGGCGCAGGTGCACTCCCGCCGCGGTCAGAAGAAGATCGATTTCTACCTGCGACTACGTGCGATGGGCATCTTTCCCGAGGATGCACCACACAGCATCCGTGCGTTCGGCGCTCCGGTCGGACAGTTGACGATCGAACAACTCGTCGACCGCTACCCGATCGAGAACCAACCGATCCGAGCTCTGCTCATCGACTATCTGCGCGAGCGTCAACCCGCGCTGGACTACACCAGTCTCAACTCTCGTGCCCGAGGACTCGCCGGGCTGTTCTGGAGCCGCGTCGAGACACTCGCCCCCGGTATCGACACCCTGGCGCTGCCGCCTGACGTTGCCCGAGCATGGAAGGACGACCTGAGATCGATCACACGCACCGCCGTCGACGCGGCGGGACGAAAGCACGAAACAACTTCGCCCCGAAAGAATTACAAAGACAATCTGTTGCAAGTGCGTGCGTTCTATCTCGACCTCGCGCACTGGGCCGTCGAAGATCCGGCACGCTGGGCGCAGTGGGTGGCGCCCTGCCCGATCAGCGACGCCGAGGTCAAAAGAGGCAAGGAACTCAAACACCGTAAAGCGCGGATGGATCAGCGCACTCGCGAGCGATTGCCTGTCCTGTCGCAGTTGGTTCGGTCCGCAGCTGACCGCCGCGCGGCCGCAGCGGCTCTACTTGTTGCGGCGCAGAACACCGAACCAGGTGAGGTGATCGCGGGAACCGACGGAGAACTGCGACGATCCTTGATCCGTCGGGGAACTGGCCGCGTCGTATGGGCCGACAATACTGTTACCGGTGTTCGCCGCGATCTCACCTACGAGGACGAGGAAGCATTCTGGGCATTCGCCACTATCGAAGTGTTGCGGCTCAGCGGTATCCGTCATGAAGAGCTCCTCGAGCTCAGTCACCACAGCATCACCGAATATCGACTACCTAGTACCGGTGAACTGGTTCCGCTGCTGCAGATAGCTCCATCGAAGACCGATACCGAGCGGCTGATCTTGGTCAGTCCCGAGCTTGCGGAAGTCCTCAGTGCGGTAGTTCAGCGTTCGCGGCAACCCAACGGATCGATACCGCTCGTGGCTGCCTACGATACGCAGGAGAAGCTGTGGAATCCGCCGATGCCGCTGCTCTTTCAGCGGGGAATCGGAAACGAACGCCGAGCGATCCCACCGAGTTTCGTCCGCAAGCTCCTCATCAATGCGCTCACCGTGGCAGCTCTCACCGATGCCAGTGGCGATCCGTTGATGTTTCAGCCCCACGACTTCCGGCGAATATTCGTCACCGACGCGATCATGAACGGCCTGCCACCCCATATCGCACAGGTTATTTGCGGGCACAAGACAATTGACACGACGATGGGCTACAAGGCCGTCTACCCCTCGGAAACGATCGAAGCGCATCGAGCGTTCATCGCGCGTCGTCGTTCGATGAGACCCAGTGAGGAATACCGGACACCGACCGACGAGGAATGGGATGCGTTCTTGTCTCATTTCGAGAAGCGGAAAGTATCGGTCGGGACCTGCGCACGGTCGTTCGGCACACCCTGCATCCATGAGCATGCTTGCGTCAGATGCTCACTCCTGCGGCCGGATCCAACGCAGCGAGGCAGGCTCGAAGAAATCCGAGACAACCTCGAAGCCCGCATCATCGAAGCCAAACAGGAAGGCTGGCTGGGTGAAGTCGAAGGACTGCAGGTCAGCTACACCGGAGTCAGGGACAAGATCGCACAGGTCGATGCCACGATGAAACGAGGATCGGCAACAACTGACCTCGGAATGCCTGGATTCGGATCGATCTCGGGAAGGACTTCCACATGATTACCAAGCTTGGGGACTGTAAGAACAACGGTGTAACTCTGAAAGGAGATACGCCACTATGACTGATGTGATTGATCGTGAGACAGAGACGAACTCGGCTCAGCCGGGTATCAGCGATGCGCGGCTCAAAGAGCTGGTCGAGCAGGCGCGAGCCGAAGGGCTGCAGTTGACCGGAGATGGTGGATTGCTGTCGAAGCTGACCAAGCTAGTCGTGGAGTCCGCGCTCGAAGGCGAGATGGACGACCACCTCGGATACGGCAAGAGCGACCCGGCAGGGAGGGGCAGCGGCAACTCCCGCAACGGCAGACGAGCCAAGAACGTGTTGACCGAGGCCGGCCCGGTCGAACTCGAGGTGCCCCGTGACCGGGATTCCTCCTTCGAGCCGAAGATCGTGGCCAAGCGGCAGCGTCGGCTCTCAGGCGTGGAGGACATGGTGATCTCATTGTCGGCCAAGGGTTTGACGACTGGTGAGATCGCTGCACACCTGGCCGAGGTGTACGGAGCCGATGTGTCCAAGCAGACGATCTCGACGATCACCGAGCGGGTGATGGAAGGCATGGCCGAGTGGCAGAACCGGCCGTTGGACCCTGTGTACCCGGTGTTGTTCATCGACTGCATCCACGTCAAGATTCGCGAGGGCAACGTCGCTAACCGGCCGATCTACGTCGCGATGGGGGTGACTGTCGACGGCACCCGCGACATCCTCGGATTGTGGGTCGGTGAGCACGGCGACGGGGAGGGAGCGAAGTACTGGCTTCGGGTGTTGTCCGAGCTGAAAAACCGTGGTGTGCAGGATGTTCTGATCGTCGTGTGCGACGGTCTCAAGCATCTACCTGACTCGATCGAGCAAGTGTGGCCACAGACCATCGTGCAGACTTGTGTGGTCCATCTTCTCCGTAACACCTACGCCTATGCCTCCCGCAAGGACTGGTCCGATATCGCCAAGGACCTCAAACCCGTCTACACGGCTCCGTCGGAGCAGGCCGCGCTCGACCGATTCGCAGAGTTCAGTGACAAATGGGAGAAACGCTATCCCGCGATCATCAGGCTCTGGACCAACGCCTGGGCTGAGTTCGTGCCGTTCCTACAATTCGACAACGCCATCCGGCAGGTCATTTACACGACCAACGCCATCGAGAGTGTCAACGCCCGAATCCGCAGGGCTGTCAAGGCCCGTGGACACTTTCCGACCGAGGCCGCGGCCTTGAAATGCGTGTATCTGGCCATCATGAGCCTCGATCCCAAAGGTACCGCCCGCCAACGCTGGTCCAACCGATGGAAGGCAGCACTGAATGCCTTCGAGATAACGTTCGACGGACGGCTGTCTGCCGGACGAAAGTAGTTAGAAATCAACCAATTACACCGTTTTCTGGACAGACCCCAAGCTTGAATTCTTGTTCAGAGAAGCCTGCGTCTTCGGCCCCGCGTGGTCCGACGACCAGGACGCACCTGGTGGCCACGACGGGTGCGATACCCGCAACAACGTCCTGGCCCAAGATCTCTCGGACGTGGTGTTCAAACCAGGAACACGTGACTGCGTCGTACTGTCCGGCGCGATGACCGACCCGTACTCCGGAGATCGCATCGAATTCGAACGCAGCCAGGCCAAGTCCGTCCAGATCGACCACGTCTTCCCGCTCGCCGCGGCCTGGGACTTCGGCGCGAACTCCTGGACTCCTGCGTTGCGGATGAGGTTCGCGAACGACATGTCTCTGAACCTGTTGGCCGTCAACGGCCCCGACAACCAGGCGAAAGGCGACAGCACGCCCAGTGACTGGTTGCCGCCCGATCCTGCTTACCGATGCTTCTACGCCGGCAAGTACCTGACCGTCGCGATTTCCTATGGCTTACCAGTCAGCCGAGCTGATCATTCGACCCTGACGGACCTTGCCACTCGCTGCTGATCTAGCGGCAGTCCTTCACCACTCGCCCACTCTGGATGACGAGTGCGATCCGCTCACGATCGGCAAAGATCGAGGGATCCGTCAACGGATTGCCGCGGAAGGCAACGAGGTCGGCGAACTTACCGACTTCGATGGTGCCGACCTCGTCGGCGATTCCGAGAATGTCGGCGTTGATCCGGGTAGCGGAAACCAGTGCATCCATGGGTGTTTCGACCTTGGCGCGCAGGACCAACTCCATCCCACGGCCCGTTTGATCGGTACCGATGAGGTCCGATCCCAAGCCCACTCTGACGCCGGCATTTCGAGCAGCAAGAAGCCCGTCGATCTGACCTTGCATCATCTGGCCGATCCGAGCCGAAATCGATTCGGGTAGACCTGCTGACGCCGCGCTGTCCGAGAGCGCCTGCACCACAGCCAACGTCGGCACCAAGGCGACGTCGTGCTCGGCCATCAACTTGGCGGTCTCGTCGTCGATATCAGAGCCGTGCTCGACGCATTTCGCGCCGGCAGTGACAGCGTTACGGATTCCCTCGTTGTTGTGAGCATGCACCGTGACATAGGTACCGCGCGCATTGGCTTCCTCGACGGCAACTTCGATCTCGTCGACCGTGAACTGGGTATCGGTGAGCTTGTCATGAGTGGATACCACTCCCCCGGTAACACACAGTTTGAGGAAGTCCGCACCCCTGCGGAACGTCTCGCGAACGTTCTTTCGCATTTCGTGCGGACCGTCGGAAAGCAGAGACATACACCGTAATCCGGGGATGTCATGATCGGACCAGTCCGAAGTCGGCTCCCATTCGGCCGCCAGGTGTCCGTGTCCACCGGTCTGGCACTGGATCGGGCCGCACTGAATGATCCGCGGACCCGGAATCTTGCCCGAGGCGACAACTCCGGCGAGTCCACCGTCGATTCCGCCGCAGTCACGAACAGTGGTGAATCCCCCGTCGAGGGTCGATGCGCAGGTCGCGAACATGTCTGCAGCGAGCTCGGCTACCGAGATCTGACGCCGCAGGCTCGGTGCGAGATCGCTCGATCCACCGAGATGAACGTGTGCGTCGATGAGGCCGGGCGTGATTGTCAGCCCAGCGCAGTCCAGCACCTCCGCCCCCGTGGGTGGCGTGCCACCGAGTGCACTGATGCGCCCGTTTTCCACAGCAACAGCGCAGTTCTCGATCGGGTCGGCGCCCGTCCCGTCGATGATCGTTGCACCGGTCAGCCATACGACAGACATATTGAATGTTCCTCCGACGTGTACCGATCGCCGGAAGATTCCGCCGACATACCGAATAGGGTTCGGTTAGTATGATGCATATCGGCTCCCGAAATCAAGGAGTTGTCATCACTCGATGAAGTCCGAGATTGCTGACGAATCCCTCACCAGGAGAATCGATGCCGCGTCCCACCCAGCCGATACTGTCCACGCGAAACATCACCGACGCGGCTCTGGATGCTGTCGACGCGACCGGCGACTTCACCATGCCCGGGATCGCCAAGCAATTGAACGTGACTCCGTCTTCGCTCTACACACATATTTCGGGTCGATCCGAGATCGTCGAACTCATGCGCATCCGCGTGATGTCGTCGATCTCTGTCCCCCACCCACCCCCAGGATGGAGCGAACGGATCAGCGCGTGGGGGTGGGCCTATCGCCGAGCTGCCGTCGAACATTGGCGCCTCATCCCGCTACTCATGACACGCAGCGTCCGCACCGAGGTGACTTTTGATATCGATACTGCACTGGTTCAAGCATTTTCGGACGGCGGTTTCGATCCGACCGACACTCGTCACGCAATCTCCACGCTGGACAGTTTGGTTCTCGGATCCGTCGTGAAACTCTCGACGCCGGATGTCGCGTGGACTCAATCCTCGAACCCGAGCGAGGTCACGCGCGAGGCTACGACCCCGCTGCGAACCGACGACACGTTCGACTTCGGCCTGCGAACCCTGATCGCCGGATGGATGGCTCAACGCGTTGTTCGTCTGTATACCGAACCTCATTCGGATTCCGACGTCACTTCACGGTGAACGACCTGGTGTGCCATCCCGTGGCACCACCGGGAATCGGCGGAGTGCGCTCTTCCACCTGAACGTTCCCGTCCAAATCCGTCGCTCTGACCTGCACCGTGTGCAAACCCGAGCCTGCATCCCACATCCACGACCATTGACGCCAGGTGTCGATCGAGTACTCCTGCGCCAGTGTCGCCGGTTGCCATTCACCGTTGTCGACGCGAACCTCGACCTTCTCGATCCCGCGATGCTGCGCCCAGGCCGTTCCCGCCACCAGCACCTGGCCCGGCTCGATGGGAGCCAGAGCTGCCGGCACCTCGATACGCGAGGACGTCTTGATCGGTGCCTGCGCACCCCAACCGCGCTGGGTCCAATAGGCCTCGACCTTGTCGAAACGCGTGAGTTCCCACTCCGTCACCCACTTGGTGGCGGAGACGAAACCGTACAGACCGGGAACGACCTGCCGAACGGGATAGCCGTGCTCGAACGGCAACGGCTCACCGTTCATCGCCACGGCGAGAATCGCGTCACGGCCGTCGGTGACTATCTCGACCGGGGTGCCGACTGTGAAGCCGTCGACGCTGGTCGAGAGGAGCATGTCGGCGTCGGGATGGACACCGACTTCGTCGAGCAGGTCCTTCATGGGATAACCGATCCACTTCGCGTTCCCGGCCAGAACGCCGCCCACCTCGTTCGAGACACACGTCAGCGTGATGACTCGCTCGATGGGCGTTCGCGCCACCAGATCGTCGAACGACAACGTCATCTCGCGGTCCACCATTCCGTGAATCCGCAGTTCCCACGAATCCGTCGTCAATTGCGGAACGAGGAGTGCAGTGTCGATTCGGTAGAAGTCGTCGTTGGGCGTGATGTACGTCGACGCACCCGCAATCGCGATGTCCGCACCCGCCGGAATCGGCGGCGCCGGGTCAGCGGCGGTGGGCACGACAAAATCTTCACGATTCGCTACTGCTCCGGCGATTCTCTGCCCCACGAACTTCCCGGCCGCACCCGCTGCCGCAGCCACTGCCAACGCCGCACCCGCAAGCAGGAGGAACTGACGACGAGGCAACCACGAGTCGGCGACGCCCGGCGAGAGCGGCACTTCGAGTTGTGTGATCAGCAACCGCAAGGTTGCGACGCCCGCCACCACACCGACCAGCGTCGGGAACACGTACATCGCATCGGCAGTCGGGCGCTGCATCGCCGCATACACACCAACCGCGCCCAGAAGAACGAGAATGACGCTGCCGATCGGGCGGCGTCGCCGTTCCAGGAGCCCGGCCACCGCACCGAGCAGAACGATCAAGATCGACATTCCGATGAACAGCGCCGGCTTGTCATTGGTACCGAAAGTGTCGATCGCGAACTCGCGAGCCCACGCCGGCGTTCGGTCGACGGTAGTCGCACCTACCGCGTAGAAGGGCGACGCGTCCGGGTTGATCGGCAACGCAACCAGTTCACCGACGCCCAGGACGACAGCCGCGGCCAAGACCCCGGAGATCGCGTGAGCAGCCCATCTACGACGCGGTGGACGAGATTCGGTGCTCGGGTGCTCGTCGATGTTCTGTGTGACCATGTCGTCTCGGCTCTGTCGGTGCGAGTGGTGCTTCGATCGGATACCCGACATTCGGCGCTGCGGGCCATCCGGATGGGTGCACTCCTCCATCAAGAACTACTCCGAACTCGCGATTAGAGTGGGAACGATGACCGTCGACCTCAACAAGGACACGCTCCTGTGCATGTCGCTCTCCGGGCGACCGAGCAACATCGGCACCAGATTTCACAATTACCTCTACGAGGAATTGGGCCTGAACTTCGTCTACAAAGCCTTCACCACCGAAGACGTGCCAGCCGCGATCGGCGGCATCCGAGCACTCGGGATTCGAGGCTGCGGGGTGTCGATGCCGTTCAAGGAACAGGTCATCGAGCACATCGACGTCATGCATGATTCGGCCAGCGCCATCGACTCCGTCAACACGATCGTCAACGAGTCCGGAGTGCTGCACGCCTACAACACCGACTATCAGGCGGTGGCCGATCTACTGCGTGACAACAACGTCGACACGAGCCTGTCCGTCGCTGTCGCCGGCAGCGGTGGCATGGCAAAAGCAGTCGTCGCCGCGGTGCGCGACACCGGATTCACCGACGTCACCGTGATCGCCCGCAACCAGCAAGTGGGGTCATCGCTTGCGAAGCAGTACGGCTTCGACTGGCAGGCCGAACTCGGTGAGCTTCGTCCAGGTGTGCTGATCAACGCCACCCCGATCGGTATGTCCGGCGGCGCAGAAGCAGATGCACTGTCGTTCCCCGAGCACGCAGTGCGCGCAGCCGATGTCGTCTTCGACGTCGTCGCGATGCCTTCGAAGACGCCACTGATCGCGTTGGCGACCGAACTCGGCAAAACGGCGATCACAGGAGCGTCGGTCATTGCCCTTCAGGCCGCCGAGCAGTTCGTTCTCTACACCGGTGTGCGCCCGAGCGCGGAGCAGATCCAGCGAGCGTCGGAATACTCACGGGCGTAGGAACCACGTCGCCGTGAACGAGACCGGGGAGACTCCACCTCAACAACTCGCGCGGAACTTCAACGAGTTGTTGCAAGAACTGCGCGTCGCGCTCTCTGGTGTGCAGATCCTGTTTGCCTTCCTGCTGGCCGTGGCATTCACCGAACGCTACGAGGAAGCGTCGGCGTACATCCGCGGCATCCACTTGGTGACAGTGATCCTTGTTGCCATCTCGTTCGGGTTCCTGATGGCACCCGCGGTCTGGCATCGCATGCTTTTCCGCCGTGGGCACCGCGAGAACATATTGCCCGTGGCCAACCGATTCGCCCTGTGCGGCATAGCCTTTCTGGCCGCCTCCATGACCGGCACGGTCCTGTTGATCGCCGAGGTCGCCGTCGGCGGAGTTGCCGCAAAGGTTTTGGCAGCGTGCGCCGCGATCATGTTCACGGCGCTGTGGTTTCTCGTGCCGTCATTCATCGATCGCATCAAGAGCTGACTCAGGCTCCGGTGTCGACGGCGCGAGTGCTGTCGTTGGACCACTGTGACCACGAGCCCGGGAACAGCGTCGCGTCGTAACCGGCGATCGCGAGTGCCGCAATCTCATGCGCTGCAGTTACTCCGGATCCGCAGTACACCGCGACACTGTCTCCGGCGCCCAGTCCGGCGAACCGCTCACGCAGGCGGGTCGCATCCAGGAACCGCCCGTCGCCGGTGATGTTCTCCGCGGTCGGCGCGCTCACCGCACCGGGGATGTGCCCTGCGACGGGATCCATCGGCTCGACCTCGCCGCGGTACCGCTCCCCTGCTCGGGCGTCGAGAAGCACACCGCCCGCACGCGTCCAGTCGCCGACGCCGTCGATGTCGACCGTCGGCATGTTGCCGCCGGTGAAAGTCACGCTGCCCGGAGTGACCGACTCACCGATACCGGCCGCCAACGGCAGTCCCGCGGACTCCCAGGCCTGTAGCCCGCCGTCGAGCAGTCGGACATCCGAGAGCCCGGCCCACCGCAGCAGCCACCAACCACGGGCAGCGGCCGTGTTGCCGGTGGCGTCGTAGAGCACCACCGAATCACCGTCGTCGATTCCCCAACGACGCGCAGCGGCCTGCAGGTCTTCGAGACTCGGCAGCGGATGCCTCCCCTCGTCCGGCGACGGCGGCGAGGCAAGTTCCTCGTCGAGGTTCACGAATACCGCACCGGGAATATGGCCGTCGCGAAAATGCTGCTCGCCGTTCGAATCACCCAGCGCCCATCGGACATCGAGCAATCGCGGCGCAGCGCCGGCCTCGATGAGAGCGGACAGTTCTTCGACGTCGATCAGCACGGGAAGTGTCATGAGCCCATCCTGACACGACCACTCATGCAACCCCGAAGAAGGCACCGAGGCCCACCAACAACACTCCCGTCACCACGTCGATTCGCTTCCCGACGCCAGGGCGACGCAGCTTCTTGCCGGCTCCGGCCGCCAACACCACCACGATCGCCCACCACAGTGCCGCGGCGACCACCGTCGCGCCCGCCAACATCAACGTCCGCAGCCCTGCGCCTTCACCCGGCTCGATGAATTGCGGGAGTAGCCCGAGAAAGAACAACAACGCCTTCGGGTTCAGCAGGTTCGAGAGGAAGCCGTAGCGAAATGCCGTGGTGACCGCGATCGGTTCTTTCGCTGCCGGAATTCCCTCGTCCGAGGCGCGGGCTTTGAAAGCACTTCGAATCGCGGAGATGCCGAGCCAGGTCAGATATGCCGCCCCGGCGTAGGTGAGCGCGGAGAGCAACTGTGGCCGTGTCGCCACAAGTGCGGAGAGACCCAGTGACGCGGCAGCGGTGTGAACGAAGAGCCCGGAAATCACACCGGCGGCCACCACCGCGCCGGTCCGACGATCTGCCAGAGAATGACGCAGGATCAGGACAAAATCCGGTCCCGGCGTGAACAGGACGATGGATAGCAGGGAGCCGAAAGCGAGCCATTGACCGACACTCATCCGAAATACCTCACACCCGAGCTGATTCGAGACACATGTTCATGCCAGGAGTGTGCAACTGGATCCGGGAAGTTCAAAACGACTCCGGATATAGTTCGGCAGATGACGAAGAATGAGCCTCTGGATCCGGTGGACTGGAAGATTTTGGCCGAATTGCAGAACGACGCGTCGATCACCAACAAGGTGTTGGCCGATCGAGTCGGTTTGGCGACGTCCTCGTGCCACGAGCGCGTACGACGCCTACGCGCCAACGGCACGATCAGCGGCATCCATGCGGTTGTCGATCCGGCAGCCGTTGGCCGGTCGATGCAGGCGATCATCGCCGTTCAATTGCGACCACACCGCCGCGACCTCGTCGACCGGTTCACCGCCGACGCGCTAGCGCTGCCGGAAACGCTTGCGCTCTTCAACGTCTCGGGGCCCGAGGACTTCTTCCTCCACGTCGCGGTCCGTGACAGCGCTCATCTACAACGGGTATTGATCGACCACCTCGCCGCACATCCCGAGGTCTGGCACGCCCAAACGCACCTCATCTACGGCAAAGCGGTCACCTCACCCATCCGACCGGACAGGTAAATCGGGTCTGGAGCGGGTCGGGCAGAATCACTGACCATGTCGGACTCCACAGATACCACCGAACCGGAAGCCGTTCGCAGCAACTCGCAACCGATGAGCGCAGGCATCGTCACGGCCCTCGTCGGCTTCACCAGTTCGTTCGCGGTGGTGCTCACCGGCCTCGCGGCTGTCGGTGCGGACGCAACCGAGGCGGCGTCCGGACTGCTGGTTCTGTGTGTGACCCAAGCGTTGGGAATGCTCTGGCTCTCACGCCGGTATCGGATGCCGATCACCCTGGCCTGGTCGACGCCCGGTGCCGCTCTGCTCGCCGGCGCCGGAGCGGTCGAGGGTGGGTGGCCGGCCGCGGTCGGAGCATTCATCGTCGTCGGAATCGCGATCGTGCTGACCGGACTGTGGCCGACGCTCGGAAGGATCATCTCGGCAATCCCGACGCCCCTCGCGCAAGCGATGCTCGCCGGGGTTCTGATGCCGTTGTGCCTGGCGCCGATCATCGCCGTCCGGGACGCACCGGCAGCGGTCGCGCCCGTCATCCTGGTTTGGCTTGCCGCGCAGCGCTTCTCCAAGCGATGGGCGGTTCCGCTCGCGTTTCTCACAGCAGCGGTCGTGATCGGGATCAGCCTCGTCACGTCGGATCGAGTGCTCGACGCCGGCGCCATGATTCCCCGCATCGATCTCACCGCGCCGTCGTGGACCTGGCAGGCAATGATCGGCATTGCGATTCCCCTCTACATCGTCACGATGGCTTCGCAGAACATTCCCGGTGTGGCCGTGATGAATTCGTTCGGCTACACCGTTCCCTGGCGGCCGTCGATGATCGTGACGGGTATCGGCACCATCGTCGGCGCACCGGCCGGTGGCCATGCGATCAACCTCGCGGCGATCAGCGCAGCCCTGGCCGCCGCCCCCACTGCACATCCGGATCCCAAACGTCGATGGATCGCTGCCTTCACCGCAGGCTGGGCGTATCTCGTTCTCGCTGCCGGCGCGGCCGCGGTGGCCGCTCTGGTAGCCGCCGCACCGGCCGGAGTCGTGGAAACTGTTGCCGGACTGGCGCTCCTGGCAACGCTTGCCGGCGCCCTCACGGCGGCGCTGAGCGAGGCGAGTGAACGTGAAGGCGCCGTGGTCACGTTTCTGATCGCCGCATCCGGGGTCAGTATCCTGGGAATCGGATCGGCATTCTGGGCGCTGTTAGTGGGGCTGATCGTGCGTGCAGTCCTACAGGGCACCACCCTGCCCCCACTCTCGCGAAAGTCCTCACTACAGTCGAAGCCGTGAGCACAGCGCAGACGCCCCCGTCGATCAGCGAGTTTCCCGTTCTCTGGCCCGTCCCGACGCGGTGGGACGACAACGATCACTACGGCCACGTCAACAACGTGACCTACTACTCGTACTTCGACACCGCGGTCAACGCCTGGCTGATGTCTTCCACTGGAACCGACATCCGCACCCTGCCTGCCATCGGCGTCGTCGCCGAGACGTCGTGCCGGTACCTGAGCGAACTGTCGTTCCCCGAGCAGTTGCAGGTGGGTATCTCCGTCGAGAAGCTGGGCACCAAGAGCATCGTCTACGCCCTGGCGATATTCCACGAGGTCGACGGTGGCAATTGGGAACCCGCTGCCACCGGCCGCTTTGTCCACGTCTACGTCGACGCCGACACCCGTAAGCCGGTGGAGATCCCGGCGGCCATCAGATCTGCAGCCGGGACCTTGACCGAAAACTAGCTCAGACCGAGCTGACCTGCCGTCAAGACGGCGCGTGCAACGATTCCGTCGATCAGCGCGACCGTCGGGCCGCCGTGCTCGGCCTTGTTGCGCGGATCGTCGAGGATACGTCGCAGCACGCCCTCCGCGATGATCGAGAGCTTCCACAGAGCGAGTACGTGCCAGTATCCGACCGCTGACACGTCGCGGCCAGTCGCCTCGACGTAGGCAGCGACCAGCTCGTCACGGTTCGGGAAGCCTTCCAGCGTGGACGCCATGAACGGACCGGCAACCTTGTCACCGGCTTCCGGCCAGTACGCGAGTAGCGCACCGAGGTCCGCGAGCGGCTCCCCCAACGTGCACAGCTCCCAGTCGACGACGGCAACGATGCGCCCCTCGGCCGGATCGGTGATGACGTTGTTGAGGTGGAAGTCGCCGTGAACCAACGTCACTTCGTTCTGTTCCGGAATGTTTCGGTGCAGAATCTCGGCCAATCGGTCGACATCCGGAACATCGCGGGTCTTCGACTTCTCCCACTGCGCCGACCACCGCTTGAGCTGACGCTTGGCAAAGGGCTTGCGGCTGGCCAGGTCGTCCAGCCCGGTCTCTTCCAGGTCAACTCCGTGGATGCTGGCGAGGGTTTTGGGCATCGCCAAGCCGACCGCGCGACGCTCGTCCTCGGTCAACTTCTGAGCCACCGGAACGCCGTCGATCACAACGCCGTCGATGTAGCTCATGAGGACCAGCGGAGCGTCCGTGATCTCCGGATCTTCCGTGATGCCGAGGATCTTCGGAACCGGCACTTTGGTTCCCTGGAGCGAGGACAGGATGCGGTGCTCGCGAACGACGTCGTGCGCGGACGCCAACAACGTGCCGAGTGGAGGTCTGCGCAGTACCCACCGTCCTCCGCCCGCATCCGTCACGGAGTAGGTCAGGTTCGATTGCCCGTTACCGATCCTCTCGAAAGTCAGTGGTGTCGTGGCGCCGACCCCCAGTTCGGCGATCCACGCGGAAACAGCTTCTTCGTTCAAACCGACTGCAGTCACCGCACCGATGCTAGCGGTTGAAGTCCGATCGGTTGGCCGTACCGACACGTTTGTTACTCGCCAGTTCGCAGTTCAGGTCTTGATACGGCAGTGAAAATACTTGCGGATTTCCCAATCAGGGGGATCCTGATGGTAGAGCGACAACTGCATACGACACATCGGGATTGTGCGGCGTACTCACGAGGCGCGCCGGGCATGAGCAGAAACCGAGGTGAGCGAAGATGATCGACAACCTCGATTATCCGGTCCAACTCATCCAACCGAACGGCGCACGGGTGTGCCGTCCCGAATTCGACCGCCTGATAACGGACATCGGGCCTGACGAACTGCTGTCGTTGTATCGCGATCTCGTCGTGAGTCGCCGAATCGACACCGAAGCTGTTGCCCTGCAGCGTCAAGGCGAAATCGGTTTGTGGGCTCCGATGCTCGGTCAGGAAGCCGCGCAGGTCGGTTCCGCGAGAGCGCTCGCCCCAGACGACTTCGCGTTCACCAGCTACCGCGAACATGCCGTCGCGTACTGCCGGGGTGTTCCCCCCGAATTGCTGACCACCATGTGGCGAGGAATCTCCCATTCCGGTTGGGATCCAGAACAATTCAACGTCACCAATCCGGCGATCGTCGTCGGCTCCCAAGGGCTGCACGCCACCGGATACGCACTCGGCGCACACCTGGACGGCGCCGAGATCGCAACGATCGCGTACTTCGGCGACGGCGCCACAAGTCAGGGTGACATCGCCGAGGCGATGGGATTTGCCGCCAGTTTCCGTGTCGGCGTTGTCTTCTTCTGCCAGAACAACCAGTGGGCAATCAGTGAACCGGTATCCCTGCAGTCCCGTACACCCATCTCGCATCGGGCGATCGGTTACGGTATTCCGGCGATCCGCGTCGACGGTAACGACGTCCTTGCCGTGCTCGCCGTGACGCGCTCGGCGCTCTATCGCGCACGCGAAGGCAGCGGCCCGACGTTCATCGAGGCGATCACCTGCCGGATGGGCCCGCACACGACCTCCGACGATCCGAGCAGGTACCGCACCGATACGGATATGTCGGAGTGGAAAAGCCGCGATCCGCTCGAGCGAATGCGTCTGCTCCTCGGCCGTCGCGATCTTCTCGGAGAAAACGAACTCAGCACCATCGCGGCAGCCGCCGACGACGTCGCCGCTGGACTGCGACGCGCAACCATCGCGCTCGCCGATCCGCCCCCGTCAGCGCTATTCGATCACGTCTACGCCGAGGCACACCCACTGGTCGACGCTGAACGCGAAGAGCATCGCGCGTATCTGGGCAGCCTGGAAGGGGCTTCGTCATGACCGTCATGAATCTGGTGACCGCGCTCAACACCGGCCTTCGACGCGCACTCGAAGACGATCGTCGCGTTGTTATCATGGGCGAGGACGTCGGCCGTCTCGGCGGCGTATTCCGGGTTACCGACGCCCTGCAGAAGGACTTCGGCGACACTCGGGTGATCGACATGCCCCTCGCCGAATCAGGGATCGTGGGAACAGCTTTCGGGCTTGCCTTGCGCGGATATCGGCCTGTCTGCGAAATTCAATTCGACGGGTTTGTCTACCCGGCTTTCGATCAGATCGTCTCGCAGGTGGCCAAGATCCAGTACCGCACCCGAGGCGCTGCCTCTGCGCCACTGACGATTCGGATTCCCAGTGGCGGCGGAATCGGCGCGGTGGAACATCATTCGGAGTCGCCGGAAGCGTACTTCGCTCACACCGCAGGGCTGCGGGTGGTGTACCCGAGCAATCCGATCGACGGTTTTCACATGATCCGCCAATCCATTGCCGGCGACGACCCGGTGATATTCCTCGAACCCAAACGGCGCTACTGGGACACCGCCGACGTGGATACCGATGCCGCGCCCGAGCTTCCGCTCCACCGTGCCCGCGTCGCTCGCCCTGGAGACGACGCGACAGTGGTTGCGTACGGATCCATGGTCGCCACCGCACTCGAGGCCGCGCGGATTGCCGAAGAAGAAGGCCACGATCTGGAGGTCGTGGATCTGCGTTCACTCTCCCCCGTCGACTTCGACACGATCGAGGCGTCGGTGAACAAGACAGGCCGGCTGGTCGTCGTCCACGAGGCTCCGAAGTTTCTCGGCGTCGGCGCCGAAATCGCAGCACACGTCGCGGAACACTGCTTCTATCAGCTGGAGTCACCGATCCTGCGGGTCACCGGATTCGACATCCCCTACCCGCCCGCCAAGCTCGAGCGATTTCACCTTCCGGACGCCGACCGGATCCTCGCAGCACTCGACCGGACGCTGGCAGCATGAGTACAGGGCACGAATTCCGGTTGCCGGATCTCGGCGAGGGCCTGACGTCCGCCGATCTGGTCGAGTGGACGGTCGGCGTCGGCGACACGGTGGCACTCAATCAAGTTCTCGCCCAGGTAGAGACAGCCAAAGCTCTTGTCGAACTGCCGTCGCCCTACGTCGGCGTTGTCAGAGAACTCCTCGTCGAACCTGGCACTACCGTTCCGGTGGGTACTCCGATCATCCGTATCGAGGAGCCTGCAGATTCACCGTCTCCAAGTGATTCACAGTCTCCGAGCGTGCTGGTCGGATACGGACCCGCGGCCGAGAGACCGAGCCGCCGACGGAGCAAGATCACGCCCGCCTCGCAATCCGCGGCGAATACCGAACGACAGCCCGCAACACCCGCGGCGCGGCGCGCGGCCCGCGAAGCCGGCATCGAACTGAGCGAAATCACCGGCAGCGGATTCGACGGCGCCGTCACCGCAGCTGACGTCGCAGACGCGCTTACCGTGCAGGCGCCTTCGGATAACGCGACACGCCTGGCCTCGTCCGGGCTACGAAAACAGATGGCGTCGGCGATGGTTGCCAGCGTCCGCGCTCCGCAGGCCAGCGTCTTCCTCACCGCCGATATCACGCCTTCGATGGAACTGCTCGGCAGGCTCCGTTCTTCGGAGGCGTTCACCGGACTGTCCCTCACTCCGCTGACTCTCGCTGCCAAGGCAATGGTGGCCGCCATCGCCTCGCACCCGATGGTGAACGCGCATTGGGACGAGGCCCGCGGCGACGCCGCCGTCGACGATGACGTGAATCTCGGCATCGCCGTCGCCTCCGAACGTGGACTGTCCGTGCCCAACATCAAAAGCGCCGAGACACTCAGCCTGGTCCAACTCGCACGCGCGGTGACCGAACTGACCGTTGCTGCCCGTGAGGGAAAGACGGACGTCCGTCACCTGACGGGTGGCACCGTCACGATCACCAATGTCGGAGTCTTCGGCGTCGAGGGCGGCATTCCGCTTCTCAATCCGGGAGAAGCCGTCATTCTCTGTCTGGGCTCGGTGAGCGAGCGTCCGTGGGTGATCGAGCGCAAGATCGAAGTGCGGAGCGTCGTGACACTGACGTTGACGTTCGACCACCGCGTGCTGACCGGTGAGCAGGCCGCGAGATTCCTCTCATTTGTCGCAGAGATGCTCGCGAACCCGGACCTGTTGCTGACTCACCTGTAAAAAGGAACGAGTGAGCGTCAACCCCACCGACCGCGCAGTCCCCACCGCCGCCCTGGTGCGCGCCCGCGCCGGCATCTTCGGCATTTTCGGCATCAACGGATTTCTCCTCGCGATGTGGGTCGTCCACATCCCGTCCATCGAACACCGTGTGGGAATCAGTCACTCGACGCTCGGCTCACTTCTTCTCCTTCTTGCAGTCGGAGCCATTGCCGGCATGCAGTTGAGCGGCCCGCTCGCAGATCGATACGGCAGCAGACGCATGGTCGTCCTGGCGGGTAGCGGGCTGGCATTCGCCACTCTCGGCCCGGGGTTTGCCACGAACACCTGGCAACTGGGCGCTGCACTTGTCGTGTTCGGCTTTGCGAATGGCGCATTGGACGTGTCGATGAACTCGCAGGCCGTCGAGGCCGAACGGCTGTACCGGCGCCCGATCATGGCGGCGTTTCACGGTATGTTCTCGGTCGGTGGCGTATTGGGGTCCGTCATCGGATTCGGCACTCTCGCACTGGATCTTCCGCCGTACGTCACGCTCAGCATCGCGTCGGCAATCGGCTTGCTGGCAGTCTGGTTGTGCTCGCGCCCCCTGCTCCCTCACGTCGACGTTCATGCCGAAACTGCGTCGACAACCGGAAAGACACACGGCAGATTCTCGGCTCGGGTGCTCGCTCTCGGAACCCTCGCCTTTGTTCTGATGCTGGCCGAGGGAGTGGCTAACGACTGGAGCGCGCTGCAGGTCAAGGAAGATCTCGGTGTTTCGAATGCCGTTGCCGCACTGTCGTTCGGCGCATTCTCCGCCATGATGACCGTCGGCCGGTTCACCGCGGATCGAATCAGCGCGGCGGTAGGCCCGGTGGCCGTGGTTCGCTACGGCGCGTTGCTGTCGTCCGTCGGCATGCTGACCGTCGTGGTATCCGGCTGGCTACCACTGACGTTGCTCGGTTGGGCACTGTTCGGCGCAGGCCTGTCGGGATGTATTCCGCAGATCTTCACCACGGCCGGAAATCTGGGCTCAGGTTCGGCCGGTACCAACATGTCTCGCGTCGTCGGCATGGGATACATCGGATTCCTCGCCGGGCCGGCAACCATCGGGTGGGTCACCAAGCTTGTGCCTCTCACCACAGCAATGTTGATCCCGTTTGCATGCGTCCTGGTCGCAGCGGGTTGTGCGGGTGTCGTTCGGCGCGATTCTCCGACCGCCTACAGACCTCACAGCTGATCCTCACGATCGGCACAGACTCAACAGGGATGCTGGTACTCGTGACCGTCTCGACCTCCACCCAGCACCCCGCTCCCTCCACAACCACTCGCTTCCTCGTCCTTGCCGCGATCGCCGTCGTAGCGCTGGGCGTCTTGTATTTCGTGCGACCCACCTCGCCCGGTTTGAGCGTCCCGGAACAGGTGCGCGCACTTGCCGAGTGGACGGTAGGCCGATTCGACGTCACCGCTGTACTCGCAGCCACTACCGCTCTGGCCGTCGTCTCGATGGTCCGCGGACTGCCATACGGCATCGGCGCGATCCTGCTCCTCGGAATGGGCGCCAATCTCACCAACGCGGCATTCGGTTCCTGGCTCCCCGATGTGCCCCAGGACCTATTGCCCAGCGGTCACGTCGCAGCGGCGACCGCGCTGTACTGCTCGGCGATCTTGATCTCCGCCCCGCAGTGGCGTCCGGTGGTCGCCGGGCTCGGATTCGTCGGAGTTGCTGCGATCGGTGCCAGCGCGCTCGCCGCCGAGCTGAGCGGCCTTTTCGGAGTGATAGCTGGCATTCTGATCACCCTGGTATGGGCCTGTGCCGCAGCCATTTTGATGGCACGATCGCCCATCGCCGCGAAACGTGAAGAGCTACGCCCGGATACGGCAGCCATCGCGTTTTCCAGGCACCGGAGCATCCGACTTTAGTCCTAAATCTTTGGGATTCAGAGATTTTCGCCGATAGCTCTCCCGCCACGGTTGGACATGACGTATGTTCTGAAATGTCCGAATCAAGTAGTTCCACAGCGAAGGAGTCTTTACCGTGAGCCTCGAAGATCTGAACCCGCTCGAACTGATCCAGAAGTTGATCGAACTACTTTCCGGCTTCTCTTCCGACCCCGAAACCCCCGAGGTTCCGTAAAACGTCGCCAGAGGCGCCTGTTCCGAGTTTCGTCTCGGACCAGGCGCCTTTGTCGTTTCAGCACAAGAAGTCGTTTCAGCACAAGAAGTCGTTGCATCACACGACATCTTTGCAACACACGGCCACGAAAAAAGGCGTCCACACGCAGCTGCGAGTGGACGCCCCTTCCGAGCTCGAGCGCTAGAGCGCCTTGAGTTCCTCGGTTACTTCGGAGACCGACTTCTTGGCGTCACCGAAGAGCATCGAGGTGCCCTCGGCGAAGAAGAGTGGGTTCTCGATACCTGCGAAACCGGAGTTCATCGAGCGCTTGAGCACGATGACGGACTTCGACTGGTCGACGTTGAGGATCGGCATTCCGTGAATCGGTGAGCTCGGATCGTTGCGCGCCGCCGGGTTGGTGACGTCGTTCGCACCGATCACCAAGGTGACATCGGTACGAGAGAACTCGTCGTTGATGTCGTCCATTTCCTTCATCGCGTCGTACGAGACATCCGCCTCTGCGAGAAGAACGTTCATGTGACCGGGCATACGGCCGGCGACCGGGTGAATGGCGTACGTGACCTCGACGCCCTTCGACTCGAGCAGTTTCGCCATGTCCTTGACCGCGTGCTGAGCCTGCGCGACGGCAAGTCCGTATCCGGGTACGACGATGACCTGGTTGGCGTAGGCCATCTGGATGGCCGCGTCGGCGGCCGAGGTCGCCTTTGCCGTGCGCACGACGCCGTCGGAGGATGCGGCTTCACCGCCACCACCACCGAAGCCGCCGGCAACGATGGCCGGGATGGACCGGTTCATGGCCTTGGCCATGAGGTTGGTCAAGATGGTGCCCGAAGCACCGACGATCATGCCGGCGACGATCATCGCCTGGTTGTTGAGCGCCAAACCTGCAGCAGCAGCTGACAAACCGGTCAGAGCGTTGAGCAGCGAGATGACGACGGGCATGTCCGCGCCGCCGATGGGCAGCACGACCATCAGTCCGAGGATGCCCGAGAGCACGAGCACGCCGACGATCCACAGTGAGCTGGTCGGGCCTTCCGGTGAGATCGCCTTGATACCGATGATCACCGAGAACGCGACGGCGGCAATGAGCAGCAGAGCATTGAGCGGCTGCTGGAGCTTGCCGATTCCGATCGGACGACCAGGCAGAGTTTCCTGCAGCTTCAGGAACGCGATCACGCTGCCCCAGAAGGAGATCGATCCGATCACCGCGGCAAAGAGCGAAGCGATGACGATGTGTACCGTCGGCGACTCGCCGTGCTGGAATGCGGTGAAACCGTCCGAGTCCAGGAACTCCGCGTACGCGATCAACGCGACCGTGCCGCCGCCGACACCGTTGAACAGTGCCACCAACTGCGGCATGGCCGTCATCTTCGTCCGGAGCGCCGGCGGAACGCCGAGCACGACACCGATGACAAGGCCGGCAGCGATGAGGATCCAGTTCCCCATCTCCGCATCACGAATGGAGATCAGAGTTGCAACGACGGCGATGAGCATGCCGACCGCGGCGATCTGGTTGCCGCGGACTGCGGTCTTCGGGCCGGTAAGACCCATGAGGCCGTAGATGAACATCGAGAACGCGACAATGTAGAGCGCATTGACCAGGTATTCCATTACTGGTCACCATCCTTCGACACAGACTTGGCAGCCGGCTTGGCCTTGAACATCGCCAACATGCGGTCCGTGACGACAAAACCACCGACAACGTTCACGGTTCCGAAGACGAGCGCGACGAACAAGATGATCTGCAACCCGATCGAGGGATCGTGCACCTTGCCCAGGACGACCAACGCACCCAGGACGACGATGCCGTGGATGGCGTTCGTACCGGACATCAACGGGGTGTGCAGGGTGTTCGGAACTTTGGAGATCACAGCGAAACCGACGAACCCGGACAACACCAGGATCGCGATGTTCGCCAGCAGTGATGTGTACATCAGGCGCCCTTCTCTTCACGGGTGACGCACGCACCGGCCAGAACCTCGTCGGAGAAATCAGGCGCCAAGGCACCTTCCACCAACATGAGTTCGATCAGCGCGGAAATGTTCTTCGAGTACAACTCGGACGCATGCTGCGGCATGGACGCCGGCAAATTCAACGGAGAGCAAATGGTCACGCCGTGCTTGACGACGGTTTGACCCGGCTCGGTCAGCTCGCAGTTACCACCGGTTTCACCCGCGAGGTCGACCACCACACTGCCCGGCTTCATGCCTTCGACCGCGGCAGCGGTCACCAGGCGCGGCGCCGGACGACCCGGAACCAGAGCAGTGGTGATCACAACGTCGAAGCCCTTGATCGCATCTTCGAGTGCCTGCTGCTGCTTCGCTCGCTCGTCGTCGGTCAACTCGCGGGCGTATCCACCCTCGCCCGCCGCATCGATTCCGAGGTCGAGCCACTGTGCACCCACCGAACGCACCTGGTCGGCGACCTCAGGACGCACGTCGTACCCGGTAGCGCGGCCACCGAGACGCTTGGCTGTCGCCAGCGCCTGCAGACCTGCCACTCCCACTCCGAGGACCAGAACCGTCGCAGGCTTCACCGTGCCCGCAGCGGTGGTGAGCATCGGGAAGAACCGCGTCGACTCCGATGCTGCCAACAGAACAGCCTTGTACCCGGACACGTTCGCCTGCGAGGACAACGCGTCCATCACCTGCGCGCGAGAGATACGAGGAATCGCCTCCACGGCGTATCCCTCGATGCCGGCAGCCTTCAACTCGGCGATGCGGTTGTCCGCATTACGCGGATTCAGGAAACCGATGAGCTTCGCGCCGGTACTGATCCGGGCGATCTCTTCTGTCGACGGAGGCGCAACCTTGACCACCACGTCAGCAGTCCACGGATCGCCGATTTTCGCGCCGGCAGCGGTGTACAACTCGTCGGGAATCAACGCCCCGAGACCGGCCCCGGACTCGACGACCACGTCGACACCCTTGCCGATCAAAGCGGACACAATTTTCGGCACCAATGCGACCCGACGCTCACCATCACTCGATTCTCGAGGGACGCCGACCGACGGACGCACTTGTGCGCTCTTCGATGTTTCCATTTTCCATTACCTTCTGCGGTTGGTGGTTCGCCTGCTGCGACGAGCGGCAACCAGCATGTGATGAGCGGAAGATGACCCGCTTTTGGGTGAATGGTGACTGATAGTAGCCAGAGTTAACGCGGCGTAGGGAAACCGACGACGCACTTTCTCCATCTGAATCGAGTCCGAACAGTATGTTTGGACATACCTGAAGAAGCCTACTGTGAGGCCGATCACACCGGAATGGCGGACTATTCCACTATTTGAAACGGCCGAAAGACGTAAAGGCATCAGAATGACGCGCCGAATAATCACCGTCGAGCGAGTTTACGAACCGGCTTCCGAATGTAACGCCGTCCGACTCCGCGTAGACCGACTCCGGCCACGCGGCCTCAAACGCGAAAACCTGCAGTACGCCTCGCACCGGCCTCGGATGCTCGACCCGTTGTTCTACTGACAGCAAGCAAGGACCTGCCATACGGTCACGCGCAGGTCCTTGCCGACTATCTCGCAGAATTACTCTGATGTCCTAGCATTTCACTAGAGCATCAATCGCTCACATATTGAGACCGCAACTTGTGCTTGACGAGCTTTCCTGTAGCGGTCCTAGGCAATTCGTCGGCAAAGTCAATGCTTCTCGGAGCTTTGAAATGTGCGACCTGACTGCGAACGTATTCCAGCAATTCCTCGGCGACATGGGCACCAGGCTCGATTCCCTCCGCTAGTTGGACAACCGCCTTGACCTGCTCACCCATTTCTTCGTCGGGAACACCGATGACCGCCACGTCGAACACCTTCGGGTGCAAAGTAAGGATGTTCTCGGACTCCTGTGGGTAGATATTCACACCACCGGAGATAATCGTAAACGCGGCGCGGTCGGTCAGATAAAGGAAACGCTCGGAGTCGATATAGCCGATATCTCCACTCGTCGTCCACGTCGGATGATCCGGATGCTGCGCGGCAGCCGTTTTCTCGGGATCATTGTGGTACCGGAACGGCAAAGTCTCCCGCTCCCAGAACACGGTACCGATCTCGCCGACCGGAAGATCGCGCCCGGCGTCGTCACAGATGTGCACGATCCCCATCACTCCGTCACGCCCGACGGAACCCGGATGCGACAAGGCCTGCTCACTGTTGATGAAGGTAGCGCCCGAACCCTCGGTCGAGGCGTAGTACTCGTAGATCACCGGCCCCCACCAGTCGATCATTGCCGTCTTCACTTCGGGCGGGCAGGGAGCAGCAGCGTGAATGGCGACCTTCACCGTCGAGACGTCGTAACGATCACGGGTCTCCTTCGGAAGTTTCAACATTCGAACGAACATCGTCGGTACCCACTGACTGTGCGTCACAGCGTATTTACCGATCAACTCCAGCGCGGTTTCGGCTTCGAATGCATCCATCAAGATCACGGTTCCGCCGACCGAATTGATCACGCCGCAAAAACGCAGGGGCGCCGCGTGATAGACCGGAGCCGGGCACAAATAGACTGTGTCGGAATCGAACCCGTACATCGGTGCGAACACCGCGGTGTACGGATCCATGGTGGTGTTCACCTCACCCTCCGGGAGATCTCCTTTGATCCCCTTCGGCCTGCCGGTGGTTCCCGACGAATACAGCATGTCAGCCCCACGCGGCTGCGAGTCGAGTGGAGCAGTGGACTGCGCATCGACCGCGTCTTCGTAGTCGTCGAAACCCTCGAGGGCGCCGCCGTACACCAATCGGTGACGCACGCGTGGAATCAGCTTCTCGTCCAACGGAACTGCTGCGGACGCCTGCCCCGACGCCACCAGAATTGTCGCCTCGCAGTCGTCGACGATGTAGGCAGCCTCCGCAGCCGTGAGATGCCAGTTCACCGCGGTGATGTAGAGGCCGGATCTCAACGCTGCCCAGTACACCTCGAACGCCCGGAGATCGTTGTTCGAGATGAGAGCGACGTGGTCCCCAGGCTTGGCACCGACACTTCGGAAGTATCGCGCCAACTGCGTCGACCGTTCGTCGAGTTCCCGATAGGTGATGGACTCACCCGTCGCAGGGCGAATGACGGCGGGCTTGTCCGGCGTGGAGTGGACAAAATTTCCTGGAAACACGAAGACTCCTCTGTCGGTGACGACAACGCCGCGTGAGCCTGCTTCGGCGTCGACAATCCTGGTCTACCACAGGAACTCTGCCACCCTCGGAGGTTTGGTGACACCGACTCGAAGCATGGGAATGCCCGCTCACTTATCCGCCGGGACATACAGTGAGGAGAACCGCACCGTCCGAAACAGGAGATGTCCACATGAGTGGTTGGCCCCAGGACTCAGTAGTCGACGCATTGACCGAGGAATGGAGAGTCATCGACGCACTGCTGGCCGAACTCGACGGCGATCAGTGGTTGGCACCGTCGAACCTTCCGGGGTGGACGGTTCACGACATCGTGTCCCATCTGATCGGTACGGAATCACTGCTCTCGGGCATCAATCCGCCGTCGATCAATCTGGACGTGCACGCATTGCCCCACGTCCACAACGAGATTGCGGCGTTCAACGAGCGCTGGGTCGAAGGCCTGCGGCGGACACCGCACTCGGACCTGCTGACCCGATATCGCGAGATCACCGCCGAACGAACCGAAGCGCTGCGCTCGATGACCAGCGCGGACTGGGACGCCGAGACACAAACACCGGTCGGTCTTGCGCCCTATGGCCGGTTCATGCGTATTCGGACCTTCGACTGTTGGATGCACGAACTCGACATCAGAGATGCAGCTGGCATTCCGGGTGAGGAAGGCGGATTGCGCGCGGAGACTGCATTCGGCGAAATCACCAGCGCGCTCGGATTCGTCGTCGGAAAACGAGGAAAGGCGCCAGAGGGAGCACGGATCACTTTCGAACTCGAAGGGCCACTTGCCCGTTCACTTCACGTCTCGGTCGACGCGCGAGCAACACTCGTCCCGGAGCTGGACGGTCCGGCGACCACGACCATCTCGATGAGCTCACCGCTCTTCACCCGAATTGCCGGTGGCCGCGTCCACGCGTCGGATCACCGAACCGACATCTCGCTTCGCGGTGACACCACGGTGGGCACACGCGTCGTCGACAATCTGGCGTTCACGATTTGAGGGCTGGGTGGGTAGGTCGCGAAGGTACTGAGAAGTGAAACTGTTTCTCTCGTCCTACCGATTCGGCGACCACCGCGAGGCCTTTGTCGATCTCGTAGGCCGCGGCGCTCGCATCGCAGTCATCGCCGCGGCTGCAGATTCGTGGCCCGTCAATGCCCGCAGTTCAGCAGTCACCAGCGAACTGACTCCACTACGGGCAGCCGGCTTCACCGCAGAGGAAGTGGATGTCCGAGACTTCCTGGGTGCACCGGAAGCACTGGAACTCCGGCTCCGCGATTTCGACTGCCTGTGGGTTCGCGGCGGAAACACGTTCGTCCTGCGAGCTCAGCTAGCTCGAAGTGGCGCTGACCGGGTCATCGAGATGCTGGTTCGTTCAGGCGTCGTGGCCTATGCGGGATACAGCGCCGGAGCGTGCCTGGCGACTCCGACTCTGATCGGGCTGGACGCGTCGGACGACCCCGCTGAAGTCATGCCAACGTGCGGTATCGACCCGATCTGGTCCGGGCTCGCGCTGATCGACTTCGCGATAGTGCCGCACGGCGGCGATTCGCTACTCGAAGATCCACAGGTGACTGCGCGGACGGTTGCGGCCCTGACCACGGCGGGCGTGCAATTCACCGTGCTCACCGATTACGAGGTGATACTCGTCGACCGTTGATGTAACGCAGACGGTTGATCTTGACGCAGACTGAGCAGTCGACTCGGCCCGACCGGATCAGCCGTGCTCTGCCACCGCGGTTCCGGCTGCCGGCGACTGACGCTCGAGCCTCGTCCACGCGATCTCCCAGCGCTTGACAGAGACCTCGTCAGCGTCCTCGAGAAGGGCGTCGAGGAGCAGGCGTGGATTTTCGCGCCATGCCAGTTCAGCGGCATGGACTTCCGCAGCCGAGAACAACCCGGAAGCCTCGAGATCACGAATCCATTCGCAGATCTCGCCTCGGTGAATCCGTGCGATGGTCTCGTATCCCAGACCTTCGTCAAGGAAGTCGTACGAAAAAATTGCGGCAAAGTAACTGTTCGACTCACGCTGCCCGAAAATCATGTGCGTTCCTTCCTCGAAGTTGTCCGACGAAGACTCGAAATCGAACCGTTGAGCAGCGACGCCAAAGTTTTTTTGGCGAAGTTGTAACGCTTCTTCTATCCCCGACGATTCAAACGCTAACCCCCCGAGCGGGTCTTTGGGATCACGTCCGAGAAACGATCTGATGACCAACGCAATACCCCTGGGGTTTCCGGCCACTCGCACCCATCATCGACACGCAACCAGCGCGCCGCTGACCTGCAATTTGCCCGTTTCAGGCCCTCCACTTAATCCATCCGAACAGACGACAAAAAACTTTGTGACCGGTCCCACATATTGGGATAGTTACGATCGTGATGCATATGTATCACCCGTTGTGGGCACAAAAGTACGGGCAAATCGGCACGTACAGACCAGTTTTGTTCGTTCTCCATGGCGACGAAGGTCCCTTGAACGGTCGTCCAGTTGTAGTTGCGCTAAGTAACGGATCCCACGTCGGCAACCGATATTGCGGACGGCCTGCCAGGTAGCGTGCTCCAGAGAACGTAGACGCGGCGCGGCGCAACCGGCCGCCCTTTCGAAACGGAGCCCGAAGATGACCGAGACAGTGGCGCACAATCCCGCGGAAACGCGTTTCGAGATCCGAGTCGACGGCGAACTCGCCGGTTTCGCCGAGTACTCGGACCATTCCGGCGTCCGTGATTTCCACCACACGGTGACCTATCCGCAGTTTCGTGGGCGCGGGCTTGCCGCCATCGTGGTGCGTGAAGCGCTCGATCAGACCCGGAACGAGGGATTGAAGATCCTTCCGACGTGCTCGTACGTCGAGAAGTTTGTTGCGGAGAACCCCGTCTACCAGGCATAACCGAACGAGAACGGCCGGCGAAAAACCAGTCGCGAACCTGCAGACCCCGCTGCTAGCGTCGATGGTGCCGTCGTCGAAATCCTGGGCGGCACCATCTCGGGGAAGGAAAGAACGTGGTCGCCTCAGCAGATCGGCGTCCACCTGCGTCCCCGGACGTAGCTATCCCCAGCTATCTCCCTCTCGTACTGGTCAATCTCGCGACGCTGTTCTCGGCGATCGGCAACGGTATCGCCATCGTCGTGCTCCCCTGGCTGGTTCTCGAACGAACCGGTAAGGCTACCGACGCGGCGATAGTTGCCGGCGCAGCAGCCATTCCGCTACTCGTGTCGAGCCTGTTTTCGGGGACATTCGTCGACAAGTTCGGACGCCGTCGAACGTCGATGATTTCCGACGCTCTCTCCGCGATGTCCGTTGCAGCGATTCCGATCATCGCGGCCACCGCGGGCTTGACGATCCCGGTGATCGCGGCGTTGGCCGCACTCGGCGCCGTGTTCGACCCCGCCGGAATGGCGGCGAGGGAGTCCATGCTGCCTGCAGCGACTCGGACCGCCAAGTGGAAGCTCGATCGAACCAACAGTGTGTACGAGGCCAACTTCAACGTCGCGTATCTGATCGGCCCTGGCATCGGCGGTGTCCTCATCGCAACGATCGGAGCGGTGAACACGCTCTGGGTCACGGCGGCAGGTTTTGTGTTCTCGATCGTCGTGGTCGCCTTCATCCGGCTTCCCGGCGCCGGAGTGCCCGAACACGAACACCGTCCGAAATCGATCTGGCACGGCACACTCGACGGTCTTCGGTTCGTCTGGAACAACAAACTGCTGCGCACCCTGGCGCTGATCGACATGGCAGTCGTCGCGCTCTACATGCCTGTGGAGAGTGTCGTGTTCCCGGTGTACTTCACAGAGTTGGATCAACCGGCCCAACTCGGATCGGTGTTGATGGCCTTGGCGATCGGCGGCATCATCGGCTCTCTCGCCTACGCCCCACTGGCGCCGATCATGTCCCGGCGGCTGATCATGATTTTTGCCGTCGCCGTTCTCGGCATAGCGATGCTGGCCATGGCGCTCCTACCTCCACTGTGGGTGATCCTCGTACTTGCCGGACTGCAGGGCCTCGTCTACGGACCAGTCGGCCCGATCGCCAACTACGCCATGCAGACGCACAGCCCGGAGCACATGCGTGGACGCGTCGTCGGTGTCATGACGTCGACGGCCTACGCCGCAGGCCCGCTCGGCTACCTCGCGGTCGGCCCGCTGCTCGATCAACTCGGAATCGCATCGACCTTTGTGGCCCTGTCGATTCCGATCATCCTGATCGCCGCAGTCTGTGCCTCTCTGCCGGTGCTTCGCGAACTGGATCGTCCGCGGCACTCGACCGACGTCAGTTGAACCCCATCACGTCGTTGCCCCAGGCGACGCGCAATCCGTGATCGGGGTCGCTGACGAGGGTGTCGGCGGAGTCGATCAACAGCGTCGACCGCTTCTCTTCCTCGTACGGCGCCCAGTGCTTCGAGCCGTCGAGGGCCGCCGGCACGGCATGCCTGGCGAAGGCCAACCATCGCCGTTGGATACGGCCGGCCACCTCCATCGCGGCCTTCCGACCGCCGAGCCAGAACGTGGGGTCGACGTTCAGGGTTCCGAAATTGCCGAATACATAAGGTAATTCGGTCGCGTGGCCCGCGCCGATCCGCGCCGCCTTGAGCATCGGCGTCGCGTGATCGAAGCGGTAGACCCATGTAGGGGAATGCCTGCAGTGCGCGTCTGCGATCCAGAGGGTCGGCATGCGAAACGCAGCGTCCCGTGACAGTGCCAGCGCGCCACTCGGTTTCGCATGGTCAGGGTAAGCCGACATGATCTCGGCAAGTTTGGTCGCGGAGATGTCGGGGTGATCGTCGGCCAGTAATTGGAGCATTGCCTCGACGGACTGCGCACTCACCGGCATCAGCGGAGACTTCATGAACTTGAAGATCGACGCCTCGTCCTTGTTGGAACCGATGATCAGTGGGATTCGGTGCGCGTAACCCTTCTGGAAAGCCGCAACCGGGTAGTGCGGCACCAGATCGCGATCGACAACGGGTGCCATCGCCAAAGTTCCCGGAATCCGGGTCGGAATTTCGTTGACCAAATCATCGCTTGCCTTGACGAGCAGTTCCAGATCCGTGGTCAGCAGATCGCCTGCGTCTTCGGGGTCGATCGAGAGCAGTTCGAGAAACCGCTCCGCCACGGTCTTGGCGCGCTCGGCCCCGTAGACGGAGGTCGCGGGCGGACTCTGGGCAATCGCACGATGGAACAGACCTTCGGCGCTCGGACAGGTCATGAGCGTCGTGATGGATCCTGCGCCGGAGGACTCACCGAACACGGTCACCGCACTCGGGTCACCACCGAAGGCGTCGATGTTGTCTCGAACCCATTCGAGTGCCGCAATCTGGTCTCGCAGACCACAGTTCGATTCGAAAACAGTATCCGCGGTGGAGAATGCAGACAGGTCCAGGAATCCGAGTGCGCCGACGCGATAGTTGAAGGAGACGAGAACGACGTCACCGGTTTCAGCCAGATGACGGCCGTCGTAGATCGTTTGGGCGGCGGATCCGAGGCAGTAGGCGCCGCCGTGAATCCACACCATCACCGGTCGCGGCGTGCCGTCGGGTCGCGGGGCCCAGACGTTGATCGACAGGCAGTCCTCGTCGATTTTGAAGGCCCGATCGATCGGAACCGCCGGACTCTGGCCTTGCGGCGCGATCGGCCCGAACTCACGACAGTCGCGCACCCCGTCCCACGGCTGTGCGGGTTGTGGCGCTCGGAACCTCCGCTCACCCACCGGCGCCGCTGCGTAGGGCATGCCCTTCCACGCGAATACACCGCCATCCGGATACCCGCGGGCTTCTCCGCCTCGCGCCCGGATCACCAGAGTTCCGTCCTCGCCGAGATTTGGTCGAACGTCGGTCTCCATGTCTGAATCCCCTCCCGACCCGCGCGTGTGGCAATCAAGACCAAACCTACCAATCTCGGACGGGTGTGCGCCGAGTACACAACCCCTCGGTGTTAAGGTCGCCTAGTTCTGACACGGGGTGCTCCGCATGGGCGGGGCTGAGAACACACCCGGGAACCTGATCAGGTAATGCTGACGAAGGGATGTCATGGCTACTACGCAGCCTGCATACAATTCTGCCGAAAACTCGGTGGCCACAGCGCCGTCGACGGATCGGTTCACAGATCGACTCTGGGCCGAGACGAAGGCCCTCCGCGAGTCGATCGACTCACTGGAGTTCCTCCGCCGCCTCGGCGACGGAACATTGCCTCTCGACGCGTTCCGCACGTACATCGAGCAAGACAAGCTTTATCTCGAGGGGTATTCGAAAGCGTTGTCCCTGGTCGCGGCCCATGCCCCGGATCCGCAGTCCGCGGGCTTCTGGTCGAATTCCGCGTCCACGGCAGCGACAGTGGAATCTGCGCTTCACGACGGACTTCTCACCGGTGGAATTCTTCCAGCGGGATCGGGAAGGCTCGAGCATTCGCAGGCCTGCCTGGGATACGTCTCGTATCTGACGGCGACTGCAGCAACTGCGCCTTACCCGGTCTCCGCAGCGGCAGTACTCCCCTGCTTCTGGATCTACGCCGAGGTCGGCCGCGATCTTGCCGCTTCAGCGCGCGAGGTACTCGACGCCGATCCGTCGCATCCGTACGCACAGTGGGTCACGACCTACGACGCACCCGAATTCCACGAGTCGGTGGCGCAGGCCCGCGTACTGGTCGATGCTGCGGCCGAAGCTGCCACCGAGACAGAGCGTGAGGCGATGAGTGAAGCATTCCGCATCGCCAGCCGCTATGAGCTGATGTTCTGGGATTCCGCACTCCACCAGCAGCCTTGGCCGGCGTCGTGATGTCGTTTGCGGCGCTGCGCCGCACGCTTGCCACGTCTGCCGCGATCGCAGCCGCGTTCACAGTTCTGACCGGATGCGCCTCTGACACCGGCTCTTCCGACGGGACCATTCGGTTCGCACTCGACTGGACACCGAACACGAACCACACCGGTTTGTACGTAGCACTCCAAGAGGGCTACTTCGAGGACGCCGGCCTGGACGTCTCGATCCTGCCGTACAACAACACCTCGCCCGACACCCTGGTCGATGCCGGCAATGCCGAGTTCGGCATCAGCACACAGAGTCAGGCCACGTTCGCCCGTGCAGCCGGCGCCGCCACGACGTCCGTCATCGCGCCACTTCAGCACCGCGCCACCGGCATCGGCGTGAAGGCGGATCGTGCGGACATCACGCGCCCACGTGATCTCGACGGGAAGACGTACGCCGGGTTCGGCGATCCCGGCGAAGTCGAAACGCTGCAGCAGATCATCCGCAACGACGGCGGGACCGGGAACTTCACGACGGTCACGCTCGGAACTTCCGCGTACGAAGCCGTGTACTCGGGCCAGGCAGACTTCACCGTCTCCTACTTTGCTTGGGAAGGCCTCGAAGCGGAACGAAACGGAACTCCGATGCGGTACTTCCAGTACACCGATTACGGCTTCCCCGATGCATATTCGATCGTGATCAACGGCAACCAGCAGTGGTTGAAGGACCATCCCGACGAGGCACGCAAGTTCGTCAAAGCCGTTCAACGCGGATATCAGACTGCTGCCGACAACCCGGACCAGGCCGCGCAGGATCTCATCGACGCGAACCCCGGAGCATTCACCGACGAAGACCTCGTGCGTGAGAGTCAGCGGATGCTCGCCGCCGACTACATGAAAGACGCCAACGGTGTTGTGGGCGCCCAGAATCTCGAAACCTGGTCGGGCTACTCGGGATTCCTCTTCGAGAACGGATTGCTCGCCGGACCCGACGGGAAGCCGTTGACCCAGAAGCCGGACTGGTCGGAGTACTTCACCAATGAGTATCTCGACGCGTCCTGACGTGAGCGGACGGTTGGTCTCGACCATGCGGCGGGCGCTTCCCGCGCTCGCCGTGGTGGTGCTCCTCGTGGCGGCGTGGCAGATCTACGTCGAGATCAGTGGGATTCGGCCGCAAGTACTTCCGTCTCCGGGGCGCGTTCTGTCCCAGGGGTGGGACAACCGCGAGATCATCTCCGGCCACGCCTGGTCGACATTGCAGGTCACGTTGGTCGGCTTCACTGTTTCATTGGTGTTGGCCTGGATTCTTGCTGTGGTCGTGGACTTTTCGCCGTGGTTGTCACGCGCGCTGGTACCACTTTTCGTCGTCTCGCAGACGCTGCCGATCATCGCCATCGCGCCGCTGATGATCATCTGGTTCGGCTTCGGGCTGTTGCCGAAGGTGTTGGTGATCGCCCTTGCGACGTTCTTCCCCATGACCATCGGACTCATCGAGGGATTTGCCGCGGCCGATCGGGAAGCGGGCGCTCTCCTGCGCAGTATGGGCAGCACTCGCTGGCAGGAGTTCCGATACGTTCGCCTTCCTTCGGCAATTCCGCGATTCTTCACTGCCCTGCGCATCGGCATCACGTATGCGGTCGTGGGTGCGGTGTTCTCCGAATACGTCGGCGCTACTTCCGGTTTGGGTATCTACATGAGCACCCAGAAGAACTCCTTCCGCACCGACCTGGTGTTGGCGGCCGTACTGGTGACCGCGTTGATCAGTGTCACGCTGTACTTGCTGACGTTCGCCATCGAGCGCATCGTTGCACCATGGGCGATGAACGAAAGGTCGCGGACATGACTGACCCGATGGTCGAGGATGCAATGGTCGAAATCCAGGACCTGACCAAGAGGTTCGACACGGCCGGAGAATCGCGTCTCGTGCTCGATTCGGTGTCCTTTGGCGCCGACGCGGGCGAATTCGTGTCGGTGATCGGGCCGAGCGGCTGCGGCAAGAGCACGATCTTCAACGTCCTGGCCGGGCTCGAATCCCCGACCGCGGGTTCGGTCCGTGTGGGCACGCGCGCAACGGAATCCGAAGCAGCCGCCGAGGTGCACACCGCGTACATGCCGCAGAAGGATCTTCTGTTCCCTTGGCGCTCGGTACTGGACAACACGGCCCTCGGTTTGGAAGTGCAGGGAGTCGGCAAGAAGGAAGCACGCGAGCGCGCTCGCGAGTTGTTCCCGGCGTTCGGACTGTCCGGATTCGAGGACGCCCGGCCGTCACAGCTGTCCGGCGGCATGCGCCAGCGAGCGGCGATGCTGCGCACCGTTGTTCAGGGCAAACCTGTCCTGCTGCTCGACGAGCCGTTCGGCGCACTGGACTCGTTGACCCGCACCGAGATGCAGGCCTGGCTGCAAGACGTGTGGCAGCAGTACCGGTGGACCGTGCTGATGATCACCCACGATATTCGTGAAGCGATCTATCTGTCCGATCGCGTGGTCGTTCTGTCGGCGAGGCCGGCAACGGTCAGGTGCGTCGTCGACGTTCCCTTGCCGAGGCCACGCGAACTGGACATGATCACCTCGCCCGAGTTCGCCGACGTCGAGCGTGAACTGCTTGCCGTTCTCCACGACGAGACGCGCAAGTCGCTACACCCCTAGCGGTTACTGACAATGCGCTGAGAGCGCGCCGATTTCACCTGCCGTTCAAGAGAAAGTGCATCGCAACGGTGCAACTTCGCGTAGGATGTCGCGGCGCGTTCGCCCAAAACGCCTTAATATCAGCAAGATCCGAACGCTCGACACGCAATCCGTCAACGCTGCACAATTCTCTGTACTCTTCGGTAACGTACACTCGGTCGCCTACGAGACCAACGGCCAGAAGGTAACTGGACGGTAAAGCGGAATCGTGGAGGCACAGTCATCGCAACAGATTTGGAAAGGGACAGCGTGAGCACACTGCAGTCAGGTCAGAGCCTCGGAGTCGGCCAGGAACTCAAGTCCGACAACGGCGCATACACCCTCACCTTGCAGGACGACGGCAACCTGGTTCTGTCCGAGGGCGGACAGGCTGTTTGGGCCGCAGGCACCAACGGATCCGGCGCCAACCGCGCCGAGGTGCAGGCTGACGGAAACTTCGTCATCTACAAGGACTCCGACGCCGTGTGGGCATCGCAGACCGCAGGCAACGACGGTGCCTCCCTCTCGGTTCAGGACGATCGCAACGTCGTTCTGTCCGCCGGCGGAAATGCTCTGTGGTCTTCGGACACTGCAATCGCAGCGCCGGCCGCCGAGGCTGCCCCGGAGCCCGCTCCGGCACCCGAGCCCGAGCCTGCCCCCGCCGCTCCGGCAGCGCAGAGCTACACCGTCGAAAGCGGCGACACCCTGTGGGCGATCGCAGAGCGTTTCTACGGTGACGGCAACCAGTACCAGCGCATCGCGGATGCAAACGGCATCCCGAACCCGGATCTCATCAACGCCGGTCAGGTACTGACGATCCCCGCCTGATTCACTGCTTGACCTGGCCCTGGGTGCCGACGTCCGCGTCGACACCCAGGGCCTTTTGTGTTCTACGCCACACAGATTCGCGTCCCGCCCAGCAGGCCCTGATACTCCATTGCGGCATCTTTTCGCCTACAGTACTTCCGTACTGCTCCCGAAGGACAGGTGTGCATGAAAGACAGAACAGTCATGATCGGCGCTGTCGCAGTGGCCGCTCTTTCTCTGACATCAGGCCTCGTTTTCGGCGGAGCAGCCGGCGCATTCGGTGCCGGCGGCCCTGTGGTGAAGCCTCCCACTCTGGTCTCGTCGGTTTCCGTGGAGTCCGTCGCCGGGATCGAACCGGCCGCGTTCTACAGCTCGGTTGCAGTCCCCACGGTTGTCATCCCGCCGACGCCGACCTGGCGAATCGCCGACGAGACGACCGCTCCTCGCAATCAGCCGCTTGTGGTGACCGCGACAAGCACGAGCTCCGCCACCTCGACTACGACGGCCACCAGTACGACAACACCCGTCTCATCCACCACAACTGCGTCGGCTACCGCGACCTCGTCACCGACCGCGACGGCCACAACCACCAAGACCAGCACCACCCCCGTTGTCACGACCGGGTCCACGCCGCCCGTCGTCGAGGTCTCGCCCGTTCTCGCCGGATAACCCTCGCTCTTTCGCCCGCACACCGCCTGGCGTGACGGCGGTTACAGGCACACTTCAGTCGCCGCTCTCGAATAACCGATCTACCTGCGACTACCTTCCTCGCCGTCACGGTTCGTGGTCCGCTGCAATCCGGTCGACCGGAAAAGGACAGCAGCATTGTCGGAGCCTCGCGATACCGTATAGGTCTGAGCTTTTGCGGAAGGAGGTGGCTGATGAGCGCAATGGGCTTCGATCTCGATGTCAGTGTCGACCGGGCGTGGGCAGAATTTCAACGTCGCCTCGGCGATCACATTTCCATCATGGTCGACGGCGACGTGCTTGCCGTGGAATCGTCCACCGGCGACTTCGATCCAGCTGACGGCGCAGCGCCATGCGTTCAGTTCCTCGTGTGGGACAAGAACACAGTCCGCTGCGAGGTTCCTTCCAACGACTTCCTTCATCCACGCTATCGACTCGAAGATGCCGACGAACAAAAGTTGATCGCACTCGGCTGGAATCCGCCTTCCGAGAATCTCGAGGATCCGAACAACTCCCCCGCCTTCTGCGTCGACAAGGCACAGAACTGGGCCGATCAGCTCGCAGCGATGACTGTCGCTGCATTCCGTGATGTGTTCGGTGTGCAGCACCCGGCTTTTCTATCCAGCGATCTCACCGGCAACGAGCAGACTCCGGATTTCGATCCGTCGGTCGTCGAGTCGACAGAACTTCCGACCCTCGACCCCACCGCGGCCTACATGCCCAACGACATCGACCATCTCAAGGAGTTGGTCACTCTCGCTTTGCTTCCCATGCTCGGCACTCTTCCCGAGCGAGACAGCGACGGCGACATACCCATTCGTGTCGGTTCGACTGTCATGTTCGTCGGTCCACTTTCCGAGTCCATGGACGTGCAGTTGTTCTCGCCGCTCGTTCAGGACATCAGCAACCGCACCCGTGCAGCCGAGGTCATCGCCGATCTCAACCGCAAGTGGTCGCGCATCAAGTTCGTCTTGATCGACGACCGTCTGTCGGTGTTCCTCGAGGTGGCGGGTTCGCCATTCGTTCCCAAGCAACTCACCGATACGTGCGCCGCCCTGACGTCGTTCCTGCGTACCGTGGACGACGAGTTCGCCGCACGCGTCGGCGGAGACCTCTTCTTCGCGAACAAGAGCGGTGACTCCTCCTCACTGCAGCCCGATCTGACGGCCGAGGACCTGCCTCCCGAACTCGAGACCCTGCTGCACCTCGATCTGGACGTGGCCGAGGATCTCGACGCGGTAGCCGATGTCTGTGGTCGTGATCGCGATCTGATTCTTCAGCTCCTCCACATCAGCAACGAATGGCAGATTCAGCTGCGTAGTCAGGCTGTGGACGCCCACAGTCGCGGAGACGCCGAAGAGGCTGCGGGATACGAGGATCAGATCGGCGGGTGGGAACTCATGGTCGACCGTCTGCGCGGGGCTTTGCGACTGGTGGTCCTGCCCAATTCTCGAACCGAGACGCCGGCAAAGCCGCAACCTGAGCAGATGGGCTTGTTTGCCGATCCCTTGCAACAGAGCCTCTTCGACGATCCGTCCTGATAACACGGATCGGCTTTCCCGCTATTCGAAGTGGGATTTGAAGATCTGTCCGTGGACGCCCACGGTTCGATCGACTACCTGCGAGACCGTGAAATCGGCTGCGGCAGAAAGATACGCGTAGGCCGTCGCTCGATCCATACCGCGATCATGCTCGAGGAAGTCGAGTGCGTTGACCACCGCACGTCGCATGGCACCGTTGAGGTCACTGTTCTGCCCATCGACCGAACCGTTGGGGTCGGACAGGCCGATCGGAATCCACGCCTCCTCGGTCTCGGCGAACGGGTATCCGAAAGCCACCGATGGAGCGTCACCGGAATCCTTCTTGCACACGCTGAGTCGGAACGTGCCGCGCAGCGATCCTTCCATCGCCGTCAGCGCCGCCTCACCGTCACCCATGGCCATGTGGGGGTCACCGACGTAGAAGAGGGCGCCTTCAGCGAATACCGGCAAATAGAAGGTTGATCCGACACCGAGATGCCTGATGTCGATGTTTCCGCCGCCCAGGGTCGGAGGAATGGAGTTCGACGACGGGGATGTCGGGTCTGCATCCGCAGAATAGGCAACTCCCATCATTCCCATGAAGGGCCGCAGGGGAAACCGCACCTTCGACTGTCCGAAAGGCATCACGCCCTTGCCGTCTTCGATCGCCGTGAAAGTGGAAACACCGCCGTACTTCAACGGGTCCTTTGTTGCGCGCCCGTCTGTGGCGACCGGCGGCATGACTTCGTCCAGAGTGATTCCCGCTGGAGCGGTTCCGTCTGCTGTGACGGCGAGAGCGCCCTTGCCGTGTCTGCTCGACACAACGCCGTACGGCACGCGGGGAATGGCTTCGAGAGTCTCGATCTTGAGTACGTCTCCAGGCTGGGCGCCTTCGACGAAGACCGGGCCGGTGACGACGTGCGGTCCGTCCTTGTCGAAGTTTCGTTCGGTTCGGTTGTATTCGGCCGCAACGGCAATCGCATCCTCGAGCACGTCCTTCTCGGAAACGCCTTTGCTACCGAAGTATTCGAGAGGATTGCGCCCTTGATCCTCGAGAATTCCCTCGTGCGAGAGGGCGTCGATGGTGACGGTCTGGCCCGACTTCATCCGCATCACTTCGCGGGTGTGGACGTTGGGCACATAACCCCACATGACGTCCGACGGATCCGAACTCAGATAGTGATCGCCACTGACGTTTCCGCTGCCCGGTTGCAGAATCGGAATGCCATCGGCGAACGGTAGTGCAGAGGAGGACGATCCAGCCGGTGACGCGTTCGAGTGCGCGCATCCCGAAGCCACACCGACTACTCCTACGCCCGCACCGAGGGCAGCGACTGCCCTTATGAATCCGCGTCGGCCAAGACCTTTCGTCAGATCTTCGGCTGCGTTGCGGGCAAGAGTGTTTTCCATCGAGATTCCTCCGGAGTGCGTGACGATGTGCGACTGCGAAGAAAGCTAGACCCGATTTGTTACTCGTTCATTACCATTTCATGGCAAGGAAATACCGCTGACTGAGAATGAGTTCAGCGACGGCGAAGCCGCCAGAGCGAGGTCGTCTCTCGTGCCCGGGCAGCGTGAAGCGCATCGGTTCGGTCACTGACCTTTGCGTGCGTCGGTTTGACGTCCATGCGATCGACAACAGTGAGCCCACCGGCCGCAATCAGATCGTGCAGTTCGGATCGCGTTCGGAGACCGAGGTGTTCGGCAATGTCCGAGAGGATCAGCCACGCTTCTCCCCCGTCGTCCAGATGCGCTGCGACACCAGTCAGGAAGCCCTTCAGCATCGCTCCAGCGGGGTCGTAGACGGCGTATTCGATGGGCGAGGTGGCCTTGGCCGGAATCCAGGGAGGATTGCAGACCACCAACGGAGCGATGCCTTCGGGAAAGAGGTCTGCTTCCACCACATTCACCTGATCGCCGTAGCCAAGCCGCGACAGGTTGGTGCGCGCGCATTGCAATGCCCGGGGGTCCTGGTCGGTGGCCGTCACCGTCTGAACTCCACGCAGCGCCAGGACGGCAGCAAGAACGCCGGTGCCGGTGCCGATGTCGAAAGCCGATTCCGTCGACGGCAGTGGCGCAGACGCGACAAGATCGACATACTCCCCGCGGACGGGTGAGAACACTCCGAAGGCGGGATGCACTCGTGCGTCGAGAGCCTCGATGAAAACACCTTTGCGGTGCCACTCGTGAGCGCCGATCGCGCCGAGGATGTCACGCAACGAGCGAACCGAAGGCTCACCGGTAATCCCGAAAGCTTCGGTCAACGCGACTTGCGCGTCCGGGGCTCGCCGGAGTGGAATCGACAGATCTGCATCCAAGGGAATTAGCAGCATGCCGAGGATCTGCGCGCGGCGTCCTTGGGTCTGCCGGTGGAGATGGAAGGCTTTGGCTGGGTCGTCGGACGCTCGGCGCGGCTTGCGGTCGATGCGCGACGCGACGGCCTTCGACAGTTGGCGAGCGTTCTGAAAATCTCCGCGCCACAACAACGCCGTGCCTTCGCATGCCAAGCGATAGGCGTCGTCGGCCTTCATCGTGTCGTCGGCGACAACGATGCGCTTGGGCACCGGGGCATTGCTCGTCGAACCCCAACGGGCCGATTGCTCGACGTCGTTCTCGGTCCACACTGCGAATTGTTCAGTCATGTAAGCCCTTCCGGCGTCCGACGCATAGCGGCCGGTCTACCGGCTGATGTGGTCCAGATCTGCAAAATCTGCTCGTCTGGTGTCCACACTAGTCGGGACCGGCCGCGCTACATGACTGCGAGAGGGATGTCAGCCCTTGGCTACGCGAGCTGCCTCGGCGATCCGAGCCTCGGCGACCGCGTCAGCAGCCTCGCCGGCGAGGATTCCGTCGTTCTTCGACTTCGCGAAGATCTCGGTGACCGTGTCGAAGATCTTCTCGACCTTGAGCTTGACCTCTTCGGCCGAGTTGCCCTTCAGCTCGCCGGCAACCTGGATGAGGCCGCCGCCGTTGGCGACGTAATCGGGGGTCCAGGTGATGCCGCGGTCGCGGAGGATGTTCTCGACCTCGGGCACGGTGAGCTGGTTGTTGGCAGCGCCGCAGACAACCTCGGCCTTGATCGAGCGTGCGGTCGTGTCGGTGAGTGTTGCGCCCATCGCACACGGTGCGTAAACGTCCAGATCGGCGTCGATGATGCTGTCGACGATGCTCACCTGCGGGAAGTCAGCCTTGACACGGTCGAGCGCTGCGGCGTTGACGTCGGTCGCGAGAACGGTTGCGCCGTCTGCGAGGAGGAGCTTGATCAGCTCGTAGCCGACCTTGCCTGTGCCTTCGACACCAACAGTCTTGCCTGCGAGCGACGGAGTGCCCCAATGCGACTGTGCCGCGGCGCGCATCGACTGGAATACGCCGAGGGCCGTCATCGGAGCGCTGTCGCCGGAACCGCCGACCGTGGCGTTGCGGCCGACGACGTAGTCGGTGTTACGACCGATGATGTCGAGATCGTTGGAGTTGGTTCCGACGTCACCAGCGGTGATGTAGCGGCCGCCGAGGGTCTGGACGAATTTTGCGTAGGCGCCGAGCAATTCGTCGGTCTTGGCCGTTGCGGGGTCGCCGATGATGACAGCCTTGCCGCCGCCGAGGTCGACGCCGGCAACCGCAGCCTTGTAGGTCATGCCGCGCGAGAGGCGCAAAACGTCTGTGACTGCGGCGGATTCGTCGGAGTACGGGTAGAAGCGCGTTCCGCCGAGCGCGGGACCGAGCGTCGTGGAGTGGATGGCGACGATGGCCTTGAGGCCGCTCGCGGGATCCTGGAAGAAGCTCACCTGCTCGTGGGGGTAATCGCGCAGGTAGTCGGCGCGATCGAACACGCCCGCAGTGTCGTCATGGGAAACAACGGAGTTCACGGGCTCGGCGGTGAGAGTCATTGTGGGATAGACCTTTCCGAAGGATAAACGGGGCGCAGTCGAAATATTGGGACGAATTGGCCATTGGGTACTATTAGAGACAAATAACCCAAAGAGAATCCCGCTGAGCAATTCGTGGAACCAATGCTCTGCCTGAGTTACGATTTGGTCAATGCAAATCTCTTGAACTAGTCAATTCGATCATCCAGTGACTCATATCACTGAGGAGAGGTTCACAAAGTGCTCAGCATCGACAAGCTCGACGTCCAGTTGCTCGGACTGCTCAGCAAGGACTCGAGGATGAGTGTGGCCGAGTTGGCCAACTCGTTGGGCGTCGCCCGCAACACCGTCCAGTCGCGAATGAAGCGCATGGAATCCAACGGACTTCTCACCGGGTTTCGGCCGAATCTCAATCTCCCCGAGGTCGGTATCCCGATTCAGGCATTTGTCGGTCTGGAACTCGAGCAGGGCAAGATCAGCGCAGTCGCTCGGAGTCTGACCGAGTTGCCCGAGGTGATCGAAATTCACGCCACGACCGGTCGCGAGGATTTGCTCGTTCGCGTCGCCACCTCGACGCACGCGGCCCTGCAGAAGTTGGCCGAGCAGATCGTGTCGCTTCCAGGCGTCACGCATTCGACCACGACCATCGCTCTGACCAATCCCCTTCCGTATCGAATTCAGCCTCTCCTCGAGCACCTCACCAATGACGCCGGCTGGGGTCGTTCGACCGCCTTCCCCCGTCAGCAGGACTAGGACGGGTGGTCGCGTCGATGCTTCCCAGTGCGCTAGTTTCATGGTTATGAGTGAGATCCAGGGACAGCGCATCGCGTTCATTCAGGCGACGTGGCATCGCAACATCGTCGACCGTGCACGCGACGGATTCACCGACGCGATCGTCGAGCTCGGCTACCCCAAGGACACGGTTGATTTCTTCGAGGTACCGGGAGCTTTCGAGATCCCGCTGCATGCTCGGCGGTTGGCCAAGACCGGCCGCTACCAGGCCATCGTTGCCGCAGGTCTGGTCGTCGACGGCGGTATCTACCGGCATGACTTCGTGGCGACGGCTGTCATCGACGGTCTGATGCGCGTGCAGCTCGACACCGACGTTCCGGTCTTCTCGGTGGTCTTGACGCCGCATCACTTCCACGAGCACGCCGAGCACGTCGACTACTTCAGCACGCATTTCGTGAAGAAGGGCGCCGAGGCTGCTCGCGCGGTCGACGCCACCGTCAAGTCGTTGAAGGCCCTGCCCACCAACTAGTCGTTACCCAAGTCTCGCTGAGTCGAATGCCATCGGCTCAGCGAGATTTTTTGTGTCTATCGAGGGGTGTCGACGCTTGCCAGTGCGGAGGCATTCGAGCCCTCGACTTCGCCGTAGCGGTCGACGCATTGCTGGAAGAAGTCCCGCATCTCGGTGACCACCTGAATGTGGCTGGTCAACGACTTCTCCAACGAATCTTCACCGCCGACGGCCTTCTTGGAGAACTTCGCGGCGAGGTCCTGCCCAGACTTGAGTGTTCCCATCCCCTTCACGTCTCCGATTCGCTCACACATGAGCACCATCGCTCGCAGCTCGTCGAGCAACGAATTACAAGCACATACAATCGGTTTCGCAACATCGGGCTCGACAATCACAAGCCCCCTCGCCGTGCTCACCGCGGGAGGTTCCCGTCGAGGTGTTCTGCGACGTCTGCAACCAATTCACACGCCGACTCTTGGTGCGTGACCCCGGCCTTTGCTTCGACATTTACCCACACCGAACCCTGCGTTGCCGCAAAAGCCACGTAGCACCCATCGGCTGCTGCATCGCTTCCTCGCTGGAACCGGATACCCGCGCGATCGCCAATGGTCATTTCAACAAACTCCGCATATTCCGGGTTTCGGGTCACTTCAATCTGGGTGTATCGGTTGGAGAGAACTGACACGAAGAACCACGTTCCCGTCCATGAGCAAATTCTCCATCCAGGCTGCTCAACTCCCGCGATATCAACTTCCTCGGTAGCCGGATCAAGCCCCACTTCTTCCAACACCGAGTCCGGAATGTCCTTGCACGGATCGAACAATCCCTCTTGGCCGGATGCAGGCTCAGCCGCCCCCTCCACGACTGAGCTGCATCCTGCCGCAGCCCACACCAACACCCCAGCCATGAGCAGTCGCCCAACCCCCACCGACCCCCGCATGACACCCCCTGTTGATGTGGACCCACTGTATTGGATGCACCGGAGGCTCGATCGGTTCCCGCAATCACGAAATTCCCAGTTCAGGTTCGCCGGTTCACTCAGAGCGCATCTTCAGCGATTGACGCTCAGCTCAGCAGTCGCATACTGGAGAGGTTGACTACGACTTCGGGAAGGCACCGTGTGAGCGCACCGAAAGCCCCGGCCAAACCAGCGATCCTCAGCGTCGACGACGATCCTGGTGTTTCGCGTGCCGTCGTTCGAGACCTTCGCAAACGGTACGGAGAGAAGTACCGAATCATTCGTGCGGAGTCCGGCGACCAGGCTCTCGAAACCTTGCGTGAAATGAAACTTCGCGGCGATGCAGTCGCTGTGATCGTCGCCGATTACCGCATGCCCGGTTTGAGTGGAATCGAGTTCCTCGAACAGGCAATGGACCTGTATCCCGTAGCTCGTCGCGTTCTCCTCACCGCGTACGCCGACACCGATGCTGCGATCGACGCCATCAACGTCGTCGACCTCGACCACTACCTCCTCAAGCCTTGGGATCCGCCGGAAGAGAAGCTGTACCCCGTCATCGATGCGCTGCTCGATGCCTGGGCAAGTTCGAGTCATCACCCCGCCGAGGAAACCAAGGTGATCGGCCATCGTTGGTCCGAGCGATCATCCGACGTCCGAGAGTTCTTGGCACGCAACCAACTTGCCTATCGCTGGTACATGTCAGACGAGCCGGAAGGCCAACGACTGCTCTCGGCTGCCGGTACCGACGAACTGCGGCTTCCCGTCGTCATCGCATCCAATGGGGATGTCCTTGTCGAGCCCACTGACGCCGAACTCGCCGACAAACTCGGGTTGAGTACCACCCTCTCCGAAGACTTTTACGATCTCGTTGTCATCGGCGGCGGCCCTGCGGGTCTGGGCGCTGCTCTGTACGGCGCTTCGGAGGGACTTCGGACGGTCCTCATCGAACGGCGGGCGACTGGCGGTCAGGCCGGCCAGAGTTCACGAATCGAGAACTACCTCGGCTTCCCCGACGGAGTGTCCGGCGCACAGTTGGCCGATCGGGCGAGGCGCCAGGCAACCAAGTTCGGCGCCGAGGTCATCACCGCGCGAGACGTCACCGGTTTGGAAATCAACGGCTCGGCCCGCACAGTGCGTTTCGACGACGGTTCGTCGGTCGACGCCCATTCGGTCATCTTGGCGACCGGTGTTTCCTATCGCCAGCTTTCGGCGCCGGGACTCGATACATACACCGGCCGAGGGGTCTACTACGGATCGGCCGTCACCGAAGCCGCTCGGTGCAGCGAGCAGGATGTGTACATAGTCGGCGGCGCCAATTCGGCAGGGCAAGCTGCGGTCTATCTCTCCCGCGGAGCTAGGTCCGTCACCATTCTCATTCGCGGCAACTCGCTCGAAGCCTCGATGTCCTACTACCTGATTCAGCAGATCGAAAAGAATCCGAAGATCACCGTGCGCACGTGCACGGAGGTAGTCGGCGCTGAGGGTGACGATCACCTCGAACGAATTACACTGCGTAACAGAGCCACCGGAGAAGAAGACACTGTCGATGCTCAGTGGTTGTTCATCTTCATCGGTGCCGCTCCCCTGACCGACTGGCTCGGAGACGTGGTGGTCCGCGACGGAAATGGCTTCGTTCTTGCCGGCCCGGACCTTCCGTCCGAAGGCGTCACACCGGACGGGTGGCCGCTCGACCGCGCACCACATCATCTCGAAACCAGTATCCCCGGAGTGTTTGTCGCCGGGGACGTACACGCCGAATCGGCCAAGCGCGTCGCGTCGGCCGTCGGAGAGGGCGCGATGGCCGTGATGTTCGTCCACCGCTATCTCGCTCAACAATAGGGAGATTCGATGTCCATTCCTGAATGCAGCCCAGACTTGCTCCGCACCCTGTTCCTGTTCGAGAAGCTCACCGACGATCAGCTCGAATCACTCTGCCAGGCAGGCCATATCACCGAGATCGATCGAGGTCAGGTCTACCTCGAAGGTGAGCCTGCCACCTGCTTCTACGTCCTCATCGAGGGCGAGGTGGTGCTGTCCAAGCTGTCGGGCGGCGAAGACATCGAGATCAACAGGACCACCCAGCGCGGCGTCTACTCGGGAGGATGGACGGCGTATCTCGGCGATCGTGTACCGCAGGTCTACGCGGGGTCGATGCGAGTGACGACTCCTTCGACGTTCTTCGTCCTGGACGCCGACAAGTTCGGCAACGCGATGCGCGAGTGGTTTCCGATGGCGGTACATCTACTCGAGGGTGTCTTCTTCGGCAAGAAGAACACCCAGCAGATCATCGACCAACGAGAACGACTGCTGGCGCTTGGATCACTGTCGGCGGGATTGACTCACGAGCTCAATAATCCCGCAGCCGCAGCAGTTCGAGCGACCGCGTCTTTGCGCGAGCGTGTCGCAGGCATGCGTCACAAACTGGGAATGGTTGCATCGGGCACCTACGACCGCGATGCCCTCGTGACGCTCATGCGGCTTCAAGAGGAAGTTGCAGAGGTTGTCGCCAAGGCGCCGACGCTCACTCCCCTCGAAGCCTCGGATCGAGAGGATTCGTTGGGTGAATGGTTCGAGGATCATTCGATTCGAGAAGGTTGGGATCTGGCTCCGACCTTCGTGCAAGCTGGTCTCGACACCGCTTGGCTCGAGAATGTTGCTGCAGCCGTTGACGAGTCCGTACTCGAGGGCGCAATTCGCTGGCTGAATTACACCATCGAATCCGAACTACTGATGAACGAGATCGCCGACTCCACAACGAGAATCTCGACGCTCGTCGGTGCGGCGAAACAGTATTCTCAGATGGACCGCGCTCCCTTCCAGACCATCGATGTCCACGAATTGCTCGACAGCACGGTGATCATGTTGGGGCAAAAGATCGGAAGCGGAATCGAAGTCGTCAAGGAATACGACCTCGCGCTGCCACCGATCGACGCCTACGCCGCCGAACTCAATCAGGTGTGGACCAACCTCATCGACAATGCGGTGTCTGCCATGGACGGATCGGGAACACTCACCGTTCGGACAAGTCGCGACGGTGACCGCGTGTGCATCGAGATCTGCGACACCGGCGCCGGGATTCCCGATGACGTCATCGACAGGATCTTCGAACCCTTCTTCACGACTAAGCCTGTCGGTGAGGGAACCGGTCTCGGCCTTGATATTTCATGGCGAATTGTGGTCGGCAAGCATCGTGGTGAGCTGCGGGTCACGTCGGAGCCCGGTAACACCCGGTTCAGAGTTTTGTTGCCAATCGCGGGCCCACCGCGGGATACGCGCGACGACTAGTCGCCCTTGCACGGCCGGTAGGCAAAGCGCACGATGAAATGACCGACTTCAGTCAGCGAGAGGGTGGACCATGACCGACGGACTTCCAGCGGGGATCGATCCGAGCGTGCCGCCTAGTGGCGCGGGATGCGTTGAATGCGATGCGAGCGGCGGTTGGTGGGTGCACCTGCGTCGATGCGCGCAATGCGGTCACGTTGGGTGTTGCGACTCCTCACCGTCACAGCACGCAAGCAAGCATGCGGCCTCGACGAAGCATCCGTTCATGCAGAGCTACGAACCCGGTGAGGATTGGTTCTGGAGCTTCGAAACCAACGAGGCGTACGACGGACCTGAATTGGCGGCGCCCACTTCACATCCCGTAGATCAGCCGACCCCAGGGCCTAAGGGTCGTGTCCCAGCCGATTGGCAGCAACACATCCACTGACTCAGTTCGGTTGGTCGATCGACCTCAAAGTCGAGACGTTCGACGACTCCTGATCGAATGCGTTGTCGATGCAGGCTTGAAACTGAGCCTGCATCGCCTCCATGACCGCGATATGACTCGCCAAAACATCGACGAGCGCATCCGGGCCACCGACAGCCTTCTGCGCGAACTTGTCCCGCAACGCCTGCCCCGATGAGAGAGTCCCGAAGCCATCGACTGTTCCCAATCGCTGAGCGGGAACGAAGAGATTGCGCAACTCACCAAGCCAATCGCCGCAACAATCGCGCAGTAGTTCTGCAGTTTTCGAATCTAGTGAAAATACCTCAACCATTGCCGCCATCCTTCTCAACACAAGTATCACTTTGGTAAGTACGCCAGCAGGGCGATCGCCTGGCGGGTCGCCAATGCGCAGACTTCCTCCTGGTGTCGCTCGCCCAGAAATGCATCCACTCTTACGAACACCGCACCCTGAACAACCGGAATCGCGACCATGCATAGATTCTTTTGGATGTCAGTGACCTCGCGAAAGGTGACAGCGCCGGGAGCAACCATAGGAGCATCACGGATGTCCGTGTCCTTGGGATTTCGACGAACATCGTCAAGCGTGTGAAATGTCGACCAAACGCCCAGCGCGTACCAGTCGGATTCCCAGCTACAGATTTCGAACTCCGCTTGACGTACACCGAGCACTCCGTTGTCCTCCGTCCCGACGTCAACGCCAAGACTCGCGACAACATCGTCCGGAATTGCCGAACATGGGTCGAAGAGCCCATCTGCTCCATCTGGGCGAACTGCACGCCCCTCGACCGTCGACGAACACCCCCCAACCAACAACGCGGCCGCGACCAAGACCACTGCAACCCTCACTCCCACAGCACTCCCCCTCATTCGCGGCCCGCTCACAGTATTGGACGCTCGCCAGCACCGATCGGTTCCACGACATTGCATTCCGTTGCAACCCTTCACCCACGCCGATAATCGGCCTAGCGTCGATCTACCAGGGGATTCACAACGAAGTGAGGTGCGGATCAATGAAGGCAGCACGGTTCCACGGGCAGAAAGACATCCGGATCGAAGAGATCCCTGAGCCCGAATTGCGGCCAGGAACAGTCAAGCTGAAGGTCGCATGGTGCGGAATCTGCGGCACCGATCTCCACGAGTACCTCGAGGGACCGATCTTCATCTCCGCACCCGGACACCCGCATCCACTCTCACACGAGAATGCGCCGGTCACGATGGGCCACGAGTTCTCCGGCACCGTCGAAGAGGTCGGCGAAGGTGTCACGGACGTCGAGGTCGGCGAAAATGTTGTCGTCGAGCCGTACTTCGTCTGCAACGAGTGCGCCCCGTGCAAGGCGGGCAACTACCACCTGTGTACGAAGATGGGGTTCATCGGCTTGGCCGGCGGTGGTGGCGGACTCAGCGAGAAGGTCGTCGTCGACCGTCGCTGGATCCACAAGATCGGCAACATCCCGCTCGACGAGGCAGCTCTCATCGAACCGTTGAGCGTCGCCCATCACGCCGTCGTACGCAGTGGAGCCGAAAGCGGCAACGTCGCCATCGTGGGCGGAGCCGGACCGATCGGACTACTCGTTGCGGCAGTCCTCAAGGGTCTGGGTGTCACGACGATCGTCACCGAACTCAGCGAAGCCCGCAAAGCCAAGGCCCTCTCCAGTGGAGTCGCCGACTACGTCATCGATCCCACCACCGAAGACGTCAAAGCGCGCGTCCTCGAACTCAGCGGAGGCATCGGCGCAGACATCGGTTTCGAGTGCGCAGGCGTCAACGCAGTACTCGACACCATGCTCGACACGGTCAGGCCTGCTGGAGTTGTTGTCAACGTGTCGATTTGGGGCAAGCCCGCGACCATCGACATGCAGAAGCTGGTCCTCAAGGAGATCGATCTACGCGGAACCATCGCGTACGTCCGTGACCATGAAGCGGTCATCAAGATGGTCCAGGACGGTGTCGTCGATCTGGCGCCATTCATCACCGGTCGTATTCAGCTCGAAGAGTTGATCTCCGAAGGATTCACCACTCTGATCGAGCACAACGACACTGCGGTCAAGATTCTCGTCAGGTCGTGACCGGACGGGGCACCTCGGGACCCACCGCGGTCAGCGACCCAGGTGCCCGCCCCTTGCCCCATCCGATCTTCTCTCGGTAGCGGCCGATGTGATCGTCCTCGATCACATCGGCCGTTTCCAATGGTGTGGATTGCGGATGCACATACAACGCATCCGTCGGGCAATATGCCTCGCACATGAAGCAGGTCTGGCAATCCGATTGGCGCGCAATCACCGGGACACCCGACGGCGTCCGGTCGAAAACATCTGTGGGACAGACGTCTACGCACTTGTCGCAGCCGATGCAGTCAGGCGCAGAAACCAGCTCGATCATGACGCCACCAGTGCAGACCCGGCGGATTCAGAAGTTCGGGTCCACACCGCATCCAAACCGCCGGTAAGAACGTGATGGTGCTGCGTCACATCGAGTTCAGGATAATCGTCCCGCTTGCTCATTCCCCGAGTCTCGGTCCGCGCCAACGTCGAGTGATACATCCAGCGACCGACGGCCGTGATCGCGGCAGCCTGCCGCGCTGCCATCCGCCCTGCAGAATCCGCGCCCAGATCCGCACTCACTGCACCCCACAGCGATTCGAGCTCACCGAGCGCTGCGGATACTCGATCACCGCTGCGGAGGTAGTTCTTGTCGAAGGGAATCAGCTGCGCCTGAGCAGCTTTCACCACATAGTCGGCAGCAAACCCGGTTCGTGCCGGCTTACGCAATCCGACGGTTCCGGCTCCGCGTAGACCACTGGTAGCCCCGCGTCCGACCGACTGCGCATAGCGCGCAGCACCGGTTCCCGCCCACGAACCAGAAGACATCGCCCACGCGGCGTTGTGACTTCCCCCGCCGGTAAACCCTCCGCAGATTCGCTCTCGGGTCGCAGCGTCCCCGGCGGCAAACAGTCCTGGAACGGATGACGCGCAATCGTCGTCGACGACGTTGATTCCCCCAGTGCCGCGCACCGTGCCTTCAGCGAGCATGCCGACCTCGAATTTGTCGGTGAAGGGATCGATTCCGCGGCGATCGAATTGCAGGAAGAAGTTGGGTTGCCCCAGCCTCATTCGACGCTGCACCTCGGCGTCGGCCCGATCGATCTGCGCGAAGACCGGCTCGTTCCGCAACGTGCTGGCGATGACGGACCTCCCCTTCGCCGAACCGGCACCTTCGAGCACGCTTCCGTCTGCGTGAAAGAACGTCGCGTACGCGTAGTAAGCCGTCTTGGTGATCGTCGATCCGGCCGCCGCGATCCCGTACGCGTTCGAGAACTCCATTCCGGAGAACTCCGCTCCGACTTCCGCTGCCATCAATGCACCGTCACCGGTATCGACGTTGGTACCCAGCGCACCGGACAGAAACGCACAACCTCCGCTGGCGACCACTACCGCGCCTGCTGAGACGCGGTAGTCCTGATGTTCGTGACGCTGGTATCCGGCGACTCCGCGAACTCGGCCCTCACCGTCCACCAACAACTCCAGTGCCGGCGAATGGTCGAGGATCCGCACCCCGGCTCGACGAATCCAGGTGCGCATCCGTCGCATGTACTCAGGTCCCTGCAAGCCGGTACGGATCTGCTTGCCCGTGCTGGGGTCGACGGGGAACGGATATCTGCCCTCCACCGCGAGGAGATCCATGTTGGAGTAGGTCTGCTCGAGGACGCGGTCCATCCAATGGTGGTCGGCAAGATATCCGCCGAGCGCCTCACGACCGGCCTTCGCCCGCTCACGGGCAGTCGTATCCGGTTCGACGTACCAAACACCTGTTCCGGAGGGGGCCGTTGCGCCGCTCGTTCCGCAGTAGCCCTTGTCGACCAGGACGACGTCTGCACCGGCCTTGGCCGCGCGCAACGCTGCCCATGCGCCGGCGGGGCCACCACCGATCACCAATACATCGGTGGAGAGTTCGAGGACGTCCGTCACTGGCCAGCTCCTGTCAGAGGTCTACGCAACACTTCTGTTGCCGCAATATTCCTCGAACGAACTACCCAGCGCCACAGTCAGAATCACTGTGAACTCAACCAGTCACCGCCGCATCGACAGAGCGCTACGACGCTTCCCGCTCCTCGTCGGTGCACAACGCGGAGTACTTGGCGAAGGCTTCCTGCAAGGTCAGCGATTTACGTCGCTCGGTGATGTCGCGGGGCTTTCCCTGCACAACACATCGACGAGCATGTTCGATCACAGCTTCACGTATGACGCTGGAAATGTCCGCGCCCGTGAGCTCTTGGAGGGTCTCTAGGGCCCTCAGTTCCTCTACGTCGAATCTCACCGTTACCGATCGTCTAGCCACGCTCAGGATGTTACTTGCGGGTACACCAAATTTGGTGAGTTACATATGCGTCGAGTCGAATATCTTTGGGCGCCAAAACCTTCGAATTCCGATCTACGTGGGTAAATAGTTTCCCACTCACGGCACTCATGTAATGCAACGCACACGGCGCTAGCCAGCGTGCCGACGGACACTGTCGCTGTCTATGCTTGCGAAACACTGCCTTCGATCGGAGATATACCGCGTGAGCATCGACCACATCGTTTCCGCAGTCGACGGCGACGCTGCCGAGCGAATCAAAACGGCCCTGGCCGAGAGAGCCGCAACCTCGACGGACACGACCACGCTGGCGTTCGACGGCGTGAGCATCGAGATTCCGCCGTCGGTCGGCGACGCCGTCGTGCAGCTCCTGACCTACCTCGCTGCCGGAGACAGCGTCGCCCTCGGGCCCGTCGCAGAACTCCTCACCACCTCGCAGGCAGCAGAGATCCTCGGCGTTTCGGACACGTATGTACGCAAACTCGCCGACGCCGGGAAACTTCCGATCGAACTACGCGGCACCCACCGCAGGTTCCGCCTCGATGACGTGATGGCCTACCGCGAGCAGTTCCCCAAACGCGCCTAGCTCTTCGCGTACATTCCTTGGATCTCTTTCGAGAACCGATCGACGACGACATTGCGCTTGATCTTGAGCGTCGCTGTCATCTCACCGTCTTCCTCGGTCAGATCGCGATCGAGAATGACGAACTTCTTGATCGACTCCGCATGTGAGACAGCGGCATTGGCGTCGTCGACGGCCTTCTGCAGCTCCGCTCGAAGGTCCTTGTCGTCACGTAGTTCGGCGACGGTGGCACCAGAAGGCTTGCCGTTCTCGGCCTTCCACTTCTCGAACACCTCGGGGTCGACGGTCAGCAGCGCCGTGATGTAGGTCTTCCCGTCACCGACGACGACTGCCTGCGAGACGATGGAATGTGAACGGATACGGTCTTCCATCGGGCCGGGCGAGACGTTCTTGCCGCCCGCCGTCACCAGTAGATCCTTCTTGCGTCCCGTGATGGAAAGGTAACCGTCGCTGTCGAGTTCACCGAGATCCCCGGTGCGCATCCAGCCGTTGACAAACGACTCTTCGGTGGCCTTGTCGTTCTTCCAGTAGCCCTTGAAGACAACCCCGCCGTTGAGTTCGATCTCGCCGTCCTCGGCGATGCGAACCCCGTTGCCGCCCATCGGCTGTCCGACGGTTCCGATCTTCTGAGCACCCGGGACGTTGACGCAGTGCGCCGCAGTGGTTTCAGTGAGACCGTAACCCTCGTAGATCGGAACTCCGAGCCCACGGAAGAAGTGCCCCAGCTCAGGAGTCAGGGCGCCGCCGCCGGAGATCGCGAACCAGCATTCGCCGCCGAGAGCTTCACGAAGCTTCGAGTACACGAGCTTGTCTGCCACTGCGTGCTTCGCCTTCAAGATCAGCGAGGGACCGCCTTTGTCGAGAGCTTGGCTGTATTCCTTTGCAGTGGTTTCTGCGAAAGCGAAGATCGCGCCCGGAATCTTTCCACCGGACTCCGCCTTGCGTGCTGCGCCGTCACGGACTTTTTCGAATACCCGCGGAACACCGAGGATGGTGTTGGGCTTGTATCGCTCGAATTGGGTTGTGATGGTGGCAAAGTCGGACCAGTGGGCCTGCGACGCACCAGCTTCGAACGTCGCGAGGGACACCGCGCGGGCCAGTACGTGAGCGAGCGGCAGGAAGGTCAGGACTCGGTTTCCCGGAACCGCCACCTTGCCGATCGATGCCGTGAGAATCCCGCGCACCTCGGACAGGAAGTTGCGGTGCGTGAGGATGCATCCCTTGGGACGGCCTGTCGTGCCGGAGGTGTAGACGAGTGACGCCAGATCGTCGGCCTTGATGCCCGCGAGTCGCTTCTTCAGCTCGGTGTCGTCGACGTCGGCACCCTGTGCGGTTAGCTTCTCGACTGCTCCGTCGTCGATCTGCATGACGGCTTTGAGAGTGCTTGGCGCGTCCTGGAACAGCTGCTCGTGCGCGCCGGTTTCGACGATTGCGATGACGGCCTCGGAGTCTCCGAGGATCCAGCTGACCTGCCCCTGAGACGACGAGTCGTAGATCGGGACGGTAGCGGCGCCGGCCGCCCAGATGGCGAAGTCGAAGAGCGTCCACTCGTATCGGGTCGCCGAGAGGAGTGCGACGCGGTCGCCTGCCTGCACGCCAGCGGCGATGAGACCGTTTGCGACGCCGGTGACCTGCTCGGCGAACTCTTTGGCTGTGACGTCTACCCAAACCTCGCCCTTGGGGCGGGAGAACACCGTCAGTTCGGGCGTGCGCTCGGCGTGAGTGAAGACGGTGTGCACCACGGACTCGTTGTCGGAGATGGTGAACTGGGCTTTGGCGCTGTACTCACTCACAGGGTGTCATCTCCGTTGGTCTGCGATTCGATGCTGGTTCTGAAGCGGTGGAGTGCGCGGGCGAAGTCTGCGACCTCGGACTCGGTCCAATCGTGCAGCCTGCCGGCGACTTGGTCGAGCCGACGCGCGTCGGCGGCGTCGAGGTATTTGCGGCCAGCCTCCGTGAGGTGCAGCGGATTGCCCTGACGAACGGATCCCGGATCGGCATATACCCAGCCTGCCTCGATGCACCCGCGCACTTGGCGCGAGATGGTCGAGCGGTTGACGCCGAAGACTTCGGAGATCTCCGTGGCCTTGCATCCGTCATTGCGGCCGATGAAGGAGAGGAACGAATGCTGGGCGATCGACGGGTGGTCATCGGAATGCCGATCCCCCGTCATCAACTGCCGCGTCAGGTGCACCAGCTCGTCATGAACGGCTGGTGGACCGGTGAGCGCCATTGCTCCGTCGTGTTGCACTGGGCAACTATAACGCTGCCCCCAGTGTCCGACGCAATATGACCGCCGCCACCGACAAGAAGTCCGTCGGTGGCGGCGTGAAAAGTTAGACCAGATCCTCACCGTTGCGGCGAGCGGTTGCCCAATCCTTGAAGAATCCCTTGCTGATGACTCCCAGCACGACCAAGACCAACGCCGGCCAGATCAGAACATAAATGGTCAGTAGAGCTGTACTCATTCGTATTCCTTCCACTTGTCTCGACGGTTACTTTCTGGACGCTCCCACGGCAGGAAGCTCGTCATCGTCGAAGTCTCCCGTCCGCTGCTTGATCAGTTCGAAATCGAACGTCTCACGCTGATTGACGGACATCGCAAAGCACACGACGGTACTGACGGCATAGGCCACCAAAGATCCGCTGAGCGTTGGGTAATCGTGCAGGAAGCCGATCGCGAACGGCGCGGACAGCACGATCGCCAGGCCACCGACGATCTGCGCAACCTTCAGACCGAAGAATCCAAATACCATGAGTCCCAGCACCACTCCGATACCGATAACGGCAACGATGTCGAAGAAGAGCCCGAACATCCCATCCATCGGCACCCAACTGAATCGGACGGGCAAGAAGGCGGCAAGCGCCACCAGAACCGACACAGTGAAGGCCTTGTTGGTGACCTTTCCCCAATAGAAGCTCGCGATAACCGGGAACACCAGCGCGCCCCACAGCGCGCCGACGAACACCAACAGATCAAGAATGCTCAGTTGCAGACTTGCCAAGGAGATAGCCGCCGCCGTGGCAACTATCATCGTTACTCGGCCGATGAGCAGCATCCGTCGAGGGTTCGCATTGGCCTTGCCTGCGACGGCTTGGCCGTAAACGTCGGTCATCACGATGGACGAGAGCGCAGCAAGGTCCGAGTCTGCCGTCGATGACAGCGCGCCGATGATCATGACAAAGAAGACGGCCAGCAAAATTCCGGGCAGATACGACGCGGCCATCTGCGGAATCAGGTTGTTGACGTCACCATCCATCGGCTCGATTCCGAGGTACAGAGCGAGAACACCCAGCATTCCGACACCAATGACCGTTGCGCCGTATCCGACGGTTGCGGTGATGAAGGTGGGCTTGATCAGGTCTTCGCGGACCGCGAACAGACGTTGGGCAATGGTCTGGTTGCCGATTGCGTAGGCAAGAACTGCCGCGATGTACGGCGCGCCCTGCTCGAAGAAGGCAACGCTTGAGAAGAAGTTGCCCTGCTCAGCAGTAAGGTTGCCTGCCCCGGATTCGAAGGCTGCCGGGAACCCCGCCGCAAAGAAGATGAACGGCACCAAAACCGCTACCGCACCGAGCATTCCGATCAGCTGAACGAAGTCGGTCAAGACCGAAGCGCGGAAGCCCGACCACAGCGTGTACAGCAAAACGCCCAGCGCAACGATGAACACACCCTGGATGAAGTTGAACGGCGAAAGCAATGCGATCAGCAGACCACCGGCGAGGAAGTTCGACATCAAACTGATGAGACTGCCGACGATATTGGAGCCCGCGAGCATCAGCTGACTCGAGCGTCCGTGCCGCGCGTACATGACCTCAGCCAGTGTGTGGGCTTTCGGCGCTACTTTGCGAATTCGTTGGCCAAACGGATAAATGAAGAGAATCATCAACGCGCCCCATAAACCGTAGTGAATGGGGCCGGAGATTCCGTAGGTGTAGCCAGAAGTGGCGGATGCATACATCGACGACGCCCAAATCCAGGTGGCCGTCATACTCGCGGCCGAAACACCAAATCCTAATTTGTTTCCGGCGGTCATAAAACCGTCGGCATTTTCCTGTTTCTTACCAATACGAAGAGAAATCAGAAATGTTCCACCATAAAAGGCAACAAGCAGTGAAACAATTACCAAGGTACTGAACTGGACCATGTCGGACCCCGTCACATGCCACATCCTTCGCACATAATCGGCAGAGCAAAGCACAAAACCCCTGTTCAGGATCTTTGCGCTTCGTTTCTGCACGCCCTAGGAGCGACCGCCATACCAACACCGGTCACATATTCAATTGACTAGCAACACGCACTTCGTCTTTTCGGAAACCCAACCTCCACAAAATAAATCTTCTGCGCAAGCTTTTGACTCGACCACGCAATTCAACAACTGAGAATCGACCATAGCATGATGGCAATTTCGAACAAAAACTCCGATATTTTCCCACCCGAAAATATTCATGTTTCCGCCGCAGTAAAATCGTGCGCTTCCAGCGCATATAACAACTCCGCATCGATTGAAATCGATGCTCGATTCGATCGCATACCTACATCGACAGGACCATCCTGGCAAACCGTCGGCCCCACTCGGGATCGGCGGAAACATGCTGGTCCAGCGGATTGGAGACAATCGCCCCGATCATTCGCAAGTACACGAGAGTGTCTCGCACCATCCACGTCCAATCGTCGTCCCCGAGTCGTGTTCCGTCTGTTGTCGACCAACCCAATGCCGTGAGGCCTTCGATCATCACTTCACTACGTTCGGACTCCGACAAGCCGGCAGCCAACGTAAGGAACAGAATTCGGCCGGCTTCCTGCGCCAACTCACCCTTTCCCAACGGCATGGCCGACACGATGTGACGCCACAGCTCGCCTTCATATGCAAGCACTGACGCGCCGAGTCAAGTCAGAAGCAATGTGCCTCGGAGTTTCCGGACAAATCTCAGTGTCTTTGCGACTTCAACGAGTACTGCTAATTGCGAGTCACTCCCTGCCATGACATCGATCCCGTCACTGTCCCAATCGAGTTCGTCTCGGGCGGCCGCAACATGGTCCGAAGGAAGTGCCCCGGACGCCGTCAAAACAATCCCACCACCTCGCGCGGAGTTCAGCAGCCACAGCAGTTGGCGGGTTACTCCTTCACGCATCACCTCGAAATAGTTGTCATATCCGCCACGAAGCTCCGATTTGGCAACTGCGGCAAACAGTTTCGGCGCGGAATGAACCGACAGGCGGCGCAAGAACTTCTCGAACACCGAGCTTCCCACAGGTGGTGACTTATGCAGTGCCACTGCAATGGTGACTGCTGCATTGGACTCTGCGGGAACAAAACGTTCGGGATCGAACAGTCCGGTACTCGCCTGCACGTTCAGGAACTCGCGATACCCGATCGGACCGCCAGAATCCTCCGGCGGGCACGCTCTCTCGCCGTCGAGACAGGATGGCTCAGAAATCGGCTGGTCTTCGACAATCTGCTCGAGAACCAACGTGTGACTCCACCTTGCGCGGGCGTTGTACTCATAACGGACGTACTCCCCGACCGCGGTAACTGCCTCGTCGATCCGGACTTCGTCCTCACCAAACTCGTCTTCCTGGTATCCGTCGCGCTCGATCACCTCTGGCGCGATATACCGATCTGGGCCATTGTCCGTTGAATGATGGACACTCACCCACTGATGAGCGTGTTGATCTCCCCACCCCATCACCGCCTGCACAATCGAATGAAGTTGGTCCAGTTCGATATTCGACGGGACCGAAAACCGTCTCCAAATAGGCGGCGTGATGCAATCGAGTTCGATCCGCATGACAAAGTTCGCCACCTCCGGCCGTCGACGCTGATTCCGCATCTGCCTCGGCGTAAGGACCTTCATCTGGCTTTGCGTCGCTTGATGTGCAGGTACCAAACGCAGATGTGAAGCTCGCCGAACTCGCTGACCCGTCATGTATGGAGGCTAGATCTACCTACCGACAGCCGAGATACTCACTGCCACAAGGTTGCCCGATTTGTCGGGGCTCGCATCTCGTCGCTGGTCGGCTGTCAAGTCCAGATCAACACGGACCTACCCAGGCATCTTTGATCATCCACTGCGCGGACAATAGTGTGCGCCGATTACCGTAGACCTGACAGCTACCGTACGAAAACAGTGCCCAGCGCCTGCTCGGACTGGCACAGAACATGAGGATCCATGAGCGACCAAGACACGACCGCCGACCAGCCCCTCCACATCAACGGCGCAATTGCCTTGGTGACGGATGAGCGCGACGAGTTGGTTCGCCTGTGCGTCCAGACCCTCGCCGAACTACTGGGCAGTGAGCCTGCCACCGATGACGATGGCGACATCGTCGTGCCGGTTCACGGGTTTGTCGTCTACGTAACTGTTGCGGATGACGGCCCTCAGATCAACGTCTGGTCCTCGGTCCTGACGGGCCTCGGCAATCCCTCGCACGCTGCGACTCAACTGATCGAACTCGCGCAGGAATGGCCACGCCTGCGCTTCGCCTTCAGCGGCGACCACCTACTGGTCTCCACGATGCTCGACGCCGATCCCTTCGCTCCGCAGCATCTGCTGAACCTGATCGACGAGGTTCACGACTTCACTCACGAACTCGACGACGATTTTGCTGAATCCTTCGGCGGAGACCTCGACTGCGACGCCGATGACGACAGCTACGCCGGAGACTGCAATCCCGGCGGTTGCGGCGGTGACTGTGACTGTGCGTGCGGCGATGAAGCAGACGGCGAGCTCAGCATCAGGGCGGTCACCTCGACGCCCAGCAAGTAAGCAATACCTCACGGCTAGTTTTGCGTGCGTGCATCTCTGCGATTGCAGAGATTCGCGCACGCTTACGTTTGTCGTCGCTCCACGGGACGACCGAAAGCGACCGAATGAAAATCGACTGCGTGGCAGGAACGACGACGGAAAGATCGTCACTGCCGGTTTCGCGACTGTGCAGCGCAATGACCTTCGGCCTGGCAGCGAACTCATCCAACAGACCACGACGGGTTGGCCTGCTATTCCTTTGTGCGGCTTGGCCGATCGCTCATATCAGTCGCCGATTTAGACGCCGAACGCGCCTGAATCGCGAAAAACATTCGCCTACAGCTACTTTCGTCGGCGTAATTCAACGACGCAACGCCCCCTAGATGTCGCAGTACCAACCAGACGACTGGGATTGCGGGCGAGGCCGCCCCAAGATCAGCCTGAGTACGGCTCGCACGCAGGTCCGGTGATGTAGCCCTGCTCGCAGCCGTGCTGCGTTTGGATATCACCGCTGGTCGGCTCTTTGCCACACTTAACACCGCAGCGTTCGTATCCGTTTACGACACCATCACCGTTCCGGTCTTCGTCAGGGTCATATGGGTAACCACCTCCGGGATTCGTGTTCGCCTCCGCACGCATCTCCGCACAGGCCGGATCGGTCGTGGAGTACGAGCCATCGGTGTACACCGCAGTTCCCGGGTAATCGCAGTACCGTAGAACCCTTTCCGAAGCTTGTGTAGTTGCCGGAGGCACATAGGTGTCGCAGGATGCCTCGTAGCCAGTGGTGTTATCGGAGTACAACGCGGTACCTGACTGGTAGAGGGAGAGATCGCCGCATACGAAGGTGATCGGCGCGACCTCGGGTGTGCTACTTGGGGGAGGTACTACGGACTCAGTTGCCGGGACGGCTGTTGACGATGAGCTTGATGGGGTTGTCGACGGCAAGTCTGTGCCTGGGCCGCCGCAAGCAGAAAGACTGAACGACGAGAGCAATGCGCCAACAGCGAGGATAAGCGCTCTCTTCATGTCAGTCTCCTGTGCGTTCCCGCACGCTGTTGTGTCGAACGAGCAACTCCGGCGATCATCGCCGTTAGCATTCTCCGCATCGTGCCGCCTTCACGCGGTAGCGATTCGCTCACATTGATAATCGGCAGACGAGAAAACTCGTTACGGAGTTGCGAGTTCTCTCGCCTGTGATCGACAACATCGCGCCAGCACCGAGCCCCCGAACGACCGCCCGAACGAGAAGTTGAGCGCAGCCAGCTTTCCCGCTTCGGATTCGGCGTTCACCAGTTTTCGGTAGCACTCCTTTGTGTTGGCGGCACTCGTGACAGTGGTCGGCGTATCGACTAGTTCCGACGCTGATTGACCGATCGAGAGCCTTGACAGGAGGAAGCGAGTTGCGCGTTACTGCGTATCCGTACTGACCAATGGCCCAGTGCGCTTCATTGATCTTTGCGCAGACCGACACTGGCTCCGCAACCTGTCCGCCGGTAATCGAAGCAAGAGTGTGGTCAATTCCGTATCACTAGTAAGTGAGGCAAGTGCCTTCGCGACTTAAATGACGTTCACCAGCCACTGAAACGCGTTACGTCAGCGCTGTGAAGTCGACGAGTTCCTTTTCAATGTCAGCTAAGGGCTTCTCTCCAGTTGCTGCTTCGATGGCTCGCGGCGCCAATCCTCGATCGAGCATGAATGCCATCAGTTTCGTGATTGTCGACTTGGCTGCCTGCAGCTGAGTCAACTGCCCCGACTTCGGATCGCTGAACGCCGTCAGGCGGTTGATTCGGGCGGAGAGTTTCGTCTCCACATCCGCCAACTGGTACCAGAGCGCTTCGTCATGAGGAAGGCCGAGCATCTTGCGTGCATGCTCGGTCGATACCCGCAGGATCAACGTTGTCGAATCCGTGATCGGCTGATCGGGGGCACCGCCGCCTACCACCGCGCCCGCGGCCACCGCCGCGCCCGCTCCGGCCAAACCACCAAGCATTCCGAGACCACCGATCATCCCTCCCGGCCCGAATGCTGCAAGCCCGCCGACGATAGCGGCGCCACCTGCCGCGGCAGCCGGCGCTGCGAGCATAAGCCCGACAGGTCCGGCCGCGACCAAGGCGAGACCGACTGCGGCTGTAATTACCCTGCCCCAGGGGACGCCACCGCGACTGTCCAAGCATTTCTGGACGTCTTCGAGGGCGGTGCTCACTGTCTTTCCGAGCTGACGCACGAACCCCAATTCGACGGCGATGTCGGCGAGTGCGTCGCGGGGGGCGTTGCCAATTTCGAGTTCATACGGATCGATGATGTTCGTCAGCGCGAGCACCACCAACTCGCCGACCACTTCGTGGATCTCCCATCGATGCGGAATCATCGGCAATTGACCATTGCTCAGTTGCTGTAGTTCGACTGCGACGGGCTGTCCACTCACTGACGCGGCCTGCTCTATTTGAGCGACGATGTTGTCCTGGACGATGTCGAGTGCATGTCGGTAGCGTTCGGCCAGCGCTTTGTCTTTGAGGTTGCGGTGGACCGCATGCGCGTAGTGCAGCATCAACAACACCGAGGCCTCGTTGTCATTGAGACGAACCGCGATATCCGATGTGCGGATGGCGATTTCCTTCGAGGGGTACAGAAGATCTGCAACCAGCATGGCGAGGGCGCGATGTCCGAGATACGCCCCAGAGGCATGGGATGCGCCGTTGTCGATGACGAAATCCTGGGCGCCGGGAAAGGTGGTCGCCAGCCCCCTGCCGCCGGTGACGACGTCGCCGACATCGAGGAAGTTCGACCAGTCATCGACCCGGCCGTACGGAAACTTCTTGAGCAATCGCTCGCTGCTGTCGTGAACGGCCTGCACATTCGCCGGGCTACCGATGGTGATGAACCTGCGGACATGGACATTTTCAGGAAGGTGGTCGAGAAGATCGATCGCGATGACGCTGCCCAGGCTGTGGCCGATCAGAATGATCTCGCCAGAGGTGGGCAGATGGTCAAGGATGTGCCGCAGGATCGCTCCGCGGACCGGTTCCTCCCGAACGTACTTGCGTACTTGCTGCAGATCCAAGAGTGATAGCGATCCGATCGCGGCCTGCTGCAGTGGAGCGAGAACCTGCCCGGGCACACGATGGAAACCGAAGGTACGGACCCCGCCCTCGAGACCCAGAATCCGCTGGACTCTCGCCTGGCGCCGCTCAAAGCCGCGGCGACTGGCCGAGTCGTCGCGCGGTTTGTACGTCACCGGGGGCAGCTTCGCACCAATACCGTTTGTTGTGAGGAACGAACTGTAGTGAGGTGCGATGACCATATCCCGATTGACCGCGCCGAAACCGGCCTGTTCGAGACCGCGGTCGAGACCTTCGAGCCAACTCGATTTCGGATCGCCGTCACCGATTCCGTGCAGAAATACAATCTTCACAACCATGTCCCTCTCGAAGGTCGAACCCTGGTATCACCTAAACCATTACTGTTGTTCGCTACAAAGATTCGAAAAAGATGAGCACCGCCGAAAATCTCGAACGGATTCTCTGCGCTAACTTCGCAATACCGTACAGAGGAGGACCGACACCTCCGCGACCAGCTTGCCAAATTTCGTTCGCGACCACAGCATTAGGTCAGCCAATTATCGAGATCGGCTTCGCTCGAATGGGGTCCTCGCGATTATTTGCGGGTATGTCGCGGTATTCGTCATGCGGCTACGTCAACGATCAAGTAATCGGGGATCGCAAACCATCCACAAGCATAAACTGTGACAATGGGTCGGATCGTGCGATCCGAACCTGAACATTCCCGAACGTATATGTGACAGCGCCCGATGCGGCGGATCTGAAGGCCGATGCAGAAAATCCGTACTGAATCTCGGGCACCCCTTGAGATCTGCGACGGCGAATTCCATACCGGCTGGTTATATCCGGCTCGCGGTGCCACTGGAAGTAACCGGGTAATCAACTCGATGCAACGTGACCGCTCCGGAACTGCTCTCAGCTTGCTCACCAAGACCCACCGGCACCTGCCTGGTTGTCGCTTTGAGAGCCGAGGTTTCGGTGTACTTGAAGGCTCCGCAGTTGTCATCGTTGTCGTAACTTCAGTCGACGCGTTGTCAGTGTATGAGCCACGCTGTCAACGCCAGGGCCTCGACGCTGAGCGTCGCAGCCGGCTATTTTCGCATGGCGGTATATCGGCGAGCTCCGAGTCGTTTCGGCTGGCCCGCACTCGCCGCAATGCGGCTGGATCTCACTTCACTTTTCAGAGAACGAAATCGAGGTCAGTCGCCCACCTCGACACCGTAACCGGGACAGCAATAGCGCCAAGTCCGTGGTTATGCCCCTGACCTGCCGCCCGACGGCGCCAAACATCTGCGCGGCGGATAGATCGGCAAGAACCATCGTTCGTTCGACAGTCCAAGGCCGAGTACAGAAATGGCAAGTTTTCCGTCGGGACCCTAAACCGACTGAGACTGCTCCTAAGTCGCCGAAAGAATTGTCGCCATCGACTGCTGCTGCGGGGACAGCAAGTTGGCGACCCGCAGGTAGAGCATCGAAATCTACGCGGACACTCGGCCCACTATCACTCGCACTGCCGACGGAGAGCTTGACTGCGCCGTCCTCGTCCACGGTGTTGCTGTAGAAGACAGAATCCTGATCCGAAGCGGCTTTACTGCCTCCGCCCGGGAGGAAGACGACCATATGCCGCGCAAACTGAAGCACAAATGGCACAACCGAAATCTGACGGCTCAGGCGACGGCGGTAAAACCCTTCGCCCGATCTTTGTCGACCGACGTCCACAGTGTCGTCGACAGTTCGGCCTTCACCAGCGGGATAACCTCTTCCGCAAATCGGCGCAGGGTGTCCTTCTGCTGCTCGAAGTCGAGCACGTGATTGACCGACACCGATTGGAAATCGTGGCCGTAGCTCTCGTGATAATCGAGGATCTTCTCGGCGACTCGCTCCGAAGACCCGACCAACGCCGGCCCGCGGTCGACGGCTTCCTCGATCGTCCGGAAGCTCGTCGACTTTCCGACCGCTTTGGGATCGTGCTTGCGTTTGTCGGCCTGCGCAACGGCGCCTTCGTAGATCGGACGGAACTCTTCGATCGCCTGTTCGGTCGTGTCGGCGAGGAACAATCCGCCCGAACCCGATCCGACGTACGCCTTGGACGGGTCGTGCCCGTACGCCAGGTACTGCTCGCGGTAGTGGTCGATCAGCACTTTGTAGTTCTCACGAGGCTGGAAGGCGTTGGCGGTGACGATGGGGTCGCCCCACTTCGCCGCCAGTTCGACGGCCTCGAACGAGGTAGCCGATCCATGCCAGATACGGAACGGTCCGTCGTAGGGACGCGGTAGCGTCGTCGCGTCCTCGAGCGATGGTCGGTGAGTCCCCACCCACTTGACGTTTTCCTCGCTGATCAGCAGTTTGAGGAGTTCATAGTTCTCGGTGAGGTATTCGTACTGCTTGGCGATATCCAACCCGAGGAGCGGGTACTGAAGGACCTCGTTGCCCTTGCCGATCACGATCTCGAGGCGTCCCCGGCTCAGCTGATCGATGGTTCCGAAATCTTCGGCGACTCGAATCGGGTCGAGTAGCGACAGAACGGTGACACCCGTCGAGAGCAGGATTCTGTCTGTGGCCTGCGCAATTGCCCCCAAAACGACGGTTGGCGCCGACGAAAGAACCGGCCCGGCGTGGCGCTCACCCACCGAGAACGAATCGATACCCAGTTCTTCGGCGAGAACCGCCAGTTCGACGACACGGTTGAGCCGGTCGGACGGGGCAACTTCCTCGCCGGTCACTGGATGGGGTGGGTTGAAAATGATGTCCAGAACCTGAAAACGCATGACCCGTCTTTCTCGATAACCTCACAGCGCGCCTGTCCCTCGGAGGCTAGTGCGCGACTGCTCGACGGATCCGCGATCCGAGGAAGCGCCCAACGCAACGAATTCGCGAAATACGCTATTCAGCAGGAACTTTCGACTCAAGGAGACCATTCAGTCGATAAAACTCTCACCGATCCGAAGTCGACCGAAAACATGCCGAACTCCCGCCAGGCAGGACCTGTGTCACCGACCAATCAAGCGCACGGTAAACATGAAGTACTAAGAGTGCGTTCCCTTACTCGTTAAGAGGTACTTGTTATGAATGGTGCGGCAGCCATCGGTGATGGCATATTCCAGATTCCTGTCCCGATCACGGACAACCCGCTCGGGCACACGCTCGTCTACGCCATGGAATCCCCCGGCGGACTGATCTTGGTCGACGCTGGCTGGGGTGACGACAACGGCTGGCAGGGCCTCAACGCGGGGCTCGCCGAGATCGGGCATTCGGTGACCGACATCGAGGGCGTTGTGGTCACGCACTTCCATCCGGACCACACCGGACTGTGCGGACGGGTCCGCGAGGCGTCCGGCGCCTGGATCGCCATGCACGAGGACGACCACTACCTGTTCGATCAGATGGCCACTGCGCGTAACGAGGAGTGGATGGCGTACCAGCTCGACAACATGGAACGTGCTGGAGCGCCCGCAGCTGACCGTGATGCATTCCGACTGGCTGCCGCGGGTGAGTCTCCCGTGGGCCCCGAGTCCGCTCCCGACCGTCTTCTCGCCGACGACGAGATCATCGCACTCACCGGCCGCGGCCTCCGCGTTGTCTACACCCCCGGCCACACGCCTGGCCACGTCTGCTTCTACCTCGACGACGCCGACGTCATGTTCACCGGCGACCACGTCCTGCAGAAGACAACACCGCACGTCGGCAACTTCGTGTACCCCCTCGACGAGCGAGACGCCCTCGCCGACTTCCTCCACTCGCTCGCACGCGTGCAGAACATGAACATCACCCGCGGTCTCGGCGCTCACGGCATTCCGATCGACGACGTCGGTGGCCGCGCCGGCGAGCTGATCGAGCATCACCAGGAGCGACTCGATCACCTGCTGCAAGAGTTCGCCGACGACAAGCTCACCGTGTGGGACGTCGCGGCAAAGATGAAGTGGTACAAGCCGTGGGCCGAGATCTCCCCGATGGGCAAGACGATGGCGCTGTCCGAGGGTGCAGCTCACCTGCGCCATCTGGTTGCCCGAGAACAGGTCTCTCAGGTTCCCGGCTCCGAGCCCGCGCTCTTCTCCCGCTCGATCTGAAAGATCAGGGTCGACAAGCACTCCGCTTGTCGGCCCTGATCTCTATTCCGCTTCGGCCTGATCGACTATTCGGGTCGACGCCGATCGCGGCACCACTACCACCGGAACCGGTGAGTACCGCACGATCTTCGCTGCGCGACTGCCGAGGAAGACCCGGGCCAGTGGACCTGCCTTGCTCGAGCCGACTGTCAGAACGTCACCTCGATCCCACTCGACGCCCTCGAGCGCCTCGGCCCAGTTACGACCATGGCTGATAACCGATTCCATGACGTCGGGTATTTCGGGCAGTGCACGCACGCGCTCGAAGGCAGCGTTGGTCTCGCGCTCGACTACCTCGGCCCACTCGGAGATGATCGGTGAATCCCCCTCGGTCCCGAGTGTGGTCGTGTACTGCGCGTTTGCGCGAACTGCAAACGCCGCCAGTCTGAGTCCGGCGTCGACACGCGCAGCCACGGTCGCGGCGGCGAGCACCAGATCGTCTTGATCGGGTGTGCCCGAGTATGCGGCGGTGACGCGGCGAACCACCTCACCGGGCTTGGTTCGAAATCCCCTCGGCGCCAGGGCGACCGGAACGTCGGAGCTGTGCAGCAAGCGGGAGGTGACACTGCCGAGAGCCACGTGACCGAACACCCCGGCCGTAGACGAATCCAGGACGATCATCTTGGCTTCGTGCTCGTGAACAAGATCGAGCAGGCCACTCGACGTCGACTGCGCCTCATGCACGACATAGGTCACGTCGACGTCCGAGGGCATGTCGGCCCGCGCTTTCGCCAGCGCCGCTTCGGCTTCGGCTCGCAATTGCTGGTGGTATTCGGCGTCGACACGCGCCATTCCGGGCAGTGGCGGCGAGGGAATCACCGCGCAGATCACCAACGGTTCACCGGACGAGCGTGCCAACAGCGTTGCCAGATGGACGGTTCCGGAACTGTCACCGTCGGGTGCGTATCCCGCGAGCAGCGTCATGACTCGGACTCCGATCCCAATTCGGCGCGGTTCTTCGCCCCGAGGCGCGAGTGCTTCATTCCGTAGGCGAAGTACCAGATGATCGCGACGGTCACCCAGATGAGGAACACGTAGATCGTGACGGTTCGGAGGTCCTTGATGATCCACAGGCAGCCCAGGATCGAGAGGATCGGTGTGACCGGATAGCCGGGAACTTTGAAGCTGCGCGGCAGGTCCGGGTCACTGCGCCGCAGGATGATGACCCCGATCGAGACCACAAGGAAGGCCACCAGGGTTCCGATACTGGTCATTTCGGCGAGGAAGTTGATGGGAATGAAACCGGCCAGAATGCTGATGACGACGCAGACGATGATGGTGTTGGGCACCGGCGTCAGAGTCCGCGGGTTCACCTTGTGGAAGATCGACGGAATCATGCCGTCGCGTGACATCGCGAACAGGATGCGGGTCTGACCGTAGATGACCACGAGCGTGACGCTGCAGATCGAGATCACCGCACCGGCGGCCAGAAGTGTTCCCGGCCAGGTAGATCCGGTCACCTGTTCGAGGATGGCGGACAGTCCGGCTTCCTGACCTTCGAACGATGCGGAATCCTGTGCACCGATCGCCACGGCGACAACGGCGATGTAGATCGCGGTGACGGACACGAGTGCAATGAGGATCGCGAGAGGGAGATTGCGACGAGGGTTCTTCACTTCTTCACCGGCGGTGGACACTGCGTCGAGGCCGATATAGGAGAAGAAGATGATTCCGGCGGCGGACATGACGCCGCTGAATCCGAACGGTGCGAAGTCGGCGAAGTGATTGCTGTTCCATCCGGCGATGCCGACCACGATGAAGAGCAGCAGAATCGCGAGTTTGATCGAGACCATGATGGCGTTGGCCTTGGCCGATTCACTGGCGCCGCGAATGAGCAGAATACCGCACAGGCACACCAGGATCACTGCGGGCAGATTGATGATGCCGCCCTGCTCCGGCGCTTGTGACAACGCGTCGGGAATCTGGAACCCGAAGAGGTTGCCCAGTAACTGGTTCAAGTATTGCGACCATCCGACGGACACCGCCGCGGCCGAGACTCCGTACTCGAGAAGCAGACACGCGCCGACGGCCATGGCCGGAAGCTCTCCGAGCGTCGCGTAAGCGTAGGAATACGACGAGCCCGACGCTGGGACAGCTCCGGCCAACTCCGCGTAACAGATCGCCGTGAGTCCCGCGACGATACCGGCAACAACGAAGGAGATGATCACTGCCGGACCGGCAACCGGGACTGCCTGCGAGAGGACGAAGAAGATGCCGGTGCCAATCGTGGCGCCGATGCCGAACATGGACAACTGCGCCAAACCGATACTGCGGGTCAGCTCACCGCCGTTGGTATCTGCGCCGGTCTCCTGGTCTATCTGCAAAGCCGGCTTGCGCCGAAGTACGTGTTTGACGAGAGTAGCCATCGACGCTCCTCTAGAGTGCCTGGTAGGAAACTGTTGTATCCTCATACTGCACGTAAGTGTCCTGCGACACAACAGTTGGAGCAAAGTTGTCCAGCTCACGCCAACCGTCCGGTCTGGAATGCCCGGATCGTGAACCGCCTTCGGAGAAAACGGGGAGATCATGACCGGACCGACCATCACCGTCGACCTGCGTCGTATCGAACAGAATGCGCGCGTCCTCGTCGAAGCGTCCAATGCCAAGGGTATTGAGGTGGCGGGCGTCAGCAAATCTACATGTGGCTCCCCCAAGGTGGCGCGAGCAATGGTCCGCGGCGGCGTCGCGCAGATCGCCGACTCCCGCCTGGACAACCTGGCCCGCATTCGCCGCGACGGCATCACCGTTCCCTTGATGCTGATCCGCGCACCGTCGTTGAACGAGATCGACGACACGATCCGCTACGCGGACATCAGCCTCAACTCCGAGTTGACGACGATTGCTGCTCTGGGCAGAGCAGCACGAACGCGAGGAGTCGTCCACGACATCGTGCTGATGATCGACCTCGGAGATCTCCGCGAAGGAATCCTGCCGGCGGAGGCGTTGGACGTAGTCGCTGAAATCCTTCCCATCGAGGGCATCAGACTGATCGGAATCGGCGCGAACCTCGCGTGCGTCGGTGGCATCCAGCCGACCGTCGACAACCTGTCGAATCTGGTCTACCTAGCCGACGAAATCACGAAGCGGTTCTCGATCGAACTGCCGATCGTTTCCGGCGGCAATACGTTCTCGCTGCCACTACTCGAGACGGGCACGATGCCCGAGGGGATCAACCATCTGCGTTTGGGCGCCAGCATTGTTCTGGCCGAATCACCTACTCCCCCCGGACTGTACGAACTGCTGAACAACGATGCCTTCACTCTCACCGCGGACATCATCGAGGCCAAGGTCAAGCCGTCGCGGCCGTATGGAGTCTCAGGGGAAGACGCATTCGGCCGACGCCCCGTCTTCGACAACGAGGACAAGCCGAGTCGACGCCTGATCTTGTCCATCGGCCGCGAAGACATCTCGCCGGAAGGCTTGACCCCGATCGATCCGCGTCTGAAGGTGATCAGCGCCAGTAGCGATCACCTCCTCGTCGACGCCGGAGAAACAGGTGACGAATACCGACTGGGTGGCACGGTCGACTTCACGATCGATTACGGCGCGCTCTTGATGGCGATGACATCGCCCTACGTCGAAAAGCGCTACGTCCTGGGCACCGAACCGATCGATGCCAATGCGACCGTCGAATTGATCGACCTCGAAACTACCGGGCTGGCAAGCCATCTCCTCGATCACGGTCTACGCGAGGACATGTCCGGAATCGGTTTCAACTGCATTCAAGCCGAGAACGCCGCCGCGGATCTCACAACGCTGCCGCTGTGGCTCACTACCGAGGCCTGGCAGAACACCAGAATTCCGATTGCCACCGAACCCGGAACCGATTTGGGTGCAATCATTTTCGCCTCCCACGGCGATATCGAACAACTGCTGTCGTCGGCGGCGGATCTGCACGGCCCCAGTTTGGAGAACACCGTCTTGGTGGGCGTCAAGAACGCCACGGTCGATCACAAGCGCGCACTCGACGAGTACGGGGTATTGCTGGTGACGATCGACGAGATCGATCGCCATGGCATGGCGGCCTTGATGCCTCGCGTTCTCGCCGCGGCGGGACAGGGTGTGAACGGCGTCCACGTCCACTTCGACATGGACATCATCGACGGGCGTGTTCTCGGCGTCGACGACACGACACATCTGGGCGGCCTCACATTCCGAGAAGCGCACCTCGCCGCCGAATTCATCAGCGAGACCGGCCTGACGAGATCGATTTCGATCGGCAGCGTTGCGGGAGCGGATTCCGATCCTCTCGGCCGTCAGGCGACCTTCGTCGACGGACTGGTTGCATCGCTGCTCGGGCGCAAGGTGGTCAAAGCCTGACGTTGTCGGCAGCCCTTGCGAGAATCGTTCGATGATCACGCGGAGCTCCGGTCAGCACGTATTCATCGCACTCGGCACGCCGTGGCTCGATGCCGTGGTCGCGTTTCTCGAACCCCGTGCCCGTGTCGATCCCTGGATCATGCGCGGAAAGATGGCCATCGGCGACCTGCTGATCACTGTTCTCGACACCACTCCTCGCACGCTGCTCTGCATCGAGACCGTGGCTGCGCCGTTCGACGGCACGTCGCCGATTGAAGTCGATGAACGCCCGTACGAACTCCACGGTTTGCCCACCGTTCCCGAACTCGAACAACGATGGTCCATCACGTTTCCCACGGACCCGGGGCCGGTCGACGACGCACTGGCGAACCGGATTCTCACGGCCGGCCAGTCACACTATGCGCACTACTTCGGCGACATCGACACGCTGGATCCGACGTCCACAGCTGCCCACGCCCGAACGTTGATGAACGAGCGGGGAAACTGCACAGGTTGCCGCTCACCGCTGCCGTTGCGAATGTTCAACAGCGGTGATCGCCTTCACTTTCATTCCGCATCACGGATCTTCAGGCAGGCTGAACCTGGTGACGACTACCCAGCCGTCCTGTGCCGCAAGTGCACCGGAAGGATGGCCACGTCTGGGCACACCAACTTCATCGACTACATGCTGGCGAAAAATCCACCGTGCCCACACTGCGGTGCACACAGAACCGCTCAGTGTGCCCCGGGGATGCCGGTCCATCCGTTCGATCACCTACCGTGGCTCGCCGCAACTGGCTGCGTCGTGGGACCGGACACCCCGGAATGGACGTGCCGAGCGTGCAGTCACTCATGGGGACAGATGTTCCCGCCGGATCACCCGCAGCACGACTGATCAGTTCGCGGCGAAGCCGGGAAGCCGATCGATGTCCGCGATGATCGAATACTCCGCGGCGTCACCCTGGAGGATTCGACTCTGCTCGCCGTGGACGTCGACGGGGACGTCGCCGGCCAATGTCACTCGGTGCACACTGCGCGCCTGAGTCCCGTAGTCGGCGATACCGTAATGCTGAGTCGCCTGGTTGTCCCAGATCGCCAGGTCGCCGGCCGACCAGTTCCATCGAACAGTGTTTTCCAACTTGATGATTCGTGCCTGCAGGATCTGGTAAAGAGCTACCGACTCCGACGGCTTGAGCCCGACGAACTCCTTGAAGAAGTGACCGAGCAGGAGGGTCTTCTCCCCCGTCGCCGGATGGATACGCACCACCGGGTGTTCGGTCTCGTAGATCTCACGGGTGAATTCGGCGTAGTAGGCCTGGCGCTGCGCGTCTACCGGGTTCGCCTGATCGACAACCTCGGCATAGTCGTAGGCATTGGTGTGAACGGCCCGCAAATTCTCGACCAAGACCTTGAGTGAAGACGGCAGTTGGTCGTACGCGGCGGTGGTCGACGCCCACGTGGTCGCTCCGCCGTACTCGGGAATGGTCGTCGCTCGCAGAATCGAGGCTTTCGGGATGCGGTCGACGAACGTCACGTCCGTGTGCCAACTGTTGGCGGCTCGGTCGAGCACCAACAGCTTGTCGCCCCTGGACTTCACCGTCGGATGCGGGGTGGTCTGGGTGCCGAGGGTTCCGGCGAATTCGTACTGCGACGTGTCGTCGAGATGATGCTGCCCACGGAAGAACACAACCTTGTGCGCTGCCAGCGCATAGTTGATCGCGTAAGCGGTCTCTTCGGACAAGTCCCCGGAGAGATGGACGCCGTCGATGCGGGCGCCGATCAGCTCGCCTACTTTGTGGACGGTGATTCCGCCGGCAGCGTAGATCTGCTCCGGGGTCTGGGTGACACGTTCGAGTTCGGTGACGGACATGGCGATCTCCTGTGAGTCGGTCAAGCCTACGGGCGCGGCAGTCGTCATGGCGCCGCCTACTGTGAACACTCAATCATTTACGCTGCGGGCTCGAATACGGTTGAACTCGAGGTGATCTCAAAGTTCACCGCTCCCTCGCCGGAGAATACTGCCGCTCACTGGGACGAGGCCGTCGTCGTTGTCGTCATGAGCTGTAGCGTGCGATCTGCCGCACCCACGTCTACGGAGGACAGCATGCAACCCGAGGGCCCTGCCGAACAGATTCGTTCAACGCTCGCTCGCATCGCGCATCTTGCCGATACCGGCTCGGTCGAGGATTACGTGGAGCAGTTCACCCGCGAGGCCGAATGGAACATGCCGGCCAACCCCGATCGCGGTATCCCCGCACAGGTACGACGTGGCCGCGAAGAAATTGCTGCTGGAGTAGTCGAGCGTCGAGCCGCCGGCATACAAGGCCCGGGCACATTCACACGCCACATCACCACGGCGATCGCCGTGGACGTGACCTCGGAAACGACAGCCCGCGCGGATGCGGTGTGGACGTTCTACGTCGACACAGCCACGTCGCCCGAACTCAGCGGCGTCGGGAGCTACGCGGACGAGTTCGAACTCGAAGACGGGCGGTGGCGACTGTCGCGACGAGTGATCTCGCGCGGCTGACGGTCAGTCTTCTTCGCCGGTGATCGCCTCACACCAGTCTTCGACCTGATCGATCCCCTCTTCCGTCCATTCCGGGCTCATGTCTTCGAGTGCATCGAAGACAACCTCGCAGGTCAGCATCTCCGGTGAACCCTCCGACCCCGCTGCCTCGGTTCGCTCCGCAGACGCTGTCGCAACTGGGCCGGCGGCCAGCGCAACCGCCATCGCGCCTGTTCCGACCATCGCTTTCACACGCATCGGTTCTCCTCCTTCACTCTCGCTTCGGTCCTCGGGGTACCCGACTCGCCCCGCGCTACCCATCCCCGTCACTCATGTCCGACTTTCGGCGCCGACGGCATAGACTGAGCTCGTCGCCACCACGCTCTCGCAGCGTCGGGGGCGACAGATACACAGCTGGATCAGAATCGGAAGGCATCCCATTACAGAATCTCCCGCTCCGCACGACATCTACTTCGTACCTCCGGAGCAGGACAGCCCCAATCCTGTGGAGCCGGCGTCGGCCGCGTCACGCGCACGGATGGGCGAGCTACCCGAGACCGTCCGATTCAAGAATCGTTTTGCCCTCGCGATCACGACCACCACGCCGCTCGAAGCGATGGTCGAAGATCTCCTCTTCATCCGCGACATCCTCGACGCCGCAGGAATCGAGTATCTACTCGTCCGCGGAAACGACGAGCGCCCGGTCATCGCGGTCAGCTGGACGGAACGCAAGAACCTGCGGCAGGCACTTGTCGAGGGATGCGCAAACGCACCCTTCTATTCCAAAACCGTCGACGCGAAGAAGAGTCCAGCGCTCCTTGTCGCGGACGGTGCCCTGTCGAAAACCAACAAGTCACGGATCTTCCGCTTGTTCCGTCCGAGGGTTCACGTCGCAAGCGGTATGAACTACGGCGCGAACATCGGCGTTCAGATCGAATTGTGGTCGATTTCCGACGAAGAAATCGTCCTACCCGTCGAGAACTCACTGACACGACGAACCGTCCTCCCCGAAGAAGCTGTCCGAGGAACCGTCGAGCGATTCGGCCGGATCTGGCCGACCATCGAGAACATGTTCGCCGATCATGCCTCCGATATCAGCTTCGATATCGATCTTGTCTTTTCCTGGGTCGACGGTTCTTCCAAAGAGTTTCAGGCTCAGCGCGCCAAGCGCATGCAGAACTACATCGTCGGCGAGGGCGACGAATCAGAAGCGCGCTTCCGTCAGATCGACGAGCTCAAATACGCACTTAGATCTATCCACATGTACGCGCCGTGGATCCGGCGGATCTTCGTCGCAACCGATTCCGATCGTCCGGACTGGCTTGCCGACGATCCGCGAGTCACGTTCATGCCCAGCGAAAAGTTCTTCGCCGATCCAAGTGTGTTGCCCACCCACAATTCTCAAGCTGTCGAGTGCCAGCTGCACCATATTCCGGGTCTGGCAGAGCATTTCCTCTACTCCAATGACGACATGTTCTTCGGTCGCCCCGTCGGCCCTGACATGTTCTTCTCCCCCGGTGGGATCAGCATGTTCATCGAGGCCGACACCAGAATCGGATTGGGACACAACGACAACGACCGCAGCGGGTTCGAGAATGCGGCCCGCGTCAACCGCCGTCTGCTGCAGGACCGCTTCGGTCTGATGACCACCAGACATCTGGAGCACGCAGCGACGCCACTACGCAAGAGCGTGATGGCCGAGATGGAACGCGAGTTCGCCGAAGACTTCGCGGCCACTGCAGCAAGCACCTTCCGCGCGAGTTCCAATATCTCGGTGACCAATTCGCTGTACCACTACTACACGCTCATGAGTGGACGGTCGGTGGTGCAGAAGTCCGCCGCCGTCAAATACGTCGACACGACGGTCAAGGCCGGTTTGCGCGACATGGACTCACTGCTCGCCAAGCGCTCCATGGACTTCTTCTGCCTCAACGACGGCAGCGCTCCGGAGATCGATCTGGAACTTCGGACACGCAAGATCACGGAGTTCCTGGAGAGCTACTACCCCATCCCGGCGCCCTGGGAAGCCTAGACGAAACAAGGGCCCAGCCGATTTCGGCTGGGCCCTTGCTACTTCGGTCGATCAGCGTGCTGTCACATGCTCCCGTTGCACCGGAATGGGCAGACCGAGATTGTCACGCAACGTCGTTCCTTCGTAGTCACTGCGGAGAACACCTCGATCCTGCAGCAGCGGCACCACGTCGTCGACGAACTCGTCGAGGCCGGTCGGCACGAGGTGCGACCCGAGGATGAATCCGTCCGAACCGTCGTTGCTGACAAACGAATCTATTTTCTCGGCAACCTGCTGCGGTGTACCCACGATCGGTCCACGCTCGAACTGATCGATCACCACTTCGCGCAGATTCAACTTCTTGCTCTCGGCGACCGCGCGCAATTTTGCCACGGTCGCGAAACGATCCTGGTGAATGAAGGCGCGCCCCTGGATGATCGGCGGAGCCTCGGGGTCTGGTGCGATATCGGGTAGGGGCCCTTCGGGGTCGTACTTCGACAGATCGAGATTCCAGATCTGTTCGAGCAGAACCAAAGCGGTCTGGCCGGTGACCTGCTGGTCGCGAATCTCTCGGTACTTCTCGATCGCATCTGCCTCCGAGGTGCCGAGAACAAAACTCGCCGACGGCAGGATCTTGATGTCACCCGGGTCACGTCCGGCCGCAACGGCACGTGCTTTGATATCGCGATAGAAATCGGCCGCCTCGGGCAATTGACCATACGGTGAGAAGATCGCGTCGGCATTGCCAGCAGCAAAATCGCGCCCCTGCGGCGACACCCCGGCCTGCAGAATAACCGGGCGCCCTTGCGGACTGCGCGGCACCGTGAATCGGCCGTTCACGTCGAAATGTGATCCATGGAAAGCAAATTCACCGGCATCCGGTCGCGCGAGAAAGCGCCCTGATCCCTTGTCGGCCACGATGTCGTCGCTTCGCCACGAATCCCAGAGTTGACGCACCAGCGCTACGGTCTCCTCCGCACGCTCGTATCGTTGCGCACGATCCAGGTATCCGCCGCGACGAAAGTTCTGGCCGGTGAATGCGTCGAACGAGGTGACGACGTTCCAGGCGGCACGTCCTCCGGACAACTGATCGAGCGTCGCGAATTGTCTTGCCAGCTCGTAAGGCTCGTTGAACGTGGCGTTGATGGTGCCTGCCAAACCGAGGTGTTCGGTCACTGCTGCCAACGATGCGAGCACGGTGAAGGTGTCCGGCCTACCGATGATGTCCTGATCGAAAATCTGTCCTGCACGCTCACGAAGGGCAAGGCCTTCGGCGAGGAAGAAGAAGTCGAACTTCCCACGCTCGGCGGTTCGAGCGGTGTGTTCGAAGGTATCGAACTCGATCTGGCTGCCCGCCTGCGGATCCCACCATGCAGTGTGATGATTGACGCCGCCGAGGTAGGCACCCAGGATGACCTGCTTACGCTTCTGAGAACTCATGAAAATGTATTCCTCGTCTGTCAGGCGGCCGGAGTACCGGCGGCGTAGCGGTTGGGAACGTCGATGGGTAGGCCAAGCAGTCGGCGAAGATTCGTCTCCGGATACTCGGTGCGGAATACGCTGCGTCGCTGCAATTCAGGTACCAGCTCACCTGCGATCGCGTCGAGGTCGTCCACGACGACGCCCGGCCGCAACCGGAAGCCGTCGATTCCCAACTGCTGCCACCGGAGCAGAAGATCTGCCAACTCAGCCGCGGTGCCGGTGAAGGTCAGCGCGTCCGAACGGTATTCGGCGCCGGCCTGCGCGTCGAGGCGAGCGAGCCGTTCCTTTCCGGTTTCTTCCGGAGCATCGAAGAATACGACGATGTCGGTGAAGACCCGAAGCGGTTCGCCGGTGCGCTGCACGTGTTCTTCGGCTGCTCGCACTTCACCCAGGATTGCCGTGACCTGCTCGTCGTCGAACGGCGTCACGAACACCAGATCGGCCGTCCGCGCCGCCAGCTCGTACGCGACCCGCTGATGAGCCAATGCGGTGACGACGGGATGCCCCTGCGGCGGGCGCGGAGTCACCGACGGTCCACGGACCGAGAGGTACTTTCCCTCGAAGTCGATGTAGTGCAGCTTGTCCCGGTCGATGAATCGGCGCTGCTCCACATCACGGATCTCGGCGTCGTCCTCCCAACTGTCCCAGAGTCTCCGGACGACGTCGGCTGCCTCCGCAGCTTCGTCGAACAGCGCGCGCACGAAGTCCGAGAGGACGCCTGAAACGATCGACTGACGGTCGGCATCGGTGAGCGCTGGGATGTCGCGGCGCCCGAACTGTGCTGCCTCGGATTCCGACGCCGAAACCTTCACCTGCCATCCGGCGCGACCGCGCGAGGTGTAGTCCAGCGTGGCAACGGCTTTGGACACGTGGAACGGTTCGGTGTGAATGGTGGTGATGGTCGGGATCAACCCGATGTTGCTCGTGATCGGTGCCAGTCGGGCGGCCACGAGATGTGCGTCGAGCCGAGCGCGCACCCGGTCAACCGCGTCGTCGACAGGCTCGAGTGGGTTGGCCGGCACCGAGAGACTGTCCTCGATGGTGACGAAATCGAGCAGACCACGCTCGGCGGTCGTCACCACGTCAGTCCAGTACGACGCGCTGAACAGCTCACTCGGGCGCGAGTGCGGCTCTCGCCAGGCCGCTGGGTGCCAACCGGCACCGTCCAGCGCTACGGCGAGATGCAGCGGAGCAAGATGAGAAGAAGGGGTCGAGGTCATCGGCGCATACTCCTGTTCGAGAACTACTCGGGAGCGCACAGTGCCGACCGCAGAAACCGTCAGCACCCGACTGACGGTTCTCGTGGCGACTGCCGCTTGCGACACGCACCGCGCGTATCGCCAGGTGTGATTCCGGGGCACCCCATCGGCATGAAGGGTTGCCGTCCAGCTAGCCGGTCCTTGTTGCTGGAGCTCTGCACCTACCTCGACGATAGTGAGTACGCGACCGCCCGGCAATCACCCGGAACTGCGCGTGGGTGCCGGAAACCGCCTGCCACCTCAGATGATCGAGCGTGCCGCCTTTTCGCTCTCGAGGATTCGAATGCCGGCAGCACTGAGTCTCCGGGCACCCTCGGCCGCATCGACGGGCTCACCGACCGTCACGTGCGCACCGAGTGGAACGACCGAATGAACAATTGTCTCGTCGTACACGTGCACCAGATTGCACCCCTGAGCACCGTCACGACCACGCTGACCACCGACTTCCACGTTCAAGTCCTGGGTGTAACACGTCGACGACGCCACGGAAACCGGAATGCCGGCGAACGTCGCCGTCGTCGAATAGTGCAGATGCCCAGCAAGAATCGCCCGGACGTCGCTGCCACGCAAGACGTCTGCCAACCGGGACTGATCGCGCAACTCCACCAGAACCGCGAGATCCTGAATGCACGGAACCGGCGGATGATGCAGCGCCAGAATTGTTCCGTCGGGCGCCGACACCGCCAATTCTGCTCGTAACCAATCCAATTGACGATCCGAGATCTCACCGTAGTGATGACCGGGAACCGACGAATCCAAGGTGATCACCCGCAGTCCGTCAAGGTCGTAGACGTTGTCGACGGGATGATCGGTGGCGTCCTCGCCCAACAGCAGAGATCTGAAAGTAGAGCGGTCGTCGTGATTGCCCATCGCCCAGACGACCTGCGCATCGATCTCGGCCGCCACAGGTTCCACGATGGCTTTCAATTCCGCGTATGCGTCGGGGTGTCCCTGGTCGGTCAGGTCGCCGGTGAATATCAGTGCATCCGGGCGTGCGCCCGAGGCCACGATCCCGCTGAGCACTTCCCGCAATCTCGTCGACGCATCCACGGCGTCGTACAACTCCCCCTGAGCCACCAGATGCGTGTCACTGAGGTGCACCAGGAAATGCTTCGGACGCGGGTACTCGGCATTCCGAACGCTCATCGGTCTCTCGCTTCCGCTTGCCGACGCTTAGGCGCCGGTGCGGCACCTACTGATCGTCGAGACTAGTCAACCGACCAACAGTGACTGATCGGGGCACACCCGACGAACACGAAGCGAACTCCCGCGGCGACCCTCGGGATCGAGTAGTTGAAGCTGCGAGTAGTGTGTGGACAGTGTTGTTCCTGACCAGTCGGCGTTACGTCGACCTTCGCCTGCAGGCGAGCGCAATGTGTACGCGCTCGCTCTGACCTGACGCGTACCAGGAAACATTTCTTCGAATCTGCCCGGCCTCTGGTGCCGCGCTGCGTTTCGCTCCCTTGATTTTCGAAAGGCATAGTCATGCCCAGCTCCACCTCCACCGGCGTGCCGGAAAAGTCCACGTCCCGTTTTCCGTCCTGGGCGACGGCATTCGGACCGCAGATCGTCGCCGGTCTCGTACTCGGTGTCATCATCGGTCTCGTCGCCCGGGCAATGCCTGATGCAGCCGACGGCAACGTCAACTGGTTGGTCGGCACCGTGCAGACCATCGGTTCGAGTTACGTCAAGCTGCTCACCGTTGCGGTGATCCCGCTGGTGTTCACCGCCATTGTCAGCTCCATCGCCAATCTGCGCCAGGTCGCCAACGCCGCTCGCCTGGCCGTGCAGACCTTGCTCTGGTTCGCGATCACCGCTTTCATCGCTGTGATCATCGGCATCATCGTCGGCCTGATCACCGATCCCGGTTCACGGACCGACGTCGCCGCCGAAGCCGCGAAGGAACCCAAGAGTTCCGGCTCGTGGTGGGCGTTCATCACCGGACTGGTTCCGAACAACTTCCTGGGGTTGGGTGCAAAGACTTCCGTCGCCGAAGGCGTGGCGACTACATCGCTGAGCTTCAACGTCCTGCAACTGCTCGTCATCGCCGGCGCAATCGGCATTGCTGCACTCAAGATCGGTCCCAAGGCTGCTCCGTTCCTCGAGTTCAACGCATCGCTTCTCGCGATCGTTCAGAAGGTCCTGTGGTGGATCATCCGACTCGCCCCGATCGGCACCGCTGCGCTGATCGCCAACGCTGTCGCCACCTACGGCTGGGATGCAATCGGCTCGCTGGGCGTCTTCACCGCCGCCATCTACATCGGTCTGGCCATTGTCTTCTTCGTGGTCTACCCCATCCTGATTGCCGCACACGGTCTCTCGGTTCGAAGCTTCTTCTCCGGTGTCTGGCCCGCAACTCAACTCGGGTTCGTCTCGCGCTCGTCGATCGGCACCCTGCCGCTGACCGAACGCGTCACCGAACGCAACCTCGGTGTTCCGCGTGAGTACGCCTCGTTCGCCGTTCCGCTCGGTGCCACCACGAAGATGGACGGTTGCGCCGCAATCTATCCCGCGATCGCGGCAATCTTCGTCGCCGGCTTCTACGACGTTCCGCTGACCTTCACCGATTACCTGCTGATCGTCGTCGTTTCGGTCATCGGCTCGGCAGCAACGGCCGGAACTACGGGTGCGACAGTCATGCTCACACTCACACTCTCCACCCTGGGTCTTCCCTTGGCCGGCGTCGGACTGCTCCTCGCAGTCGAACCGATCGTCGACATGGGCCGCACCGCAGTCAACGTCACTGGCCAGGCACTGGTCCCGGTCATCGTCGCAAAGCGTGAGGGAATCCTCGACAAGGAGCGCTTCGACGCTCCCCGCAACGGTGATCCCTTCGCCGAGGAACTTGTCGACGCGTAATCCTCGATGACAACAGCAGCGTCCCCGCACCTGAGCAATACGGTGCGGGGACGCTGCTTTTCACCCCAGATTTCACCCTTACCGAAATAAACCATTTGGTCGTTATGACCAGTATGCTCAGCCGGCACAGCCCTCAGAAGTGGAAGGGCTGCCCAGTTGAACACGAGGTCACATGAAGCTCCGCCGTCTGGCATTCAGCGTCGCAGGTTGCGCCGCAATCACTCTGGTTGCCGCACCCGCCGCTCAGGCATCCACGGTTTTCGATTTCCTACCGATCGAGATCGCACGCATGATTCCGACTGGCTCTGCCGACGCAGTCCAGCCGTTCCTTCCCCCGGTCTTCGCACCGCCGGCGCCGCCCGCTCCGCAAGCGCCCCAGAACCAGCCGGCGCCGCAGAACACTCCCGCACCAGCGCGGTACTACCAGAACTGCACAGCCGTTCGTAATGCCGGCGCAGCTCCGTTGTACCGGGGCCAGAACGGATACGCCCCGCATCTCGACCGGGACAACGACGGCATCGCCTGCGAGTGATCCAACGCTCGGGTTGTGGTGCATCCACAACCCGAGCACTGTTGTCGAACCGTCAGACGCCCAATGCCCGGGACAGAGTCGGCCACGCCTTCGGCAGTCGTTCACGCCAATACGCCCACGCGTGCGTGCCGTTCGGCTCGTAATCCACCTGCGCCGGAATCTTCAGCTCCTGCAACCGAGCGTCGAACATCTTGGTGCAGGCGTGGGCGGCAACCTCGATGCCGCCGCCGATCACCAGACGCTCGAGCAGTTCAGGAGTCTGCAGAGTCTCGTCGGACCCGGGACGACCATTGGCCGTCGACACGTAGATTTCCTTGCCACGCAACTTCTCTGCGTTGATCAACGAATCGTGTGCCTCCCACTCCGGGCCCCCTGGCACACCCCAGATGTTGGCCGGATCTCCGCTTCGAGAAGAAATCGTGGCCTGGACGGCAGTTCGGCCGAGCGGATCCATCGTGGAATAACAGCCGCTGAACACGGCAACGCCGCGATACATGTCCGGAAAGCGTTGGGCGAGCATCATTGCACCCATCGCGCCCATGGAATTGCCGGCAATCGCGTTGATTCCGTTGGTCTCGAGTCGCGCGTCGATCAGCGGTGGCAACTCCTCGGTGATGAAGGTTTCCCACTTGTGCAGTCCCAGCCGCGGATCCGGATTCTCCCAGTCCGAGTACAGGCTCGCGATTCCGCCATTAAGCATCACGACGTTGACGTTCTTGTCGGCGAAGAACGCCGGGGCGCCGCCGATCGTCATCCATCCGCTGCTCTTCTCTCCGGCGTCGACGCCCTCGAGCATGTACAGCGCCGGGCGCGGAACCGAATTGTCCGCGGGTAGCAAGATCTCGACGCCGACCTCGCGTCGAAGTGCGGGCGACGCCACCGTCAGCCTGATCGCCTGTGGTGCGGTCACCTTCTCGCCGACGATGGCCGGGACGACGATGTCGTCGCGCAGGTCCGGTTTGGGGCCCGGATCCTCCTGAAGTGGTCCCGGGATCGTCGACCCCGAGCTCACGCTTCCCTCGACGCTGCCCAGACTTCCCGAGCTTCCCGAACTACCCGAGCTTCCGGAACTCGGCGCTGCCGTCGACAGTCCGCCCAATTGCAAAGAAAGTGCACAGACGGCCAAACACACCGCACCTGTGCGCGCAGATCGAATCCACGCACGCCGCTCAGTCCTCATGAAACTCCCAAACCAGTCAAAGATGTTTCCGTGAACATACCGTGCAGTTCGGACTTTCTTGGACAAACGACCACGACAAGATCTGTCGGTCGCCGCTACTAGGCTGGCCCCCGTGCAACCGGATTCAGTCAGGGCCCTCGACCTCGACCGAATTCGCGCTGTCGTGGGCACAACCACCTACGAACGCGGACTTGTCTACCTGGGGGAGAATGCAGTCGAATCCATCGGATGGAACGACACCGCTGACATCTTGACCGGCGCTGTATCGGGAACTGCGCGAGAGCCGTACACCTGCACGATTTCGGTAAGTCGCAGCGCGGCCGGTACAGCAACGTTCACGCGTGGCCTCTGCACGTGTCCCGTGCGGATGAACTGCAAGCACGTAGTCGCGTTGGTGCTCGCAGCGGTTGCGGAGGCGAACAAGACTCCACAACACCTCGGATGGGACAGCTCGCTCGAGGAGTTGCTCCGACCAGACCTGGCCGGCCGCACTACACGTGGACTTGGCATTCAATTCACCACCCGAACCAAGGGCGCATCGACAAGGCTCATCATCAAACCCGTACAACCAGGAGCGAGAGGGTGGATCTCCGGCGGGCTCGCCTGGAACAAACTCGGAAGCACTTTTCAGTTCCCCGCAGATCACCTCCGGGTTCTACGCGACATACATCTCCTCCACAGCGCCGGCAACTACTACCGAAATCAAAATGCCGCGGAAATCGATCTTGCCGGGTTCGCGAGCCCGCAACTCTGGTCGCTTCTTCGTGAGGCCATCAGCGTCGGCGTTTCACTCGTTCACTCGAAAGCCGGCCTCGGCAACATCTCCCTACTCTACGACGCCAACATCTGCCTCGACGTCCACGGAGCGGAAAACAACAACCTCCGTCTCACTCCCCGAATTCAGACCGATGGGCACATCGTGACTCATTCCGACTGGGGACTGGTCGGCACGCCGGCACATGGCGTCTTCGCGCTCGACGCCGCCAACGCGATCACTCTCGCACCACTGCACACGCCGATAACTCACCAATTGAGGCAGTTGATCGACTCCGGAAAATCGGTCGACATACCCGCCGAGCATCGGGATGCATTCACGTCGCGGTTCGTGTTCAAACTCGGAAACCTCGCTCCCGTCATATCTTCCGACGGTGCTTACAACCCACCGACTGTGTCCGGTCCTCGGCTACAACTGATGGCCACTTACGCGGACAACCACCGCATCGACATCGAATCGGCATGGAAGTACACCGTCGATGCCGACGAACTGATCATTTCTACCGCGGACACAACCACCGACGAGTCCGAGATCCGCAACCACGTTGCCGAAGATGCCATTGCCAAGAGCCTCGGTGCTGCCGCGGCGAAGGCCACTCTCGCGGGAACTTTGACCGGCCTCGATTCCATGCAGTTCACACTCGACCTCCTGCCCCAACTCGAAGCGCACGACGCCATCGACCTCACGGTTGCAGGAACCCCCGCCGACTACCGGCCTGCAGACGACGCTGTCGTGATCGGCCTCAGCACATCAGCCCCCGACGGGGACAGCGGATCCGACTGGTTCGACCTCGATATCACCGTCGATGTTGCGGGACAAAGCGTTCCGTTCACAACACTGTTCTCTGCTCTGAGCAAGGGCGAGACTCACATACTGCTACCGGACGGCGCCTTCTTTCGGCTCGACGCACCTGAACTACTCGGCCTGCACCGTCTCATCACCGAAGCGCGGTCGCTACTCGATCGGCCCACCGGCAAACTCGGGATCAGCAAATTTCAGGCCGGACTGTGGGAAGAATTGACGGCGCTCGGAAGGGTCGAACATCAAGAAGCAGCTTGGAAGAAGCAGATCGCAGGATTGCTCGGCAGTTCGGGCATCGATCCCGTCGAAGTCCCGGACACGTTGACGGCAACGCTACGTCCCTATCAGGTCGACGGATTCCGTTGGCTCAATTTCCTGCGCCAGCACAGCCTGGGCGGCATACTCGCCGACGACATGGGCCTGGGCAAGACACTGCAGACCCTCGCAATGATCTGCGCTGCAAGGCAATCGAATCCAGCCGCGCCTCCCTTTCTGATCGTCGCACCCACCAGCGTCGTATCCAACTGGAAGTCCGAAGTGGCGAAGTTCGCACCGACCCTCCACACCGCTGTCATCACGGACACGCTGCGCCGCAGAAAAACCGATCTGGCCGCACTCGTCGGCGGGGCGGACATCGTCGTGACGTCGTACGCTCTCTTTCGCCTCGACACCGATGCGTATTCCGCCGGCCGCTGGTCCGGACTGGTACTCGACGAAGCCCAATTCGCCAAGAACCACAAGTCCAAGGTCCACCAGTGCGCGAGGGCGGTGAACGCACCGTTCAAACTCGCGATCACCGGTACACCCATGGAAAACAATCTTCTGGAGTTGTGGTCGCTCCTCGCAATCACTGCACCAGGACTGTTTCCCAGCCCCACCACCTTCACCGACGTCTACCGCACTCCCATCGAAAAAGACGGTGATACAGAACGATTGGCGCAACTGCGACGACGCGTCAAACCGCTGATGGTGCGGCGCACCAAGGAACAGGTGGCCGCAGACTTGCCGCCCAAGCAGGAGCAGGTACTCGAGATCGAGTTGCATCCGAGCCATCGCGCGATCTACGACACCCACCTGCAACGCGAACGGCAGAAGATTCTCGGACTGCTCGACGACGTCGACAAGAACCGATTCACGATCCTGCAATCGCTGACGCTGCTACGCCAACTCAGTCTCGACGTCTCGCTGGTCGACGAGGAAAGCGGACCCGTCCCATCGGCCAAGGTCGAGGCTCTCGTCGAGCAATTGGACGACGTCATTGCCGGCGGACACCGTGCGTTGATCTTCAGCCAATTCACCGGGTTCCTCGGTTCTGTCCGCAACCGACTCGACGAGGAAAGAATTCCGTACAGCTATCTCGACGGTTCGACGCGCAATCGCGGTGAAGTGTTGGAGGAGTTCAAGTCTGGTGCAGTCCCCGTCTTCCTGATCAGCCTCAAGGCTGGTGGCTTCGGCCTCAATCTCACCGAGGCCGACTACTGCTTCATTCTCGACCCCTGGTGGAACCCGGCCGCCGAGGCACAAGCGGTCGACCGTACTCACCGCATCGGGCAGACACGAAACGTCATGGTCTACCGCCTCATTGCCAAAGACACCATCGAAGAGAAGGTCATGGCGCTCAAAGCCAAGAAGTCGGCATTGTTCTCGAATGTCATGGACGCCGAAGGCACACTGGGCACCGGACTCGACGCCGAGGATCTTCGCGCGCTGTTCGAGTGAGGTGCCTATTCGGTCGAACCGCACCTACCCGCTCACGGTAATGTGAGTCGCGAACGGACAACACAGAACTCCCGAACGAAGAAATCCACTTCGTTCGAACGAGAGGAACCTGAATGGGCGTCACACTTGCCAAGGGCGGCAACGTATCTCTGTCGAAGGCCGCACCCAATCTGACCAAGGTCGCAGTCGGTCTCGGCTGGGATGCACGCAGCACCAGTGGTGCCGACTTCGACCTCGACGCCAGCGCGTTGGTCACCGGCCCGGAACGCAAGGTCCTTTCCGACCTTCACTTCGTCTTCTACAACAACCTTCGCTCGCCCGACGGATCCATCGAGCACACCGGCGACAACCTCACCGGTGAAGGTGACGGCGACGACGAGGTCATCAACGTCGACCTCCCGGCTGTACCGCCCAACGTCACCAACATCTTCTTCCCCGTCTCGATTCACGACGCCGATGCGCGACTCCAGTCCTTCGGACAGGTCACCAACGCCTACATCCGCGTCGTAGATCTGTCGAACGGCTCCGAACTGGCACGCTACGACCTCTCCGAAGATGCATCCACCGAGACAGCCATGCTTTTCGGTGAGCTCTACCGCCACAATGGCGAATGGAAGTTCCGTGCAGTCGGACAGGGATACGCATCGGGACTGGCCGGAATCGCCCGCGACTACGGCGTGAACATCTGATCTCTATCGGTACACGAAACGGGGTTCGATTCGGCATTGCCGGATCGAGCCCCGTTTCGGTTGTCTGCGTCGACGCGCGAGTTAACGCCGCAGGATCGCCCTCGCGAGGTGAACAGCCCAGGGCGAGTCCGCTTTGCTGCCGAACTTCCCCAGCTCGTACCCCGTAGCGCCGATCAATCCGAGCACCTCTACGGTGCTCCCGGACGTGTCACGTCTGGAAGTCTGAGCTCCAGCCATCAGGATGCTCGACGACCGAATCGACTCCAGCGCTCCCGCGACGAAACGATGACGATCCGCCGGCGACATGCCGGCGGCTACGGCAAGGAGGACGAGGAGTTCCACCGCTCTCTGCGAGCCGCCGGGCGCAACCGGAACTCCCTCGACGATCACCGACCACGTCATTGACGCGTCCCGCTCTGCCGACTGTCCCCGCTTCGTCAGAACAATCTGCCCTTTGTGCTTTCGCACCAGGCCGAACTTCTTGAGCACTGCGAAGAGTGATCGCCCTTGGGGAAGGTTTACAGGTCCCAGTTCAGGTTCGTCGAGCATCGCGTCGACCGTCGTGAAGAAATCATCGGCACCGATCCCTTCGACACCGATCAGAGCCAGAACCGCTTGAATGCGTTGGCCCGCCTCGACGTGGACCAACTCCCCGATTGCCGACTGATCGTCAATGCCTGCTCGGGCGAGGACCGCATGCAGTTCCGGGACTCGCGAGGGTCCCAGGCATTCGACGAGCTTCGCAATGTCGTACGACGCAGCGATCTCGTCCGGTCTAGGACTATGCAGTCGATTATTGACCTCAGCGATCTCGAATCGTGTCGGCTCGAAATCAGTTTGTGGCCATTCGAGGGTCCATTCATGGGAGCGCAGCTTCTCCGAAGCGAGAACACCGAGGAGTTGCTCGTACTCGTCAGGTCCGACGCATTCCTCCGGCGGACAAGCACCGCGACCCGCGGCACACACAACTTGGAACCCGTCGGGCAGTACTTCGGAAGATTCAAGTGTCAGCGTGTGGCGCCAGTTCCCGAAGCGTCCGTAGCGATAACTGATTTCATCGCCAGGCGAGACCATGACCTCGTCCAGGCGTACCGCGGACTCTACGATCGCCGCTCGGCCGGCCCGACGCTGCTCGGCGTTGCTCCCGGAAGCTACGTACTCTTCGACCTCGCCGGGAAATCGGCTGCCGGACTTGGACCACGCGTGCGATTGACGGTCACTCCACCCCATTGCCCGTTGAACCACCGAATGCAGGTCATCCAGATTCAGATCCGACGCGACGAGGATTCGTCGCCAGATCTGAGTGGAAACATTGTCGACACTGATACGTATCGCGTATTGCGCCGGTACCGCGCGCCTCTTCGAACGCAACGATCGCGCAATCTGAATGCCCCCACGCCCTCCGCCAGCTTCTAGTACAAACCTTTGCAGTTCTTCAGGTTCCGTCGGAACGAGTCGCAAATGCGACACCCTCGAGCTGCTCAACCCCACCATGAGACTCAGCCTAGGCCAAAGTGCTAGGGACGAAGGCACAAAATCGGAGAGTACTTCGGACTTATGAGACGGTTCACAATCTATACCTTGGCTAACAAATCGCTACGTGCGTCGGCGACGGCATCTTCCTCGTCCAAACCCTGCCCTGATGGTGAACGGCACGTTCGGTCGATCTGAGGCGACGAAAGTGCCGTTCACTCGATGCGGGGATGCTCCCCCTTCGATCGTGCGAACGGTGCGTTGGGTCGATCTGAGGCGACGAAAGTGCCGTTCGCTCGAAGTCGGGGCCGGCGAAGGTACTTTCAGGTGATGGTGGGGTGTTTTGGGTACGAGAAAGCCCCCCAACCAGTACTGGTTGGGGGGCTTCTCTAATGTGTGTTCGGCGGTGTCCTACTCTCCCACACCCTGTCGAGTGCAGTACCATCGGCGC
>NZ_JAMSKS010000015.1:0-186024 GCF_024436645.1 Rhodococcus sp. T9N | reverse complement strand
GTTGTACCCGGCCCACGCGGGATTTTCCCCCCCCGCCAACACCCCCACCACCCCCCCGGGGGGGCCCCATTTAACCCCCCCCCGCTTTAAAAACCGCCCCACAGCAGGTCTAGCCGGCCACCGCTTCGAGCTGCGGCGTGATCGATTCGAGCGAGTACTTCAGCGACAGCGACGACGGAGTGTTCAACCCGGCGACAGTCGGATAGTCGACGATGGCCAATCCGCCACCCTTGACTGCAGGCAGGTCGGCAAACCCCGGCAGCTTCATCATGTCGTCGAGCGACCCGCCGTTGGGCAGCAGCACCACGACGTCGGCGCTGAGAGCGTCGACCCGTTCCGGGCTGAGTATCAGCCGGCCACCGGTCACACCGGCCTCGTCGACCAGCTTGGGCGGCAACGACATTCCCAGACGCGTGAACAGTCCCGAAGCACCGTCCTTGGGATCAGCGACGATCACCAACTGCGACGTCGGGAAGACGTACTGCGACAAAAGAGCGGTCTTACCCTTCAGCCCCGGCAACCGCTGTGCGAGCGCATCGATCTGCCCGTTTGTCGCCTCGACGATCTCGTCGGCTCGCGACTCCTTGTCGAGAACCCGGCCGAGAATCTCCACCTGGTCCTGCCACGGATCGACCTGGACGTCGGACAGACCGGCAATTGTCGGAGCGATCTTGCTCAACTGGTCGAAATCGTTCTGATCGGCGACGGAGAACCCGCCGAGAATCAGATCGGGATCCAAGGCTGCAATTTCTTCAGCTTTGAGCGGGACACCGAACTGCTGGATCGCCGAGCGATCGAGTTCCTTCGCCGACGCGTCCACGCCACTCTCCCACGGGAACAGACCACGCTCGTCGCCCATCGGGCCGGCAGCCAGGTACCCCACCGGCTGGATTCCGAGTTCGAGCAGAGCGTCGAGCCACTGGGTGTCGGCCGCGACGATGCGCGTCGGCGTCCCGGTGATCGTGGTGGCGCCGAACTTGTGGTCGATCGTGGTGACCCGACCGCCCGCGATCTCGTCGGCGTCCGAGGACGAACATCCGCTGATACCTACGACCAGCGCTCCCAAGAGAGCCACCGCCGAAAACTTCATCGCACGCACGAAAATACTCCTCCACTAGTTAGCAGAGGCTTACCTTCTCATATGGGACCCGGCTGTGTCCGACCTTGCTTTCAGGCGAAACGAGAGAGCAGACGCTCCGCATCGGCGCCGATGCGTCGAACCACGTCGCCGGCCGGATGGGTTCCGTGTACGAGTCCGACAGCTTCTCCGGCGTAGACGACTCCGCTGTGGGGATCCGACGGGTCGTACGCCTTTGCCAGCATTTCCTCATCGGCGTCGACTCCGTGCCAGGCGGCAGTGAACTCGTTGGCCACCGCGCGGCCACCCCACCGCTGCGGCCACGGTTGACTGCGCGCTCGGTCGAACACCGAGGTGTAAATCGTGTCGGCACTTCCGGCTTCGACGACGCGGTCGCGGGCATAGTCCGGCCCGACCGTCTCCGGGCTGGCGAGCAGCGCCGTTCCGATCATCACGCCTTCCCCGCCGGCTGCCAGGACTGCGGCCAAACCGCGGCCGGTCCCGATTCCGCCGGCCGCCAGTACTGGAAGTGATGTCGTTTCGAGGATCTCCTGCAGCAGCGGCAAGGTTCCGATTCGGCCCGTGTGACCGCCTGCCTCACCGCCTTGCGCGATCACGCCGTCGACACCCGCGGCCTCGACAATGCGAAGGTCTTCGAGCGTATTGATCTGTGACACAACGGGAATGCCCGCATCGTGGATTCGTCCGACATACGAGGCGGGATCACCGAAAGACAAGGTGATCATGGTCGGCTCGACGGCAATCGCGGCGTCGAGCATCAACTCGTTCTCGGGCAGCGACCACGTCATCAGGCCGACGCCGAACTTTCCGCCGATCGAGCGGGCCACTTCAGCTTCGGCCTCGATCCACTCCGGTGTGTTGTACCGAGCCGCGCCGAGCAGACCCAACCCGCCGGCCGCCGATACAGCTCCGGCGAGCGCGCCGCCCGCGCGACCACCCATGGGCGCCCCGAGAACCGGGATTTCGATTCCGAACTCTCGGGACAACCAGGTGGTGACCATGCGCTCCTACTTCTTGGGCTTCTCGCCGACCGATTCCGACGTCAAGGCCGCCACGAATGCTTCCTGCGGCACCTCGACGCGACCGATGGTCTTCATGCGCTTCTTGCCTTCCTTCTGCTTCTCGAGCAGCTTGCGCTTACGGCTGATGTCGCCGCCGTAGCACTTGGCAAGAACGTCCTTGCGGATTGCGCGAATGTTCTCGCGCGAGATGATCTTCGCGCCGATCGCGGCCTGAATCGGAACCTCGAACTGCTGGCGAGGAATCAGCTCGCGAAGCTTCGACGTCATGCGTCCGCCGTAAGCACCAGCGTTGGAGCGGTGCACGATCGACGAGAACGCGTCGACGGCCTCGCCCTGCAGAAGGATGTCGACCTTCACCAGGTCGGCCTGCTGCTCACCGGCCTCCTCGTAATCGAGGCTGGCGTATCCCTTGGTGCGGGACTTGAGGGCGTCGAAGAAGTCGAACATGATCTCGCCCATGGGCAGTTCGTAGCGCAGTTCGACGCGAGTCTCGGAGAGGTAGTCCATGCCGCCGAGCTCACCGCGACGGGACTGGCACAGCTCCATGATGGCGCCGACGTACTCGCTCGGGGCAATGACGGTGCACTTGGCGACCGGCTCGTAGACCTCGCGCACCTTGCCTTCCGGCCAGTACGACGGGTTGGTGACGATGACCTCGGCCCCGTCCTCCATCACGACGCGGTAGACGACGTTGGGCGCAGTGGAAATCAGTTCGAGGCCGAACTCACGTTCGAGGCGGTCGCGGGTGATCTCCATGTGCAGCAGGCCGAGGAAGCCGCAGCGGAAGCCGAATCCGAGGGCAACCGACGTCTCCGGCTCGTACGCCAGGGCGGCGTCGTTGAGACGGAGCTTGTCGAGGGCATCGCGCAGCACGGGGTAGTCCGAGCCGTCCATCGGGTAGAGGCCCGAGTAGACCATCGGCTTGGGATCGCGGTAGCCGACCAGCGGTTCGGTCGCGCCGTTGCGGGTGGTCGTGACGGTGTCACCGACGCGCGACTGGCGGACATCCTTCACACCCGTGATGAGGTAGCCCACCTCGCCGACGCCCAGACCGATACTGGCCTTCGGCTCGGGCGAGATGATGCCGACCTCGAGCAGTTCGTGTGTGGTGCCCGTGGACATCATCGTGATCTTCTCGCGGGGACGGATCCGACCGTCGACCACACGCACGTAGGTGACCACGCCGCGGTAGGCGTCGTAGACGGAGTCGAAGATCATCGCGCGGGCGGGACCGTCAGCATCGCCGACAGGCGCAGGTACCTGCTTGATGACCTCGTCGAGCAGTTCCTTGACGCCCATGCCGGTCTTACCCGAGACGCGCAGGACATCACCGGGCTCGCAGCCCGTGATGTGCGCGATCTCTTCGGCATAGCGGTCGGGATCCGCGGCCGGGAGGTCGATCTTGTTGAGGACGGGAATGATCTTGAGATCCTTCTCCATCGCCAGGTAGAGGTTCGCCAGCGTCTGAGCTTCGATGCCCTGAGCAGCGTCGACCAGCAGAATTGCGCCCTCGCATGCTTCGAGCGCACGGGAGACCTCGTACGTGAAGTCGACGTGGCCGGGTGTGTCGATGAGGTGGAGGACGAACTCTTCGCCGTCGACGGTCCAGGGCAGACGAACGTTCTGAGCCTTGATGGTGATGCCGCGTTCACGCTCGATGTCCATACGGTCCAGGTACTGCGCACGCATCGCCCGCTCTTCGACCACACCGGTGAGCTGAAGCATGCGATCTGCCAGCGTCGACTTACCGTGGTCGATGTGCGCGATGATGCAGAAGTTCCGGATCTGCGCAGGATCCGTGAACGTCTTGTCGGCGAAGCTGCTGATGGGAGACCCCTTAGTCGGACCGGCACCGGCCCGGATCCGGGCCACTGTCAACCCTCAGGATATCCAAGTCTCGGCGCCGCCGTACCAGGGGTTCCCACGGGTGGGTGATTATGCTCGAACGCTATGGCAAGCATGTGGAAGCAGATCGGCAGAACCCTCGGCGCCCTCGCGGTGGAGAAGGGCCCTGCGTTGCTGCGCCAGCTGCAGTCGTCCACGTCCCAGTCGTCTGCCTCGAAGCCGGGTCCGACCGGCCGCCCGATCGCCGCGCGAACGTCTCCGACCGCACATCGCGCCCGCAAGGTCGAGTACTCCCCCGACCTCGACGGCAAGGCCGATCCGGGCGAAATCGTCTGGACCTGGGTTGCCTATGAGGAGGATCCGACCCAGGGCAAAGACCGCCCGGTGCTGGTTGTCGGCCGCGACGGCGACACGCTGCTCGGCCTGATGTTGTCTTCGCAGAGTAAACGCGAGGGTGAGCACGATTGGCTCGCAATCGGTTCGGGTCCATGGGACGGCGAGGGAAGGCCCAGCTGGGTCCGGCTCGACCGGGTGCTCGACGTTCCCGAGAGCGGGATCCGGCGCGAGGGCGCCGTCATGGATCACAAGAAGTTCGACGCGGTCGCGGCAAAACTTCGGGCCGACTTCAGCTGGAGCTGAAGCCGACCCGGACGATGGAAACAGTGTCGATCAGCTGTCCATACGGTTGAACCGTCCGAAGAGTGCTCGATAGATGAGTGCACCGAGCGCACCGCCGATGAGCGGGAACACGATGAACAACCACACCTGACCGAGTGCACCGTCCTGGAACGGTGCGACAGCGAGGCTTCGAGCGGGGTTGACGGAGGTGTTGTCGATCGGGATCGAGATCAGGTGAATGACGGCCAGGGTGAAGCCGATGGACACCCCGGCGAGCGGCACGTCGGAGATCTGGTCGGTCGACGCGAGAACGACGAATACCAGCAGTGCTGTCAGCAGGATCTCGATGATCATGGCGGCACCGATGCCGTAGCCGTCGGAAACCACGTTTCCGAGAAGATTCTTCTCGGCAGACGGACTGTGTGCGCCCCAACCGTTTGCGCCCAAACCGTCAGCAGCACGGTTGTAAGCCGGGAGACTGTTGGCCACCGTGTAGATCACGACGCCTGCGACCAAGCCGCCGATCACTTGCGCGACAACGTAAATCGCCGCATTGACGGCTGAGATTCGCCCGATCACGAATTGGCCGAGAGTCACGGCTGGGTTGACGTGGCAACCGGAAATCGGTCCGATCGCATATACGAGGAACAGCAGGGTCAGGCCGAATGCGAAGGCAACTCCGAGATTGCCGACTTTCGCACCTGCAAAGACGGCAGTTCCGACTGCGGAGAACACGAGCACAAATGTTCCCACCGCTTCGGCCGCATACTTCTTCACATCCGAGATCGGTTCGATCTCAGTCAATTCCTGTGCAGTTGGAGACATATTCCCACCTTCTTCTCATCGAACGGTAGTAATGCTCACGCGCCTAGATTTGCCGGACTTTACGCAAGCCTGGTGATCTCCACAACAACTTCGAGATCTGTGGAGCGTCCACCGGAAAAGATTCCCTTCAAAGGCGGCACATCCGAATAGTCCCTTCCTATTCCGACCGAGACATGCTGTTCATTCACAGCTATCGCATTGGTCGGGTCGTATCCCCACCACGCGCCGGTCCACGCTTCGATCCACGCGTGCGATTCCCCGACCACCGTGTCCCCGACTGCCGCATCACGTTTCGGGTGGAGATAGCCGGAAACGTATCGACACGGTATTCCCATCGTTCGAAGCAACACCAAGGTCAGATGCGCATAGTCCTGGCAGACACCTTTCCTGGCCGACCAGGCCTCCACCGCCGACGTATGCACTCCGGTCGTACCGGGAACATATGACATTTCGCCGTAAACCCATTGCGACGCAGCCACTACTGCATCTTCAGGTGATTTATCTTTGCGCAATTCCTTGGCAATTGTCGCCAGCTTACGATCACGCGGAACATATCTCGTGAAACTCAGTTGTTCGTTGAATCGATCTTTAATCGCGTTTCCCGACAATTCATCCCAGTCGACGGTTTCCTCGGGCTGAACGAACGGTTCGGTCTCCACCACCGACAGTCCGGTCACTTCGAGTTCCGTATGCGGGGCGTGCAAGTCGAAGGCGGTCACCGCGGTGCCCCAGTAATCGGTGTATCGGTAGGAACGCGTTGCCGGCTGGGTTTCGACGCGCGTGAGTATCACCGTCTGCCTGGTGTCGCCGCGAGGTGTCAATCGCGCTTCGTTGTACGACGACGTCACCGGGGCGTCGTACGCATATCCCGTGGTGTGCACGACCCTCATTCGCCAGCTCACAGCTCTCCCTCCACCGTCGACTCCGCATACGCGGCGCCGGCATCCGTCCACGCGACCCACGGCGCAGCGTGGAAGTACTGCAATGCAATCGCCTCACCCAGTTCGCGACAGGTCTCCTGCCAACCGAGCAACCGTCCCTGCAGATCCTCGAGCAACACGCCCTGCGGCAGGAACTCGAGTTCGCTGCGTGCGCGGCCCAGAAGCCGCGGCGCCTCCGCCCGGATTCCGACGCGACTGCCCGGCTGCGGGTCGAGCTCCTGCAGGCACTTCTCGGCCTGCCTGATCGAGTGGAACACCGAGCGCGGAAAGAGCCTGTCCAACAAGATGAACTCGACGACGCGATTGGCGTCGAGTGCTCCGCGATACGTACGCAGATACGTGTCATGTGCGCCCGCCGAGCGAAGAACGCTGACCCATGCCGGCGACGACGGGCGGTCACCGGCGCGCGCCAGAAGCATCCGCACGATCATGTCGACACGTTCGATCGACCTGCCCAGCAGAAGGAACCGATAGCCGTCGTCGCGACTGAGCGTGGAATCCGCCAGGCCCGCGAACATCGCTGCGCGTTCCTCCACATAGCGGAAGAACTCGTGTGGCCCCAGCCTGCGTGAGGCACGTTCACGCTCGGCCAGTCCGTTGTACGTTGTGTTCAGGCACTCCCACATCTCACTCGACGTGACCTCACGCGCCCCGCGAGCATTCTCACGAGCACTTGCCAGCGAGTCCACGATCGAACCAACCTGGTTGCGGCTGAACGCAACCAGATCGGTGAGCGAGCGCACGTCGAGCTTGCCCTCCGGCGCCTCGATGCCGAGGACACGCAGGAGCAGACGCGACGTGCGGTCCGGGTCGACGGTGGCGTCGTCGAGCAATTGATGGACGGCGACGTCGAGGATCCGAGCAGTGTCGTCGGCGCGCTCGACGTAGCGGCCGATCCAGTAGAGGGACTCTGCGTTGCGAGCAAGCATCGGTCACCACGCTCCGTTCACTGATAGTTCTTGGTAGCTGGGCACTTCCGAGGTGTTCACTGTTGCTGCTGCTGTTGTTGCTGCGAGGTGCTCAGTTCGGGACCCTGCACCGGCTCCGCGGATTCCGGGGGCTCGGACACCAGTTCCTCGCCTGACAACTCTGGGTCTTCGTCAGAGGTGCGACTCGCAAGCACCCACGTGTCCTTGCTTCCGCCGCCCTGGCTGGAGTTGACCACCAGCGAACCTTCCGGAAGTGCCACCCGGGTCAGGCCGCCGGGCAACACCCACACGTCCTCACCGTCGTTGACGGCAAAGGGCCGCAAGTCCACGTGGCGCGGCGAGAGAACATCGTCGATCTTGGTCGGCACCGTGGACAACTGCACGAGTGGCTGCGCAATCCACCCGCGCGGGTCTGCCTTGATCTTGCGGGTTATCGCGGCGAGTTCCTTGGGGCTCGCGTCGGGTCCGAAGACGATTCCGTAGCCGCCGGACCCTTCCACCGGCTTGATGACCAGTTCGGCGACGCGGTCGAGGACTTGCTCGCACTCCTCGTCCAACCAACAGCGGAACGTGTCGACGTTCTGCAAGAGCGGCTTCTCACCGAGGTAGTAGTCGATGATCTGCGGAACGTAGGTATAGACGAGTTTGTCGTCACCGACTCCGTTGCCGACGGCGCTCGAGATCACCACGTTGCCCGCCCGCGCCGCATTCAGTAGGCCTGCGACGCCGAGAATCGAATCCGGACGGAAGTGCATCGGGTCGAGATACTCGTCGTCGATGCGGCGATAGATGACATCGACCTGGCGCTCGCCTTCCGTAGTGCGCATGTACACCATGTTGTCGCGGCAGAACAGGTCGCGACCTTCGACGAGTTCCACACCCATCTGACGAGCGAGCAACGAATGCTCGAAATAGGCGGAATTGGCGATACCCGGTGTGAGAACAACCACTGTCGGGTCCGCTTCGTTGAGTGCAGCACCCGCACGCAGCGCCCTCAGCAGATGTGTTGCGTAATCACCGACCGCCCGCACCTTGTGGGACATGAACAGATCCGGGAACACCCGAGTCATGGTGCGACGGTTTTCCATCACATAGGAGACACCGGACGGAGATCGCAGATTGTCCTCGAGAACTCGGAACTCTCCCGCCTCGTCTCGGACCAGGTCGATACCCGCGACGTGAATTCGCACACCGTTGGGCGGCACGATGCCTGCCGCTTCACGGTGGAAGTGCTCACACGAGGTGACCAGGCGGCGCGGCAACACGTGATCGCGCAGGATTCGCTGCTCTCCGTAAATGTCCGCGAGAAACAACTCGAGCGCCTTCACCCGCTGTTTGATGCCCTTTTCCAGCCGCGACCACTCCTGGGCGGCGATGACGCGTGGCACCAGATCCAACGGGAAGGGTCGTTCCTGCCCGGACAGCGAAAACGTCACACCTTGGTCGATGAATGCGCGTCCGAGTGCGTCGGCACGCGCGGCGAGGTCGGCGCTGCTCGTCGGCGCCAGGGCTTTGTACACACCCTTGTACGGACCACGCACCGAGCCGTCGGGCTCGAACATCTCGTCGAAAGCCAACTCGTAGCGACCGATGTCTGAATATCCGTCGAACACTGCGGCAGGACGCGCTCGGGTGGTGGTCGAACCTGTTTTACTCGAACTTTTCGAAGGCGGCGGCGTCATAGGGCAACATGCTGCTACAAGTGGGGCTATTCGGCAGCGCGGCGAGAAATCGGGCGCTCGGTGTACCCTTCTCGACAGACGCAACGTGCGACGGTTTGGGTTCTTGGGCCCTCGGCTGGTAATCTTGCCAGTCGGTGCATCAGTGCGCCCACAGCTTTCTCGACCGTAACCAGCTAAAGACGACAAGGATTTTACGCGTGGCCAACATCAAGTCCCAGGTGAAGCGAATCCGTACCAACGAGGCGGCCCGACTCCGTAACCAGTCGGTGAAGTCCTCGCTGCGTACCGCGATCCGTTCATTCCGCGAGGCTGCGGCAGCCGGTGACAAGGACAAGGCCAACGAGCTCCTCGTCTCCACCAGCCGCAAGCTCGACAAGGCAGCCAGCAAGGGCGTCATTCACGCCAACCAGGCTGCCAACAAGAAGTCTGCACTCTCGCAGGCTGCCAACAAGCTCTGACGTTTCCACTGTGACGGTTCGCCGTCACACTGGTTCGTCTCGATAGCCGCCAGGTCGAAAGACCAGGCGGCTATTTTGCGTATTCAATCGGGTCAGTGCGAAGACCCGCCATCCATGTCTTGCAGCGAATACGTGGAGCGGGCTGCAACCATCTGATGATGGCGATCAACGGGCACGGGAAGCGCCCTCGCAGCTGGTTGTTCACGACTGTCTTCTGGGCGGTCGTCGCTTTCGGCGTAGTGGCCGCCCTGGGAATCCCTCGTTGGTGGGAATCATTGACGGTTGCAGTCGTCGGAGGTGCCGCAAGCTACGGATGGTGTAAGCGCAGGCAACGTAGCGAATTCCGGATCTTCTTCGGCGTGATGTGTTCACTCGTTGCGATTCTGGCGTTTCTCGCCGTTGGACGAGCGCTACTCACCACCGTGAAGGTGCCGGTAGACAGCATCGGCCAAGAAACCATTGTCTGCGGCAGTGTGGTGAATCCGGTGTCGCACGACTCACTACGGGTGACCGACATCAGAACAGGTGAACCAACGACACGGCCTCAGGCCATTCCGCATACTCAGTTGGAGCAAGCCTGCGTGAAACGCCTCGACTACCGGGCGGGTGAGGCCACGGCCGCCACTGTCGTCGGACTACTTCTGGCCGGACGCGCAGTAGGCCACGTTGTACTCAGTTCTTCCGCAACGCGCACACTTTCCGCACTGCCATCTCCAGGGCGAAGGACGAGTCGACTGCGGCACCCTTCACGTCGGCATTGAGGGCGGCGACGATCTGCATCGCAGCGCCGATCGACGTGGGATCCCAGCCGCCGACCTCCTTGATCGCCTTCTTGACCTTCCACGGCGGCATTCCGAGATCCGACGCCAACCGGAACGGGTCACCGCCCCGTGCAAACGGGCCGACCTTCGCGATGGTGTGGACTGCGTCGGCGAGGGCATCCGCGAGCAGAACATGGGCTGTTCCGATCTGATCTGCCCATCGGAGCGCCTCGAGCGCACCCCGGGTATCGCCGACGATGACTTTGTCGGCCACGTCGAATCCGGAAACCTCGGCCTTGCCCGAGTAATACTTGTGGACTGCATCCACGTCGATCTTGCCGCCCGTATCTGCCGCCAATTGCGAGCAGGCCGACGCGAGTTCGCGGAGGTTGGAGCCGACGCTTTCGATCATCGCGGCGATCGCATCTGGCGCAACCCTGACGTCTGCGGTCCGAAACTCACCCCGGACGAAGTCGACAAGCTGACTCTTGTTCAGTTTTCCGCAGTTGTGAACCGTCGCCCCGAGCTTCTCGAGGGCCGGCGCCAACGCTTTCGCGCGACCGCCGCCCGAGTGCACGACGATCAGAACCACACCTTCTGCCGGCTCGCGTGCAGCCTCCAGGACAAGCGCTACGGCATCTTTGCCTGCTTCTGCAGCCGATTCCAAGACGATCACACGGTCTTCGGCAAAAAGAGAAGGGCTGAGCAACTCGGCCAACTCGGGAGCATTGGTGTCGCCCGCGCGCATCTTGGTCACCGGGAGATCCGAAATACCCTGGCCGCGGTCACCGCGGACAGCTCTGATGAGCTGCGATACCGTGCGGTCGATCAGGAACTCGTCGTCCCCGAGAACAAGATGCAGCGGATCGACTCCAGACGGATTACTCACCCGAAGATGGTCCCACGAGGAACCGACACGATCGACACAGACCCGCCGCCCCCGCCGTACACAGCGACGGTGCCGTCGACGTCGGTCCGAACCACCGCCCCGCCCAATGAATCCAGTTCATCGAGAACCTCCGCATTCGGGTGCCCGAAACTGTTGCCGACGCCGACGCTGATCATCGTCAACCTCGGACGCACCGCTTCCAGAAATGCCGACGACGTGGTCCGAGAACCGTGATGGGGCAGCTTCAACACATCGGCCTTCACGTCCGCTCCCGATCGGAGGATCGCCTCCTCCCCCGCAACTTCGGCGTCGCCCGTCAACAGAATTCGACCCGCGCCCGTGTGCGCCATCACCACCAGCGACTGATCGTTCGCGGCGTCCGCGCCGTCCCCCGCATCGCGGGGAGCCGGAACCAACGGACCGAGAACCTCCACGTTCACCGATCCCAACGTCAACTCCATACCTGCGCGCAACGAGACAACCGGAACGGCCTGCGAGTCGGCGGTATCCTTCACCGCCCGAAAACCTGACTCCGGCAACAACATCGACCCGACTCCGATCGCAGCGACCGAACGCCCACTCAGGACTGCTTCCAATCCACCGATGTGATCGGCATGAAAATGACTGATCATCAGCAACGCGATGTCGTTGACGTCCAACATGTTCAGGCAACGATCCATCGACGTGGGATCAGGACCGACATCGATCACGATCACCCTGCCGTCTCCAGTCGAGAGCACAAGACCGTCCCCCTGACCGACGTCGCACATCACCAGCGCCCACCCCGGAGCAAAACGGCCACCCCCGAACACGTGTTGAAAGATCAGGGCCAGAACAACTCCCAGAACAAGAACGCCGAGCACCCATCTCGAAATCCGATTCCACAGCGTCAGGGCCGCGGCCAGTAGGACTCCCACGACGACGAGGGCACCGATGAGTCCTGACGGCACTACCACTGACGCTCCGGGAAGCGCCGCCGCCCGCTCGGACACGCACAGCAGCCACCCCATCGGCGGCCGCACCAATGGCGCGACGAACACCGCGATCGGTGGACAGATCAGCGCACACAAGGCAATCACCGCACCGAACACCGTGATGATTCCGATCACGGGCGCCACCGCCATGTTCGCGGCAATCGTGACTACGCTGAAGGTTCCCGCCATGGCGCCCACCAACGGTGCAGTCACGACAAACGCAGCACCCGAGACAGCTGTCATCTCCGAAAACCAACGGGGCCAGCCTCTTCGGCGAAGCACGTCCACCCACACCGGCGCAATGATCACCAGCGCGCCCGTGGCAGTAGTCGACAGCGCAAACCCCCAGTCGACGGCCAGCTCGGGCATCACGACTACCAGAACGATGACGGCGGCGGCAAGCGCAGGCAGCGCCTGTTTGCGCCGACCAGTGACCAGACTGAGCAGGCCTACCAAGCCCATCACCGACGCGCGTAGAACACTCGGCGACGGCCTCGCGACGACAACAAAGGCAACGAGGGCTACCACCGCCAAAGCGGCGCCGACCCGTGGACTGAGCGCCGCGGCTCTGACCAACAGCAGAACGGCCCCGAGCAGAATGCTGATGTTGGCGCCGGACACCGCGGTGAGATGGGAAAGTCCGGCAACGGTGAAGTTGTCCTTCACCACCGGCGACAGCGCCGACGTGTCTCCGACGACGAGGCCAGGCAGCAGACCCGCCTGATCCGGCGGGAGTGCAGCCGAGCACGCAGCCGCGAAACGAATGCGCACCACACTTGCCCATCGCTCATACCAGGGCACTTCTCCCACCGCGACGGGAGGCCCTTCGGACGTGATCACGGCGAGCGTGGAATCGCTACGCCATGGCTGACTCGCCCGGCCACGAACCGTGAGGCTCTGCCCTGGAACAACTTCGAGCCACGACGAACTGGGCGCCCGGATGGTGACCAAGCCGCCTCCGGAGTACCTGCGGTTCTGGGCAGTCACCGAATTGACGGTTGCCCTGAAGACGACCTGACCTTGACCCACCGCGCCGGAGACCGCGTGCGGATCCTCCGAGGGTTCCACTTCGACACTCACCCAAGCTCCCTCGAGAGAAGCTCGGGTCAGTGGGTGCCTCTCCGCCTCGGACGCCCGCCACCCGCCGACGGCACTACACCCGGCACCGAACAGCAATGCAACCAACATGATTCGTACCCACCCCGCTGATGTCCGGCGCACAACCACGTAAGTGAGGAGTGCCGCTGGAACCGCACACGCCACCGCCAGTACCCACGCGGCGACCGGGCCGAACAGGATCCCCACCGCACTGCTCCCCCACACCGCGACCGCCGACAGAAGCAGTCGAGCGTCGAGGACCGGCGAGGCTTCCGGTTCGTTCACACCGACACCAGCACTCGCAATTTGGCCAACCTTGCCGGGCCGATCCCGTCGACTTCCCCCAATTGTTCTATGTCCGTGAATTTTCCGTTGGAGGTGCGCCAGGAGATGATCGCCGCAGCCGTTACCGGCCCTACCCCGGGAAGCTCGTCCAGTTCGGCCTCGGTGGCGGTATTGAGGTTCACCAGCCCAGCCCCGCCGGATTCCCCCGTAGCTGCGGGGCTGGTCCCTCCTGCAGTGGTACTCGAAGAAACACCACCGGACTGATCGGCCGCACCAACCACGATCTGATCGCCGTCGACAAGTTTCTGAGCCAGATTCAGGCCCACCGTCTCCGCTCCGTCGAGCACGCCACCTGCCGCAGCAAGCGCGTCGGCGATGCGCGAGCCCGAATGAAGATTGACAAGCCCAGGCGTGCGCACGAGCCCGACGACACTGACCACCACAGCCTCGGGCGGCTGCTCTGCCACGACGCCGGTCGGTACAGGACTGGCTGATTCACCATCGCCGGCAGTCACATTCTTCTCCGTGACATTCTGGGGCGAGGGCAACGGTGGGACCGCCTGCATGCTCGGAGAATCCCACCACACGGCGAACAAGCCGATTCCCGTGGCCAGAACTGCAACGATCGCCAACACCCAGGTCGCCGACCGACTCGGGCGCCAACGTGTACCGCGCCAGTGTTCGGGCAATCGGTCGAACCGTGACGAGTCGGGCTGAGCGTCGTAGTCGTCCTCGTCGAAGTCCCGAAGCCACTCGGGGGACCTCTCGAAAGACCCTGAATCCTCGAATTCGTCGACGTCCTCGTGTCGCCGCCGGTAGTTGCCGTCCATCGCCGCGAGGCGATCACGCGCCCGCTCGCGCTCCTCGCTGATCCTCATGACTGGACGCTAACGAGAGACCTCGCCGCCAACGACGAACAATTTGTATCTGTGGAGAACTCGCGGATTGTGGAGAAACGATCAGGCGCTCGTGTCGATCTCCGGCAACGGGCACACCACAACACCGATCGCGCCGACACCGACGTGCGCTCCGATAACCGCACTGAAGTCGGTGACGACGGATTCCGCTACATCGGGAATGCGCTCGGCCAACTGTTCGGCTATCCCGTCCGCACGCTCTCGCGCGCGCATGTGATGCACGGCTATCGCCACACGACCGAGACCGGCGCGTTCGACTGCCGAATCCACCAAGCGCGCAAGAGCTTTGGTGGTGGTACGTGTTTTCTCGCCGAGCACCAGCTTGCCGTCCACCAGATGCAGGATCGGTTTCATGGCCAATGCAGTGCCCAGCAGTGCGGCCGCGGTTCCGATTCGTCCGCCCCTACGCAATTGATCAAGTTTGTCGACGACGATGTAGCAGCGCCCACGGCTCGCTACGTCGACCGCCCGGCCGTACGCCTCTTCGAGTGAAGCGCCCTTCTCGGCCAAGCGTGCAGCTTCGAGAGCCGGATAGCCCAAACCCATACCGGCGGACTGTGAATCGACGATCCGGACGGCGCCACCGAATTCCTGGGCTGCGACTCGTCCGGCTTCCCACGTTCCCGACAGTTGACGTGAAATGTGAACGGCGAGAACGCCGTCACCGTCGCTCATGTCCAGGGCGCGTGCATACGCTTCGGACAACTCGGCGGGCGACGCTCCGGCCGTTGTCACTCCCGACAGGTCGCTCGGCATTGCGTCGACGCCCTCTCGCAAGTCACAACCGTCACGGAGCACGTGGAGCGGAACAACCTGAATGCCACATGCGTCGGCCGACTCCTGCGGGATGCAGGCGGAGGAATCCGTGACGACGACGACCGGCATTCTGCTACCCGACTTCGCTCGGCGGTGATACCAGTTCCGGCGAAACCGTTTTCTGCGACTCGACCCCGCGAATCGCAGCGGTCATCGCGCGGGCTACACCGACGTGACCGTCCCAACCCCAGTGAATTCCGTCGGGATTACCGTTCTCGGAAAAGACGTTGTCTCGCACTGCATCCGCGAGATCGACTACGGGAACGTCTTTCTCCGTAGCCCACTCGGTGATCGCGGACACCGCGGCAGGTCGTCCGGCATGCACGCTGGCGTAGGCATCACTGCGGTGCACCGACGGCAAGGTCGCGATCATCGGCAGTTCCGGCCGCATGTACTCCAACGCATTTCGCGAGCTTTCCAGATACTCGACGCTCAGCTTGGGCGGAAGTGCGACCGGGCGGCCCAGAGGTGCAAGCCGCGGCTGCAGCCACTGATAACCCTCGCGCACCACGCGTCGAAGCGCGGGTGGCCGAACGTAGCGGATGGTCTCGCGGAGCGCGGTAGGCAATGGGGACGGCAGCGAGTCCATCCCGCCGACCGCGAACACGACGGCGCCGGCCCGCGGCACCGCCGCCCACACACGAGGATCCTGAGTCAGTGCCCACCACGCGTCGCGACACGTCCATCCGATACGGGCGACCAACTCGACGTCCCAGCCGAGTTCGTCGGCCACGATGTTGGGCCAGATGCGTGGATGATCTGCCGCGAGGCCGCCTTTGGGGCCGAAATACGACAGCGAATCCGCGAGTACGAGGAGGACGGGGCGCTGCCCGTCGGCACTTTCAGAGGACGTCATTTGCGACACTCGCAGAAGCATTCCATACGTCGAGTCGCCACTCGATCGACTTGACGTCACCATGTCCACTGAGTTGCACCCAACTGGTGTTTCCCAATCCGCCGAGGACGGCCCAGCGATCGATGGGTAGGTCGAGCAATGCCGCTGTCAGTGCCGCGATCAAGCCTCCGTGCGCCACCAGAACCACGGGCCGCTCGGCCCAGTCCGGGTGCGTGTCGAGCAATTCGTGAACTACGGGGAGGCTGCGATTCGCGACGTCGATTCGGCTTTCGCCGCCGGGCGGCGCCAACGTGGCATCCGCTCGCCACGCAGATCGCACACCGGGAGTGCGCTCGTCGACGTCATGATGAGTCAGGCCCTGCCATTCCCCCAGGTGTGTCTCACGCAGACGCATGTCGGTGAGGACCGGAAGTCCGGCGGCATCACCGACAGCGACGGCCGTGAAATACGCGCGCCGCAGATCCGAGGACACGATCGTCAACGGCCTGCGATCGGCGATCACCGGACCTGCACTCTTGGCCTGCGTGCGTCCCAACTCCGACAGGTCGGTGTCGAGTTGCCCCTGCATCCGAGAGTCGGCGTTGTATTCGGTCTGTCCGTGACGCAGCAGGATGAGCCGGCGGACAGGGTTCGACGCCGCACTGGGCGCCGACGAAGTCACAGCGAGGGATCCTGCGCGTCCGGCTCGGAAACCGTGTCGGTCTCGAACACCGTGTTGGCATCGGCGGGGCCGGGACGGTTCTGTCCGAGGCCTTCGACCTCGACCGTCGGGCAGTCCTTCCACAGACGATCGAGAGCGTAGAAGTTGCGCTCCTCGTCATGCTGGACGTGGACGACGATGTCGGCGTAGTCGAGCAGTGCCCAGCGGCCCTCGCGGGTGCCTTCACGGCGGACCGGCTTGTGTCCCGCTTCGCGGAGACGGTCTTCGATGTTCTCGACAATCGAGTTGACCTGACGCTCGTTCGTCGCAGATGCGATGACGAAGCAGTCCGTGATGACCAGCTGTTCGGACACATCGAGCACCACCACTTCGGTGGCCAGCTTCTCGTCGGCTGCCAAGGCCGCGATGCGTGCCATGTCGATGGCTTCGGTGTTTGCGCTCACTCGATGTTCTCCAGTTTCGTCTTCAGAAAGTACTTGTTGTGCTCGGCTAGCTCGATTCGGCGCCCGGGACGGCTTCCGACTTCCCCGGTGCGGGCTCCGACATCGTTGTAGCTCCGTCGCGGCGCTCCGCGTCGACAGGTCGATACAGGTTCCGCTTCGAGATGTACTGCACCACTCCGTCCGGCACCAGGTACCAGACGGGGCGGTCTTCACTTGCCCGACGCCGACATTCGGTCGACGAAATGGCAAGTGCCGGAATCTCTATCAACGTGACCGCGTCGGCGGGCATGGTGTCGAGGTGACCGGCCAGGTGCTCTGCATTGAGATCGAAACCCGGTCGCGATACCCCGACGAACTTCGCCAATGCGAACAACTCTTCCCAATCTTGCCAGGAAAGGATGCTGGCCAGCGCATCGGCACCGGTGATGAAGAAGAGTTCGGCGTCAGGGTGGTAGGCCCGGAGGTCTCGCAGCGTGTCCACGGTGTACGTCACTTTTTCACGGTCGACGTCGACCCGAGAGACGGAAAACCGCGGGTTGGAGGCGGTGGCGATGACCGTCATGAGGTACCGGTCCTCGGCAGGACTGACGCCCTTCCCCTGCTTCTGCCAAGGCCGTCCGGTGGGGACGAAGATCACTTCGTCGAGTCCGAACCGGTCGGCGACCTCACTGGCCGCAACGAGGTGGCCATGGTGAATGGGGTCGAAGGTGCCACCCATCACTCCTAGGCGTCGAGCACGTTCCACCGATAGTCCCTTCTGCACGAGTGTCGAGCTTACGGGTCAGACCGGCAGCAGACGGGACACGACGTCGGCAAGCTGCTGGGCCGAGCGGCACTCGTGCATGCTGATGACCTCGTTGTAGACCTTCGCCGCGGAGTCACCCGTTCCCCATTGCCCCTTCGGCTCGGGGTTGAGCCAGTGCGCGTGCTTGGCTACTGCCACCATCTGCGACAGCGACTGAAGGTTGGGATCGCGGTAGTTGTTGCGACCGTCGCCGAGTACCAGTAGCGACGTGCGACTGGTGATCGACTGCGCGAACTTCTCCTGGAACACTCCGAAGGCGTGTCCGTAGTCTGAGTGGCCGTCGTAGGTGATCAGTTCGGCCTCACGCACCATCCGTGACATCGCTGATCCGAGGTCTGCGTTCGAGTCGAAGAACCGCGTGACCTCGTCGGTCGTGTCGATGAACGCGAACACCCGCACGCGCGAGAACTGCTCACGCAAAGCGTTCACGAGCAGCAGAGTGAAATGGCTGAACCCCGCCACCGAGCCGGACACGTCGCACATCACCACAAGTTCGGGCCGCGCCCGCTTCGGCTTGCGCTGCACCAGATCGATCGGCACTCCGCCCGTCGACATGGACTTGCGCAACGTACGACGTAGGTCGATCGAACCCGCGCGAGAGCGGCTACGACGCACGGCGAGACGACTGGCCAACAAGCGAGCCAGGGGTGCGACGTTCTTCTTCAGCGTGGTGAGTTCGGCATCGGACGCTCGCAAGAAGTCGACTTCCTCGGCGAGTTTCGGAACGCCGTACGTGGCGACCCGCTCCTTGCCCAAATTCTCGGCTGTGCGTCGACGCGTTTCCTTCTCGACCATCTTGCGGAAGTCCGCGATGCGCTGCGCTGCCGTGCGCTTGGCGACCTCGGATTGATAGTCGGAGTTGTCCTTGCCCTCTGACCCGGAACCCTCCTGGTTGCCGAGCAGGCCCTGCAGGATCTTGTTGAGCAACGTCTCCGGGGCGACGTCGCGCAGCGCCTGGTAGGCGGAGAACGACGGGCCGTTGCTCGACTGGTACTGCCCGAGTTCCTCGACCATCGCGGCGGTCAGGAGTTCGGTCATCTCCATCGCCTCGTCACTGCCGTCTGTCAGCAGTTCGGCAATCAGCTCACGCAAGGCCTGCAGGTCGATCGAGCCGTCTGGCTTGCGCGGCAGTGTGACGTCGACGTCGCCGACCGCACGGTCACCGATCGCCTTGGGGAACCACAGGTCGAAGACGGCGTCGAACGTCGCCCGGTGGGTCGGCCTGCGCAGGAGCGAGCATGCCAGCCCTTCACGAAGCGCTTCACGATCGAGCAGGTCGAGAACAGACATGACCTGACCGGCGTCGACTGTCTCGGACGGGCCGACCATGATTCCGCGTCGTCGCAAAGCCTCGACAAAATCGACGAGGTGACCGGGAATCCCGTGCGGCGCTGCCAGGCCGCCAGGTGAGAGCGGCGACGTCGATGCTGCGGGAGCCATGTCAGACCTCAGTTCAGCCGAAGTTCAGCGGCGGCACGCACCTGGTCCGACTGGTGCTTGAGGATCACGCCGAGCGTGGCGCGAACGGCATCGTCGTCGAGAGTGTCCATGCCCAGAGCAAGAAGGGTGCGTCCCCAGTCGATGGTCTCGGATACCGAAGGGACCTTCTTGAGCTGCATTCCGCGAAGAACACGAATGGTGTTGACCAGCTGCTCGGCAATCGCTTCAGGAAGCTCCGGCACACGGCTTGCGAGGATGCGACGCTCGAGGTCGGCGTCCGGGAAATCGAGATGCAGGAAGAGGCAACGACGCTTCAGAGCCTCCGAGAGTTCACGAGTGGCATTCGAGGTCAACACCGTGAACGGCTTGCGGGTGGCGGTGATCGTTCCGAGCTCGGGGATCGTGACCGCGAAGTCGCTGAGCACTTCGAGGAGCAGACCTTCGATCTCGACGTCTGCCTTGTCCGTCTCGTCGATCAACAGCACCGTCGGGTCCTCGCGGCGAATGGCCTTGAGCAGTGGACGTGCGAGCAGGAACTCCTCCGAGAAGACATCCGCCTTCGTCGAGTCCCAGCTGTGGTCGACCGCGACATCACCCCTCGCTCCGCCCGACTGAATCCGAAGAATCTGCTTCGCGTGGTTCCACTCGTACAGCGCACGAGCCTCGTCGACGCCCTCGTAGCACTGCAGACGCACCAGTTCTGCGCCCGTGGTCTGGGCGACTGCGCGGGCGAGTTCCGTCTTTCCGACACCGGCCGGGCCCTCGATGAGCAGCGGCTTGCCCAGACGATCGGCCAGGAAGACTGCCGTCGCGGTGGCCTTGTCGGACAGATAGCCGGTTTCGGCCAGCCGTTCGATCACGTCGTCGACGGTCGAGAAGAACGGCGTCGTGTCGGGAAGTGCTCGGTCCACGGTTAACTCCTTGAGAGGTGGGGCAAGTCTGGTGAACTTTTCAGGCGGGTCGGGTATGCCCGTCGCCCCAGACGATCCACTTGGTGGACGTCAGTTCCGGCAGCCCCATGGGGCCACGCGCGTGCAGTTTCTGGGTGGAGATGCCGATCTCGGCGCCGAACCCGAACTGCTCACCGTCGGTGAAGGCAGTCGACGCGTTGACCATCACTGCCGCAGCGTCGACTCGAGCGGTGAACTCGCGGGCAGCCGAGAGATCGGACGTCACGATGGCTTCGGTGTGGCCGGTTCCGTACTGGTCGATGTGCTCGACGGCAGCGTCCAAGTCCTTGACGACCTTGAGGGCGACGTCGAGGGTGAGGTATTCCTTCGACCAGTCGTCCTCGGTCGCGGGAACCAGTCCCGGCAGATCACCGTGCACGACGACGTCGTGCATCTGGAGCGCTTGGAGCAGCTTCGGCACGGCCGTCTCGGCAATAGCGGCGTCGACCAGCACCGTCTCTGCCGTGTTGCACACACTGGGCCGACGGGTTTTGGAGTTGAGAAGAATCTTCTCGGCCATCAGTAGATCGGCGGCCGAGTGAACATAGACGTGGCAGTTACCGACACCGGTCTCGATGGTGGGGACAGTGGCATCGCGAACTACGGCGCTGATCAGGCCGGCACCGCCGCGCGGGATGACTACATCGACGAGGCCGCGGGCCTGGATGAGGTGCGTGACCGTCGACCGATCCGCACTCGGCAGAAGTTGAACGGAGTCCTCGGGGAGCCCCTGAGCAACCAACGACGCGCGTAGCGCCTCCACCAACGCTTCGTTGGACTTGACTGCCGAGGACGAACCACGAAGCAGCGCAGCATTTCCCGACTTGAGAGTCAGCCCGAAAGCGTCGACGGTAACATTGGGGCGAGCCTCGTAGACCATGCCGACGACACCGAGCGGAACGCGCTGCTGACGTAGTTCCAAACCGTTCGGCAGAGTGGATCCACGAAGCACTTCACCGATCGGATCGGGTAGTCCGGCAACCTGACGCAAACCCGACGCGATGCCCTCGATCCGGTCAGCGGTCAGACGAAGACGGTCGAGCAGCGATTCCTCGGTGCCGCCCGCCTTCGCGGTGTCGATATCGAGAGCGTTGGCCGCGAGAATCCGATCACTTGCCGCGAGTACCGCGTCGGCTGCGGCGTTGAGCGCAGCATCCTTCTGCGCGGTGGTCAGCAGAGCCAGGACGCGCGAAGCCTTACGGGCTCGGCGTGCGGCGTCGTGCACGACGGACTTGGTGTCGGACGCGTTCGAGTCGACGGTTTCTGCGTTGGAAGTCACAGCGGTCATGAATACACATTAACCACCCACCGTGACGGCCTGCTCGGCGGAACGAGGCTGTGACCACCCGGGACCATTCCGGCGGACCGCCTGCGAACATTTCGGCGGACCGCCTGCGGACATTTCGGCGGACCGCCGGGGAACAATTCCGGCGCGCGACACTGTTGCACCCACCGACCTTCTTCTTCGAGTCAGGAGCCATCCGTGAGTGTGTTGTTCGAGCCTTTGACCCTGCGCGGCGTCACCATCCCGAACCGCGTCTGGATGGCACCGATGTGCCAGTACTCCGCTGACGTCATCGGCGACCAGGTCGGAGTGCCCAACGAGTGGCATCGCACGCATCTGGTGAGCCGTGCAATCGGCGGCACCGGCCTGATTCTCACCGAGGCGACGGCCGTCAATCCCGAAGGCCGCATATCGGCAGCTGATCTGGGGATCTGGAACGACACGCAGGCGCAAGCCTTCGCCGAGATCAACGCGCAACTCGCGTACTTCGGCGCAGTGCCCGGAATTCAGCTGGCCCACGCCGGACGCAAAGCGTCGACGCAGGTTCCGTGGCGCGGCGGCAAGAGTCTGCCCGCCGACGACCGACTCTCGTGGCAGACGGTTGCCCCGAGCGCGGTTCCGTTCGGTCACCTTGCCGATCCGGTCGAGCTCACCACGGAGGGCATCGAGAAGGTCGTCGCGGACTTCGCAGCGGCGGCTACCCGCGCATTGAAGGCCGAATTCAAGGTCGTGGAAATTCACGCGGCCCACGGATACCTGATCCATCAGTTCCTCTCCCCCGAGAGCAACAAGCGAACGGACCGCTACGGAGGCAGCTTCGAGAACCGCATCCGATTGCTCCTCGAAATCCTGAGCGCAGTCCGCGAGGTGTGGCCGGCCGAGCTACCGCTCTTCGTCCGGGTCTCGGCGACCGATTGGCTGACGGAAGAGCGTGGGCTCGAGGTCGACAGCTGGACCGCGGATCAGACCGTTGCCCTCGCCAACATCCTCTCCGACTACGGCGTCGATCTCGTCGACGTGTCCACCGGCGGTAATTCACCGGCGGCCAAGATTCCGGTGGAGCCGGGATACCAGGTTCCGTTCGCCCGTCGCCTGCAGAACGAGAGCCTGCTACCGGCCGCCGCCGTCGGCCTCATCACCGAACCCGAACAGGCCGAGAAGATCGTCGAAGACGGAAGCGCAGTGGCGGTGCTCCTCGGCCGGGAACTGTTGCGTGATCCCTACTGGGCGCGCCGGGCGGCCCGTGAACTGAACGCCGAGGTAGGACCGCATATCCCGTCGCAGTACGCCCGCGCCTTCTAGCCCGAAAATCGGCTCCCGCGCACAACTTTGATAGCGTAAGCGTCTTACTTGCCGGTAGTCCGGAGCCCTGTGGGCTCCGGACACTGCCGCGGGCCAGAGCCGTGCGACGGGGGTCGCAACGAGCCACAGGGCACGCGGACGCTCGATTTCCCGACCGGCTCATCGGCGAGTGGGCAACGAAAAGATGCGTGCATCAGGTACGTGCCCCGCTCGGTTCGATGATTGCGCTGGGGAGCGCATGTCATGACTACACCAGAGAACTCGATAAGCGCTCTCGAAGTGGCCGAATCACCCGATGTCTGCGTCACCGACAATGCGTCCGTCAAGCGCGCTGTCAAGGCAACGATGCTCGGAAATGCCATGGAGTGGTTCGATTTCGGCGTTTACGCATATCTAGCTACCACTATAGGAAAAGTGTTCTTCCCGGACGCGAGCGGCAGCGCTCAACTCCTCTCTACCTTTGCAATTTTTGCGGCAGCCTTCATCGTCCGCCCACTCGGCGGATTGTTCTTCGGTCCACTCGGTGACCGCATCGGACGCAAGAAAGTCCTGGCCACCACCATCATTCTGATGGCGGGCAGCACCTTCGCCATCGGCCTCATCCCGAGCTACGAATCCATCGGTATCGCCGCCCCGATCCTGCTGGTACTCCTACGCCTACTGCAGGGCTTTTCCACCGGCGGCGAATACGGCGGAGCCAGTACGTTCGTCGCCGAATACGCACCGGACAAGCGCCGCGGTTTCTTCGCCAGCTTCCTCGAATTCGGGACTCTGGCAGGATATGTGGCGGCAGCGGGCATCGTGACGATCATCCAGACCGTCGTCAGTGCCGAGGACCTACTCCAGTGGGGCTGGCGCATCCCCTTCCTCATTGCCGGACCTCTGGGTCTCATCGGCCTGTACCTCCGTCTGCGTTTGGAGGAAACCCCCGCATTCCAGATGATGGAGCAGGCCGAAGAGCGCTCCCTCGCAGATGAATCCACAGGCAAGAAACTACGCGAAACTCTCGTCGACAACTGGCGTCCGCTTGTTCTGTGCATCGTCCTGGTGGCCACGTACAACATCGCTCACTACGGACTGCTCAGCTACATGCCGACGTATCTGACCAACACGTTGGGTTACGACGAATCCCACGGACTCGTTCTGATGATCATCGTCATGATCGTGATGATGATGGGAATCAGCTACGTCGGAAAGTTCTCGGACCGCGTCGGGCGTAAACCCTTGCTGCTCAGCGGTTTCATCGGATTCTTCGTCCTGTCCCTGCCTGCCTACCTTCTGATCGGCGTCGGCAACTACGTGACGGTCTTCCTGGGACTCGCAATTCTCGGCGGCTTGCTCCTGCTGTTCGTCGGTGTGTTCCCGTCCGTGCTTCCCGCACTGTTTCCGACCGGAATCAGGTACGGCGGCTTGGCAATCGGATACAACCTCGCGGTCTCCATCTTCGGCGGGACCACTCCCCTGGTGCTCACCGCCCTCGAAAGTGCAACGGGCAGCAACTTGGTCGCACCGATGTACATGATGATCGCCGCCGTGATCGGCGGTATCGCAGTCCTGATGATCCCCGAGACCGCACGCAAGCCACTCGACGGCTCTCCGCCCTCCGTCGCCACCGACGAGGAAGCACGTCGGATCATCCGCAAGGTTCGTCGAAAGAGAATGAAGGCCGATAACCTCGAGGTATGAGCACGCCTCGAATCGTCGTCGTCGGCAGTATCAACATGGATCTGACCACGTCAGTGTCCAGATTCCCAGCTCCGGGAGAAACGCTGCTCGGCACTGCCTTTGCCACCGCGGCGGGAGGCAAAGGCAGCAACCAGGCCATCGCCGCCGCGAAGGCCGGTGGGGACGTGTCGTTCGTCGGCGCGGTCGGCGACGACGGTTTCGGCACCCAATTGCGCGAGACCCTGCAAGACGCCGGGGTCGACACCGCGTTGCTTCGTAGTGTCGACGGCCCGAGCGGCGTTGCCGCCATCACCGTGAGCGAGGACGCGGAGAACAACATCATCGTCGTCCCGGGCGCCAATTCCTCGGTCACCTCATTGTCCGAAGTAGACCTCGACGCGATCGCACACGCCGACGTTCTCCTGTGCCAACTCGAAATACCCCTCGACACGGTCACCACAGCGGCCCGGCACGCGCGTGCCAACGGAACAACTGTCATCCTCAATCCTTCACCGGTACAAGACCTTCCGGGCGCCCTGATCGAGTCTGTCGACATCCTGATCGTCAACCAGACCGAGTCGGAGCAGTTGGCCGCGGTCACCGGTCGCGTCCGATACCTCGTCACGACGCTCGGGGCCGGCGGCGCGGATCTCCGGTCGGGCGAGGAGACAATCCACGCCGACTCCCCGGCCGTGACACCCGTGGATACAACTGGCGCAGGCGATGCTTTCACCGGCGCCTTCGCCGTGGAGTGGGTGCAGGGCCAGGACCGCGCCCTGCAGTTCGCTGCCACGGCGGGAAGTCTGGCGACGACGGTCCGCGGCGCGTCGGTGTCGTCACCCACTCGCGCTGCGATCGAAAAAGTCCTGAACCGACAGCTTGACTCTGACACCGTGTGAGGTCGTAAACCTGTAGGTATCGGGTTTGTGAGAGAGAAACGGGGCGAGCAAGGATGTTGAGCATCGGAGACTTCGCGAGAGCAGGTCGTGTGTCGGTGCGCATGCTCCGCCACTACGACGCCATCGGTCTGCTCAGACCCGCGAGGGTCGACGCATCCACCGGGTATCGCTCGTACACCGCGGGCCAGTTGGCGCTGCTCAACCGCATCGTCGCTCTCAAGGAGTTGGGCCTGACTCTGGCCCAGGTCCAGCAAGTGGTGGAGTCAGCGGTCACCGTCGACGAGATCCGCGGGATGCTCACGCTTCGCCGAGCAGAACTCGAAACCCGAATCCAGGAAGACACCGCGCGACTGGCGCATGTACAGGCGCGCCTACGGATCATCGAAAGTGAGGGACAGATGTCCGCATACGAGGTTGTGATCAAGTCAGTTCCGGCGCTGCGGGTCGCGGAGTTGACCGGTAGCGCCAAGACGATGGATCCGTCGTCGATCGGCCCGGTGGTTCGCGGGTTGTACGAGCGCCTTTGTACCGGTTTGGATCGTGCCGGTATCGCCGCGATCGGACCCGCTGTCGCTTACTACGAGGATGCCGGTGACGACGAGAACGTCGTCGTCCATGCGGCGCTACCGGTAGACGCGAATCCCGATGGCGACTACGAGTTCGCTGTGGTGGACCTGCGGGCCGAAGAGCACGTGGCCTCGCTGCTGCACAAGGGTTCGATGGACAACTGCCTGCCCGCTTATCAGGCGTTGGCCCAATGGATCGACGCAGCGGGATACCGCAATGCCGGCCCCAGCCGTGAGGTGACGCTGGCGTGCCCGGAGGATGTCGACGGCTGGGTCACCGAACTGCAGGAACCTGTTGCCAAGGCCTGAAGCCCGCACGTGTCGGCAGGGTCGTGCACCATGGGGTCCATGACCACCGCCACTGCCCCAGCCATGCGCGACGAAGCCGAGCGGCTGCTCCGCGAACTCGCGGGGCCGGATGCCCGCCTACGCGAGGACCAGTGGACGGCCATCGAGGCGCTGGTGGTGCAGCGCAAACGCGCGCTCGTCGTACAGCGGACCGGCTGGGGCAAATCTGCGGTCTACTTCATCTCGGCGAAGCTGCTCCGGGCAACGGGCCACGGCCCCACCGTCATCGTCTCTCCGTTGTTGGCCCTGATGCGAAACCAGGTCAGTTCTGCCGAACGTGCCGGAGTGCGCGCCGCAACCATCAATTCGGGCAACGTCACCGAATGGGACGACATCCATGCCCGCGTCGCAGCCAATGATCTCGACGTCCTTCTGGTCAGCCCCGAGCGCCTGAACAACCCTGACTTCCGCGATCAGGTGCTCCCGGCCCTGGCAGCTGATGCCGGCCTGGTCGTAGTCGACGAGGCTCACTGCGTTTCCGACTGGGGCCACGACTTCCGTCCCGACTACCGCCGCATCAGGACCTTGATCGCCGAACTCGGCGAGGGCATTCCCGTCCTCGCAACCACGGCGACGGCCAACAACCGCGTCGTCGAGGACGTGTCCGCCCAACTCGGCGTCGGCGGTGAGGAAACCCTCGTCCTTCGCGGCGGGCTCGAACGCGAGTCGCTTCACCTCTCTGTAGTCCACATTCCGGAGGCGACGGCGCGCGCTGCCTGGCTTGCCGACATGCTCGAGACGCTGCCGGGTTCGGGCATCATCTACACGCTGACGGTTTCGGCCGCGCGCGACCTCGCAAGCCTGCTCTCCGAGCGCGGCCATACCGTCGCCGCCTACACGGGCCAGACCGATCCCACTGAACGTGAATCTCTCGAGCAGGACTTGTTGGGTAATCGCGTCAAGGCTCTGGTGGCCACCTCGGCACTCGGGATGGGCTTCGACAAGCCTGATCTCGGGTTCGTCGTCCACCTCGGCGCACCGTCGTCGCCGATCTCGTACTACCAGCAGGTGGGCCGCGCCGGTCGTTCCACCGACAGGGCAGACGTGATCCTCCTGCCTGGCGCCGAGGACAAGCAGATCTGGAGTTACTTCGCCTCGGTCGCCTTCCCCCGCGAGCACCTGGTCCGCAGCGTCATCGAACACCTCGACACCGAAAAGGCCACGTCGACACCGGCACTCGAACCTCTGGTGGAGCTCAATCGCACGCGTCTCGAGATGGTCCTCAAAGTCCTCGACGTCGACGGCGCGGTCAAACGCGTCAAGGGCGGGTGGATCAGCACCGGCGAACCCTGGGTGTACGACGCCGAGCGCTACGGCCGACTCGACGACGCCCGCCAGGCCGAGCAGGCCGCAATGGTCGAGTACCAGAGCATCACGACGTGTCGAATGACCTTCCTGCGTGAACAACTCGACGATCCTGGTCTGACCTCAGAGAACTCACAGTGCGGTCGCTGTGACAACTGCACAGGCAATCGCTACGACACCACTGTCGACACCGCCGCCCTCGACGAGACTCGGGCGCGCTTGCAGCGCCCCGGATTCGACCTGGAGCCGCGCAAGATGTGGCCGACCGGCCTGAGCAAGCTGGGCGTCAAGCTGTCCGGGAAGATCACCGAGGGGCCCGAAACCGGGCGCATTCTCGGACGGATGTCGGACCTGGGCTGGGGTCAACGTCTCCGCGCGCTTTTCGACGGTCCCGACGCCGAGGTACCCGATGCGGTGGTCAGCGCGTGTATCAGCGTTCTGGCCGCCTGGAATTGGGCCGAGCGACCCACCGGTGTCATGGCCCTCGAATCCACGACGCATCCTTTGTTGGTGTCGAGCCTGGCTGCCAAGTTGGCCGAGGTCGGGCGATTGACCGACCTGGGCACCCTTCGCTTGCGACCCGACCACCCTCCGGTGTCGGCAGCGAACTCCGCCTACCGCGTGTCCGGACTGGTCGATGTTTGGGAAGTCCCGGACATGAGTATCCATCAGGGACCAATACTTCTTGTCGACGCAATCGCCGATACCGGTTGGACTTTCACGATGGCCGCGCGCGCACTTCGACAGGCTGGTGCTCACTCTGTACTTCCGTTGGCGCTCGCAAGCCCGAAATAGCGAGTTTTTGCCCGAAATAGTCGCTCCGACAACGGCAAAAGTTACATAATGTGAGCACCATCACATTCATGTCCTCACCTGGGGCGCAACGGGTTCCACACGGCCCGAAACGGACATCTGCATGACTTCGACAGCAATGATTGTTACGTTCAGATGACCGATGAAGCCTGTTGATACGAGAGCTATCCCGACCACCGCGCCGGACGCGGTGTTGTTCAGAAGCCCACAGATCGATGACGGAGTCCGGCTCTGGGAGATCGCACGTGATTCGAAGGTGCTCGACCTCAATTCGAGTTATGCATACCTGTTGTGGTGCAGGGATTTCAGCGCGACGTCCATCGTCGCGGAGGTAGACGGCCGCGTAGTCGGATTCGTTTCCGGTTATACCCGTCCCAGCGCGCAGGAAACCCTGTTCGTGTGGCAAGTTGCGGTCGACGAAGACCAGCGCGGCAAGGCAATTGCTGCCCGCATGCTGTCCGACTTGATGGATCGCACTGCCCCACTGGGTGTTACACATCTGGAGACCACGATCAGCCCCGACAACGAGGCTTCGATCGCACTCTTCACCGCGCTCGCACGTCGGCGCGAAGTACCGATAACCAGGCAGACCTTGTTCTCGCCCAACGATTTTCCCGATGGACACGAAGCCGAAGATCTTTACACGATCGGCGCCTAGCGCACTTCGCGCTCGGCATACAGCATGCCCCGGAGGAACAAAGAAGATATGAATATCAACGAAGCAAGCATTTTTGAAACCCTCGAGTCCGAGGTTCGCAGCTACTGCCGTGACTGGCCCGCAGTGTTCACCAGCGCATCCGGATCCTGGATTCGTGACGAGAACGGGCGCGACTACCTCGATTTCTTCGCCGGTGCCGGCGCCCTCAACTACGGCCACAACAACCCGGTGCTCAAGTCCGCACTGGTCGACTACATCATGAGCGACGGCATCACGCACGGTCTCGACATGTCGACAGTCGCCAAGCGTGAGTTCCTCGAGACCTTTCAGCGCAACATCCTCGAGCCGCGCGGCCTGGACTACAAGGTCCAGTTCCCCGGCCCGACCGGATCGAACACCGTCGAGGCTGCACTGAAGCTGGCCCGCAAGGTCACCGGACGTTCGGCAGTCATCAACTTCACCAACGCATTTCACGGGATGACACTTGGTGCACTCTCCGTGACCGGCAACTCGATGAAGCGCGCGGGCGCCGGTGTCCCCCTCGTGCACACGACACCGATGCCCTTCGACAACTACTTCGACGGCGTCACCGAGGACTTCCAGTGGTTCTCCCGCGTTCTCGATGATTCCGGCAGTGGAATCAACCGCCCCGCGGCAGTGATCGTCGAAACCGTGCAGGGTGAAGGTGGCGTCAATGTCGCTCGCCCCGAATGGCTTCGGGCGCTGGCAACACTGTGCTCGGATCGCGGAATCCTGTTGATCGTCGACGACGTCCAGATGGGTTGCGGCCGTACCGGCCCGTTCTTCTCCTTCGAAGAGGCCGGAATCGTTCCCGACATCGTCACGTTGTCCAAGTCGATCAGCGGCTACGGAATGCCGATGGCGCTCACGCTGTTCAAGCGTGAACTCGACGTCTGGGGACCGGGCGAGCACAACGGCACCTTCCGCGGCAACAACCCGGCGTTCGTCACCTCCAAGGTGGCACTCGACCACTACTGGTCCGACGACGCCCTCACCAAGACGACGTTGAAGAAGGGCGCACGCATCAGCGAATGCTTCGCCAACCTCTCCGATCAGTTCCCCGGCGAGGTCTCGCACCGCGGGCGTGGCTTGGTTCAGGGCCTCGTCTTCGAACAGCCCGAGCGCGCCGGCAAGGTCTGCCAGTTGGCATTCGACGAGGGATTGCTCGCCGAGACCTCCGGACCCTCCGACCAGGTTGTGAAACTGCTTCCCGCACTGACGATTACCGACGACGAGCTCGAGCACGGCCTCTCCATCCTGGCCGAGGCGACACTCAAGGTCTGCAGCTAGAGGAAGGACTCTCCCATGATCGTTCGCACCACCACCGAGATCACCGACACCGACCGCGACATCACGAGTGAGGACGGAAACTGGCGCAGCAAGCGCATCGTCCTCGGCGGCGACCGCGTCGGGTTCTCGTTCCACGAGACCACCATCAAGGCGGGTTCGGTCAACGAGTTCCATTACGCCAACCACGTCGAGGCTGTCTGGCTCGTCGAGGGCACCGGCAAGCTGATCGACCTCGACAACAACAAGGAATACGATCTCGCACCGGGGTCGATGTACCTGCTCAACGGCCACGAGCGTCACCGCGTCGAGCCGGACACGCAGATGCGCATGCTGTGCGTGTTCAATCCGCCGGTCACCGGGCGTGAGGTGCACGACGAGAACGGTGTCTACCCACTGGTGGAGGTCCCCGCGTAGCGTCTAGTCATGGCGACTGACACCTCTCCACGCGTAGCGATCGGCCCCGTCCCCGATGCACTGCTCGACAGCGCGGTGCTTCGGGGCGGTGGTCTGATCAGTCCGATCGACACTGCGGACGCCCTGATCTGGGCGGGCTCACCCGAGACCTTTCCGTCGGAGTTACCGGCGTCGGTCAGGTGGGTGCAGCTTCCGTCGGCGGGAATCGAGGATTGGTTCGACTCCGGTGTGATTCCGAAGGACACAGAAATCACGTGGACCTCGGCGGCCGGTGCGTTTTCGGCGTCGGTGGCCGAGCATGCACTCATGCTTCTCTTGGCCGGAGTTCGCCACTTACCTGCACACATCGAGGCTCGAACGTGGCGTCAGTTCGAGTTCTTTCCCAAGATCGGCACCCTTCGTGGCTCGACGGTTGCGATCATCGGCGCAGGCGGTATCGGCCGCGCGCTGATTCCGATGCTGGCCGCGCAGGGGGCGGACAGCATCGCAGTCAATCGTTCCGGTAGCCCGGTCCCCGGGGCGATCTCGACGTACCCCGCATCCAGGATGGATGAAATCTATTCTCGCGCAGATCACTTCGTGATTGCTGCGCCCGCCACCCCGGCCACCCGTCACCTCGTGGGCCGTACGCAGTTGGCGGCGATGCAACCCCATTCCTGGGTGATCAATGTCGCGCGCGGATCACTGGTCGACACCGACGCACTGGTCGAGGCCATCGAGTCGGAACAGATCGGCGGCGCCGGTCTCGACGTCACCGATCCCGAACCCCTCCCGGACGGTCACCCACTGTGGGATCTGACGAATGCGATCATCACACCCCACGATTCCAATCCGCCAGGCGTTCGCCCCGCCGCCTTCGCGGATCACGTCTCCAAGAACGTGACCCGCTTCGCGAAGGGTGAGGCGCTGGCTGCCCTCGTGGACCCAGTAGCCGGATACTGAGCACGCCGCCGAAGCTCGAATGCTCGGACCACGGTTGCCACAAATTACTGTGGCGACTGCGTCTCCGGAAAGAAGAGCGCCCGCGCCCGGCGAGCGACCTCTTCGGCAGGTACATCCTCGACCTTCGTGCATACTGCCCACCTGTGGCCGAACGGATCGAGAAACACTCCATGCCGGTCGCCCGAAAATGTATCGGCCACAGCCGTGACCAGCGTGCCTCCCTCGGTGACTGCCCGAGCGACAAACTCGTCCGTGTCCTCGGTGTAGACGACGATTGACGAATGCACCCAGCCGTCCTGCGGTGATTTGAGACCGAAGTCCGGCATCTCCTGCGAAAGCTGCAGCATCGAATCGCCGATCCGGATCTCCGCATGCATGAGGGAGCCGTCAGGTGCGTTCATCGCATCGACTATCTCAGCTCCAAGTGCTCGTTTGTAGTAGTCGAGTGCGGCATGGCCGTCCGGCACCGCAAGGTAGGGAGTGATCGTGCGGTAACCAGCGGGGATCGGGTTCACTGTGTTCATGTGTACGAGTATTGGCGATCGCACACGTGTTCTATTGAACATTTCGGACTTCCTCCGCGCCTCCGTCTCGCACACGCGCCTATCCTGGAACGGTGCCTACCGACAACAGCCGCCTCGACGCCCTCCCCGAGCTCCTGGCCGGCCGTCGCCTGGCAGTTCTGACAGGCGCCGGCATCTCCACCGACTCCGGAATCCCGGACTACCGCGGCCCTGATTCGCCACCGCGCAATCCGATGACGTTCCAGCAGTTCATCGGCGATCCGGCGTTTCGGCGGCACTACTGGGCGCGCAACCACATCGGCTGGCGATACATGGACAGCTCCCGCCCCAACCAGGGCCACCGGGCCGTCGCGGCACTGGAACGAACAGGGCGAGCCGTCGGCGTGATCACCCAGAACGTCGACCTCCTGCACACCAAGGCCGGCGCGCGAAACGTCATCGACCTCCACGGCACCTACGCGCAGGTTCGATGCCTGAGCTGCCAGCGGCTGATCTCCCGTACCACTCTCGCGGAGAGACTGGAAGAAGCCAATCCTGGATTCGCCGAAACAGTCGCTGCTGCAACAGGAGTCGAAATCGCACCCGACGCAGATGCCGTGATCGAATCCACCGCACACTTTCGCGTCGTGGATTGCGCCGTGTGCGGTGGCTTACTCAAACCGGACATCGTCTACTTCGGCGAATCCGTCCCCAAGGAACGCGTCGCCCGTGCGTACAGCCTCGTCGACCAATCCGACGCACTGTTGGTAGCCGGGTCGTCGTTGACCGTGATGTCCGGCCTACGTTTCGTCCGGCATGCCGCCAAGACCGGGAAGCCGATCGCCATCGTCAATCGAGGCACGACTCGCGGCGACGAATTCGCCGACCTCAAGCTCGAAGTCGGTTGCGCTGAAGCACTTTCCGCCCTCGTCGAGCACGAAAGCTACAGCGCCACCAAGTCGTCCGCGTGAACCACAGGACGCTGCATGTCGGCCGGTAGATCGGTGGTGGAGCGCCCCAGGATCTCCTCGATCTCCGCAGCGTCGAACGCAACGACACCCCGGGCGACGGGCTTCTCCCCCGGCCCCATCAGGGACACGACGTCGCCGGCGTGGAAGTCACCGGATACACCGACGATGCCAGCGGACAGCAGGCTTCGACGCTTGGACACGACCGCGCGGACGGCGCCTTCGTCGAGGTGGAGGTCACCCGATGTGTCAGCGGCGTGACGAACCCAGAATCGGCGGGCCGACAATCGCGTCGGCCGGGGCGCAAATGCCGTTCCGACATCGGCACCACTGAGTGCCTGCGCAGCGTCCGATGCTGCCGCGAGCAGAACCGGCACGCCGGAATCAGCGGCCAGGCGTGCTGCTGAGAGCTTCGACGCCATGCCTCCGGTACCGAGGGCGCCACCCGAACCGGCAACCACACCGTCGAGATCCTCGGGACTGTTGACCTCGGGAATCAGTGTGGCATCGCCCTTTCGGGGATCCCCGTCGTACAGTCCGTCCACATCCGACAACAGGATCAACGCGTCGGCGCCGACCAGATGAGCAACCAGTGCAGCCAGCCGATCGTTGTCACCGAATCGAAGTTCGGTGGTGGCAACGGTGTCGTTCTCGTTCACGATCGCCACCGCGTGCAATGCCCGTAGACGATCGAGTGTCCGTTGGGCGTTGCGGTGCTGCGTCCGTCGAGCGATGTCGTCAGCCGTGAGTAGAACCTGCCCGACGGTACGCCCGTAACGGGCGAACGACGTACCCCAGGCGTGAGCCAGAGCCAACTGACCGACGCTGGCCGCAGCCTGCTTGGTCGCGAGATCCCGCGGTCGCTTGGTCAGTCCCAGCGGCGCCAGTCCGGCGCCGACGGCACCGGACGAGACGACGACGACATCGGAACCCGCACGCATGCGAGCCTCGATGGCATCGGCCAACAGATCGAGTCGGTGAGTATCGAGTCCCGCCACCAGACTGGTGAGCGCAGACGACCCGATCTTCACGACGATACTGTGAGCCGACGCTATCGACTCCCTGGTGGACCCGAGCACAGTCCCGTTCCCTCTCTTCGGTTTTCGTCCTGAAATCGCGTGGGTCAGGCGTCTTCGTCGAGCAAGCCGCGGCGGACACGACGCGCGTGCTTGCGCTCGTCGGCGCCGATGCGCTCCACCTGATCGAGACGCGGGTCGGTTCCACGGCCCGTGCGGGTCAGATCGATACCGGCCGGCGTCATCGGCTCCCACTCGAAGCTGACGTCACCGATGGTGACGGAAGCTCCTGGCTGAGCGCCCTTCTTGACCAATGCGTCCTCGACGCCCAATCGAGCAAGACGGTCGGCGAGGTAACCAACGGCCTCGTCGTTGTCGAAGGCGGTCTGACGAATCCACCGCTCCGGGCGGGTGCCTCGGACGACGAACCCACCGGGAATATCGGGATCCTTCTCGATGGTGAAGCTGGAATCCTTGACCTTGACCGGGCGAATGACCTGGCGCTTCGGCTCGGGCTTCGGATGAGCTTCGCGGTAGTCGCGGACCATCTTCGCCAGCGCGAATGTCAACGGTCGCAATCCTTCTCGGCTCACCGCCGAGATGGTGAAGACCGGCCATCCGCGAGCTTCGATCTCAGGCGTGACCATTTCGGCCAATTCGGCGGCCTCGGGAACGTCGGTCTTGTTGAGGATGACGACGCGCGGGCGCTTGTCGAGGTCACCGAGTCCCGAATCGCCGGAGAGCGCGGGCGTGTACGCGGCCAGCTCTGCTTCCAGGGCGTCGATGTCGGAGATCGGGTCACGTCCCGGATCGAGGGTGGCGCAGTCGATCACGTGCGCCAATACGGCGCAGCGTTCGATGTGGCGCAGGAAGTCCAGGCCCAAACCGCGGCCTTCGCTTGCACCGGGGATCAGCCCGGGCACGTCGGCGACGGTGAAGGTGGTGTCACCGCTCGAGACGACGCCGAGGTTGGGGACCAGAGTTGTAAAGGGGTAGTCGGCGATCTTCGGCTTGGCCGCAGAGAGAACGGACACAAGCGAGGACTTACCGGCGGAGGGGAATCCGAGCAGACCGACGTCGGCTACCGACTTGAGTTCGAGAACCAGGTCACGCTCGACACCGTCCTCACCGAGGAGTGCGAAACCGGGAGCTTTGCGGGCTTTCGAGGCGAGTGCTGCGTTGCCGAGTCCGCCGCGGCCGCCCTGAGCGGCGTCGAAGCGTGAACCGACTCCCACGAGGTCGGCAAGCACGTTGCCGTCGGTATCGAGAACCACAGTTCCATCCGGAACCTTGAGGATGAGGTCTTCACCGTTTGCACCCTCGCGGTTACTGCCGGCGCCCTGCTTGCCGTTGGTCGCCTTCGCGTTGGGATGGAAGTGAAAGTCGAGGAGGGTGTGGATGTTCTCGTCGACCACGAGGATGACGTCGCCACCGCGACCTCCGTTGGCACCGTCCGGACCGCCGAGCGGTTTGAACTTCTCGCGGTGTACGGAGGCGCAACCATTGCCGCCTTTTCCAGCGCTGACGTGCAGCACAACACGGTCAATGAATCGGGACATGACTGCCGGATCCTTCCTCAGTCAATTGCGGGTCTCACGCGATGAGCTGAACTTCTGGTGAGCAGGGTTGCTCGGGGCAAAACGGGTACTGCTAAACAAACGATAGGGGCGGACCGGGTTATTTCAACCCTGGTCCGCCCCTATCGGGAGCTTGGAACGCGTCACTCTCTTACCGAAAGCAGAACCGGCTTACCGAAGTAGAACCGATGACGCACAACTAGCGAGAAAGACTAGACCTCAGCCGCAACGACGGCCGGAACGATGTTCACGGTCTTGCGTCCACGCTTCTGGCCGAACTCGACTGCACCGGCAGCGAGAGCGAACAGGGTGTCGTCGCCGCCACGGCCGACGTTGACGCCGGGGTGGAAGTGCGTGCCGCGCTGGCGAACCAGGATTTCGCCTGCGCTGACCGACTGGCCGCCGAAGCGCTTCACGCCGAGGCGCTGGGCGTTTGAATCGCGACCGTTACGGGAGCTGGATGCACCCTTCTTATGTGCCATGCTATTGACCCTCCTCGGGTGAAATTAGCTAGAAAGAACTGGTTACTTGATGCCCGTGACCTTGAGCACCGTGATCGGCTGCCTGTGGCCCTGACGCTTGTGGTAACCGGTCTTGTTCTTGAACTTGTGGATGCGGATCTTCGGGCCCTTGGTGTGCTCGACGATCTCACTGGTGACTGCGACCTTGGCCAGCTTGGCCGCGTCGGTGGTCAGGTCAGATCCGTCGACCACGAGAACGGGAGCAAGCGAGACAGCAGTGCCGGGCTCACCCTCGATCTTCTCGACCTTGACGAGGTCACCAACAGCGACCTTGTACTGCTTTCCGCCGGTCTTGACGATCGCGTACGTTGCCATCGGAGGGCTACCCCTTGCTTCTTCGAACTTGCTCGCGCTGCTGCCTGAGGCTTCAAATGCATCGCGACTGGTCTGGTTTATGTCACCTCGGCTCGGCACTGACGTACCGGGACATTCACGCGCACTCTAGGCACACGGAATCTCTACCGCCGGGTGGCGACCCTCCAAGGTTACGGGAAAGCAACCGTCAGGGTCAAACCGCCCCGCCGAGGGGTGGTGCTTACTACTCTGTACTGCTTCTACCAGCTGAAACTTCGGATAGCGGTTGGATGTCCTCGCTCATCGCGAAGTCATCCAACCGACCGAAAGCCAGTAGTTCTTACTCTCCGTCTACCGGAGGACCTGCGGGACGTGCTGCTGCACGCCTGCGACGGGGTCTCTTGACGACGACAACTTCTTCCTCGGCCGGAACTTCGGTGGCCGGAGCCGGAACGTTTTCCGCGACCGCGTCCACCACGGGTTCCGGAGTCGGAATCACGAAGACCGTGCCCACCTCGGGAGCTGCCTCGGCAACCGGTGCCGACGCTGCCCGCGACGCCCGGCGACTACGCCGACGACCGCGCGGAGCTGCTTCGGTCGAAGCTGCGGCCGACTCGTTGTCCACTGCGGATACTTCTTCCGCAGCAGAGTCCACAACAGGAACGTCATGGTGCTCAGCAGCAGCAGGAGTATCGATCGGCCGATCTTGTTGCCGATCGGCACTTTTGGATGCATCGTCCCCCGAAGACACACCGGCGGAATCAGACTCGGTCGAGTCGGCCGCGACGGTCTCGTCGTCGTCGTGGTGATGCGAGGCCATCGCCAATGCCACCGGATGAGCCCGCTTGACCGTCGCGTCGACGGCCGGAACCTCTGGCGCCGGAGCTTCCTGTCCGTTGGACTCGGTCGAAGCCGACTTGTCTCCGCGGCCACGCTTGTTCTTGCGCGAGGTACCGGAATCACTGCGCTGCGAGCCCGAACGCGATCCTCCGTCGTCCGAGGACTTCACCTCGACGGGCTCGGAATGGACGATGATGCCGCGGCCGTGGCAGTGCTCACAGGTGGTCGAGAAGGCCTCGACCAATCCGGTGCCCAACTTCTTGCGCGTCATCTGCACGAGCCCGAGTGACGTGACCTCCGACACCTGATGGCGCGTGCGATCGCGACCCAGGCATTCGGTGAGCCGACGCAGGACCAGGTCCCGGTTCGATTCGAGAACCATGTCGATGAAGTCGACGACGATCATTCCGCCGATGTCCCGCAGGCGCATCTGGCGAACGATCTCCTCGGCCGCTTCGAGGTTGTTACGGGTGACGGTCTCTTCGAGGTTTCCGCCGGCTCCGGTGAACTTGCCGGTGTTGACGTCGACGACGGTCATGGCCTCGGTGCGGTCGATCACCAGGGTGCCGCCGGACGGCAGCCACACCTTGCGATCGAGTGCCTTGGCCAACTGCTCGTCGATACGGCGAGCCGCGAAGACGTCGATACCGTTGTTCGGCGTGTACTTCTCGAGCCGCGGAAGCAGGTCGGGCGCAACGGAGTTGATGTAGTTCTCGACCGTCGTGTGCGCCTTCTCGCCCTCGATGACCAGCTTGGAGAAGTCCTCGTTGAACAGATCACGAATGACCTTGACCAGCATGTCAGGCTCTTCGTACAGCGCCTGCGGGTTGCCGGACTTACCGGTGTCCGCAGCCGCAGCCTGCTCCTCGATGCCGGCCCACTGAGCCTGCAGACGAGTCACGTCGCGCGCCAACTCTTCTTCGCTGACGCCCTCGGACGCCGTGCGAATGATCACGCCCGCGTCGGCGGGCACGATGTCGCGCAAGATTTCCTTGAGACGCTTGCGCTCGGTGTCCGGAAGCTTGCGGCTAATACCCGTGGACGTACCACCGGGCACGTAGACGAGGAAACGACCGGCAAGCGAAATCTGTGTCGTCAGTCGAGCACCCTTGTGGCCGACCGGATCCTTGCTGACCTGAACGAGCACCTGATCGCCAGGCTTGAGAGCCTGCTCGATCTTGCGCGAGTTGCCACCGAGACCGGCAGCCTCCCAGTTGACCTCACCGGCGTAGAGAACACCGTTGCGGCCACGTCCGATGTCGATGAACGCAGCTTCCATGCTGGGGAGCACGTTCTGGACACGTCCGAGGTACACGTTGCCGACCATCGACGCGGACGCCGAGTTGGTGACGAAGTGCTCGACCAGCACTCCGTCTTCGAGGACTGCTACCTGTGTAGTCGCATGCGGCTGACCGCTGTCTGCCCGATCGCGCACGACCATGACGCGATCGACGGCCTCACGACGCGCGAGGAACTCCGACTCGGTCAGGATCGGTGGGCGACGTCGGCCGGCGTCACGACCGTCGCGGCGACGCTGACGCTTCGCTTCCAGACGTGTCGAACCACTGATGCCCTGGACCTCGTCCTTGACGCGGGTCTTGTTGCGCGGCTCGCGCTCGTGAACGACGGTGTTCGGCGGATCGTCCTCGGACGTCGCAGTCGCGTCGGTGGCGCCGTCGGTGCCGGTCTTGCGACGACGACGACGGCGGCGACGGCGGCTCGATCCGTCGGCATCGAGATCGGAATCGTCGGCATTCTCGGAATCCGCATCAGCGGTGGACTCGGACTTATCACCGGATTCTTCGCCGGCAGCGTCGTCGGTTTGCTTCTCGACTGCCGCAGGGGCAGATTCCTGCTCCGATTCGGTAGCGGTATCCGACTCTTCGTCCGAACCCTGCTCGCCACCCTGTTCACCGCGACCACGTCCACGTCCACGGCGTCCACGACGACGGCGACGCGGCTGATCGTCGTCCTCGTCCTCGGACTCGGCGCTCTCGCCCTCGGTTTGCGGTGCGGTCACAGCCGGCTCTTCGACGGCAGGAACTGCAACCGGCGCTGCCTCGGGAACGACGGTTTCGGCTTCCGCGGTTGTCTGCTTCTCTTCGACGACCGCCGGTGCAGCAGGCTCGCGGCGTGCGCGACGGCGACGCGGAGCTACCTCGGCGGCTTCGAGATCCGGCTGCAGGAACAGCGGGACCTGCGGCGCGGCGGGAGCCACCTCGGGCTGATGGGTCTGCGGTGCCTCGAAGGAAGTGAACAGATCGGACTGCTCGGCTTCCTTGCTCTGCAGCGCAGCTGCGGCGTCGAGTCCAGCGCTGATCTCGGCGACAGCCGGATCCACTGTTTCTTCTGCTGCAGGTTCTTCGACGACGACCTTTTTGCGAGTGCGACGAGCCCTGACAGGCTTCTCGGCCGGAGCCGCTGCAACAGGAGCAGCCTCCACGGGAGCTTCTGCAGCAGGCTCCTCGGCAACCGGCGCCTCGACAACCGGGTCGATGAGGGTGTCGAGCTCGGCGACGACGGGCTCGATGGCCTCGGCCGCGGAAGTCAACGAGGCATGAATCCGCTGAGCGACGTCACGGTGGAGACTCGACTGCGCGCTGCGCAATTCGGTACCGAGCGCTGCGGCTTCGGCAAGGACCTGCTTGCTGGTGACGCCGAGCAACTTCGCCAGCGCGTGTACGCGCATCTTGTCGGGAAATTCCGGGGTGGTGCTGGAATCTGATTCGGTTGGGGATTGATCGGCCACGTAAGTCTCCTCAGCCCCCGGGCGCGTCCAACCCAGAAGTCGAGTTGTCACGCGGCCACGCGGGAGCGTGCTGTGTGTACTCGCACTCAGAAGTGAGTACGAGATTGTAAGGTCTCGCTCCGCATGGTCCGCAATGCCCGTTATTCACTGCGAGCACATGAAGTGCCTGGCTGGATGGCCGTTGTCCTGTGCGCGAGCGCCTGATCATCCAGCGTGCAGAGGTCCAGGGATTTCCTGTTGACCTGGAGCAGCGATGAAAGGGCATCGAACCTAGGTGTCATCCGGTTGAACGTGCGTAAAACAAATTGCGGTTCAACTGAAAGCAGTATCCCACACCAACGCGCCTGCAACTGCAAAGGGCGCACCGATGTGGGATACGTGCCGAGAATTCGCTGTGGAGATGTGGGCCGAAGGCCCGTTCATGTGGGCCAGAGGCCCGATCGGAGATTCAGATGGACGACAGCGCGGGGAACCACAGAGCGATTTCACGCTCTGCCGACTCCACGGAGTCGCTGCCGTGAACGAGGTTCTGCTGCGCTTCGAGTCCGAAGTCGCCGCGGATCGTACCCGGAAGAGCCTTGTCGACCGGGTCGGTTCCGCCGGCCAACTGACGGAAAGCAGCGATGGCTCGGGGGCCTTCGAGCACTGCGGCCACCAGCGGACCGGAGGTGATGAACTCCAACAAGCTCGGGTAGAACGGACGCTCGGCGTGTTCTGCGTAGTGGCTACCAGCCACCTCTTCGGAAGCTACGCGGAGGTCGAGTGCTGCAATTGTCAGGCCTTTGCGCTCGATACGGCTGAGGATTTCTCCTACGTATCCACGGGCAACGGCGTCGGGCTTGATCAGTACGAGGGTGCGCTCAGTCACAGCGGACAGCCTAAATGGTCAGTCCCGCTGACCGGGAAGCAGGCCCTTGTCCATCCGGCGCTTGATGTCTCTCTGCAGGTAGACGAGGTATCCCCAGACGATCCCGAAGGTGATCGCCACACCGGCGATCGACGGGTGGACGAAGAAACCGAACAGAAGGATCACCTGCAGCGCGACGTTGAACCCCATCGCCCACGGCTTGCCCTGGATGCCCGCACCCAGAATCATCAGTACCGCCAACCCGATGATGAATCCCGCGGAGGCCGCGGTGAGGCCTCCGCCGACGACCGCGACAACCGGCAAAGCCAGCAGCACGACGATCGCCTCGAGGATCAGGGTTCCGGCCATCACTCCGCGGAAGCTTTTCCACGGGTCCTTGGTCGGCGGCCCGAACTCGCCGGCAGTGTCTCCGGGCTCGTGGTCTCCGGACTCGGGATTGGCATCTGACGGGGTACTCACGCGGGGTCCTTTCCGAACAGCGTGCGGGCGGCGCCTGCGGTCACGACGGATCCCGTCACCACCACACCCGCCCCTGATACGGCCTCACCGGGTTCGGCGACCTGCTCGGCGATTTCGATCGCGACTTCCAAGGCGTCGGCAAGCACCGGCGCAACGACGACGCGCTCGTCGCCGAACTTCGCGACGGCGATGTTCGCCAGTTCTTCGACGTCCATCGCCCGGGGTGACCCGTTGTGGGTGACGACGATCTCGTCGAAGACGGATTCGAATGCAGTCAAGATGGCGTCGACGTCCTTGTCCGCCATGACGCTGACCACTCCCACGAGCTTGCGGAAGTCGAACTCGGCGGCCAGTGCGGCCGCGAGAGCGCGGGCACCGTCTGGATTGTGGGCGGCGTCGAGAAAGACCGTCGGCGCACTCCGAACACGTTCGAGGCGACCAGGATTGACGATCGAGGCGAACCCGTTGCGGATTGCATCCTGATCCAGTTGTCGATCCGGACCGGCACCGAAGAACGCTTCTACGGCAGCGAGCGCGAGCGCGGCGTTGCGCGCCTGATGCTCACCGTGAAGGGGGAGGAAGATGTCGGTGTACACACCGCTCAAGCCTTGAAGTTCGAGCTGCTGTCCGCCTACCGCGATCTGGCGAGCAAGCACCTTGAACTCCGAGCCTTCACGAGCGACCGCGGCCTCCACCTCGACAGCACGCCGCAGCAATACCTCCATGACTTCGGGAGTCTGCTCGGCGATGATCGCGACGGTGTCCACCGGAACCAGGTCCTCGCGGCCCTTCTTGATGATCCCGGCCTTCTCCTCCGCGATCCCGGCCAGGTCGGTGCCCAGGTACTCGGCGTGATCGAGGCTGATCGGGGTGATCACCGCAACCTGCCCGTCGATCACGTTGGTGGCGTCCCAGCGTCCGCCGAGGCCGACCTCGACCACGGCGACGTCGACCGGCGCCTCCGCGAAGGCCGCATAGGCCATGGCGGTGAGCACTTCGAACTTGCTCATCGCCGGTCCCCCGGCTTCCTCCGACTGTGCGTCGATCATCTGCACGTACGGCTCGATCTCGCGGAACGTGTCCACGTAGAGCCGCGGTGAGATCGGATGACCGTCGATGCTGATCCGCTCGGTCGCGATCTGCAGATGAGGGCTGGTGGTTCGCCCGGTGCGACGATGCAGAGCCGTCATCAACGAATCGATCATGCGCGTCACCGACGTCTTACCGTTGGTTCCCGTGACGTGCACCGACGGATAGTTGTGCTGAGGCGAGCCCAGGACATCCATGAGCGCCTCGATACGAGTCAGTGACGGCTCGATCTTGGTCTCGGGCCAACGCTTGTCGAGTTCTGCTTCCACCAGCGCCAGTTCGGCGATGTCGACCGGAGTCGGAACCGAACTCTGAGCGTCGAATTGGGACGGCTCGTACGAACTCACTTGTCGGCCAGCTCCTTCAGACGTCCCGTGATGCGCTCGATCTCTTCGACGGCGATCTGGCGACGTGTCTTGATCTTGTCGACGACGGCGTCGGGCGCCTTCGCCAGGAAGGCCTCGTTCGCCAGCTTGTTGTCAGCGGTGACGAGCTCCTTCTGCGCTGCCGCGAGGTCCTTTTCGAGCCGCTTCTTCTCCGCGCCGAGGTCGATGGTGCCCGAGGTGTCGATGTCGACAGTGACGGTGCCCTGGCTCAGGCGCACCTCGACGGAGATCGACGCGGTGAATCCCTCTTCGGGTTCGGTCAGCTTGGCCAGCGCCGCCACGTAGGCGAACTGGCCGTCCATGCCGGCCTCCGATAGCCCGGACGCACGAGCCGGGACCTTCTGGGAAGGCTTGAGTCCCTGATCGTTTCGGAATCGTCGCACCTCGGTGATCAGCTTCTGCGTGTCTTCGATCCTGGTTGCGGCCTGGGCGTCGACTGCCTCACCGGACAACGTGGGCCATTCGGCGACGACGACGGACTCGCCGCCGGTGAGCACCTTCCACAGGGTTTCGGTCACGAACGGAATGACCGGGTGCAGTAGGCGGAGCAGTGCATCGAGAACGTTGCCGAGCACGGCGCGGGTGTTCGCGGCGACGGCCTCGTCGGCGGCGAACTGCACCTTGGCGAGTTCGAGGTACCAGTCACAGACCTCGTCCCACGCGAAGTGGAACAGGCCTTCGCACGCCTTGCTGAACTCGTAGCGATCGAATGCGGCGTCCGCCTCGGCCTGGACCGTGTCGAGACGGTCGAGGATCCAACGATCGGCGTCGGTCAGTTCGCTTCGAGCGGGCAACGGCGCGGGAGCAGCGCCGTTCATCAGAGCGAACTTGGTCGCGTTGAACAACTTGGTCGCGAAGTTGCGCGAGGACTGCGCCGAATCCTCACCGACGGACAGGTCGCTGCCCGGGTTGGCGCCGCGTGCAAGTGTGAATCGCAGGGCGTCGGCGCCGAAACGATCGACCCAGTCGAGTGGGTCGATACCGTTGCCGCGAGACTTCGACATCTTCTTGCCGTACTGATCGCGGACCAGTCCGTGCAGGAACACGTCCTTGAACGGCATCTGCGCGCCGGACTTACCCGGACCGGCGGTGATCGACTCGTCCTCGGACACGTAGGTGCCGAACATCATCATGCGGGCGACCCAGAAGAACAGGATGTCGTAGCCGGTGACGAGAACGCTGGTGGGATAGAACTTTTCGAGTTCGGGCGTATTGTCCGGCCAGCCCATCGTCGAGAAGGGCCACAGTCCGGAGGAGAACCAGGTATCGAGGACGTCGGGATCCTGGACCCAGCCTTCCGGCGCCGTTTCGTCAGGACCGAAGCACGCAACTTCACCCTCGGGGCCGTACCAGACCGGAATGCGGTGACCCCACCAGAGCTGACGGGAAATGCACCAGTCATGCATGTTGTCGACCCAGTCGAACCAGCGTGGCTCCTGGCTCGCCGGGTGAATGACGGTGTCCCCGTTGCGAACCGCGTCACCCGCAGCCTTGGCGAGCGTCTCGACCTTGACCCACCACTGCAACGAGAGACGAGGCTCGATGGCCTCGCCACTGCGCTCGGAGTGCCCGACGCTGTGCAGGTACGGGCGCTTCTCGGCGACGACGCGTCCCTGCTCGGCGAGAGCTTCGCGAACCTTGACGCGAGCCTCGAAGCGGTCCATTCCGTCGAATTCGGTTCCGGTGTCGGCAATCTTGCCGGTCTTGTCCATGATGGTGGGCATCGGCAGGTTGTGCCGCAGGCCCATCTCGAAGTCGTTGGGATCGTGAGCCGGCGTGATCTTCACAGCGCCGGTTCCGAACTCGGGGTCGACGTAGTCGTCGGCGATGATCGGGATCTGACGCCCGGTGAACGGATGATCGAGAGTGGTGCCGATGAGGTGCTTGTAGCGCTCGTCCTCGGGATGGACCGCTACTGCGGTGTCACCGAGCATTGTCTCGACGCGAGTGGTCGCGACGATGACGTGCGGCTCGTTGTCGTCGAGCGAGCCGTAGCGCAGGGAAACCAGCTCACCCTCGACGTCCTCGAACTTCACCTCGATGTCGGAGATCGCGGTCTGCAGCACCGGCGACCAGTTCACGAGACGCTCGGCGCGGTAGATCAGGCCCTCGTCGAACATGCGTTTGAAGACTGTCTGGACTGCGCGGGAGAGGCCCTCGTCCATCGTGAAACGATCACGACTCCAGTCGACGCCGTCACCGATGCGCCGCATCTGGCCACCGATGGTTCCACCGGATTCGCGCTTCCAGTCCCAGACCTTGTCGATGAACAGCTCGCGGCCGAAATCTTCCTTGGTCTTTCCGTCGGCAGCGAGTTGCTTCTCGACGACGGACTGCGTGGCGATACCGGCGTGGTCCATGCCTGGCAGCCACAGCACCTCGTAGCCCTGCATCCGCTTGCGACGGCTGAGCACGTCCATGAGGGTGTGATCCAGGGCATGGCCCATGTGCAGGCTGCCGGTGACGTTCGGGGGCGGCAGCACGATGGAGTAGCCGGGCTTGTCGCTGGTCGCGTCGGCCTGGAAGTACCCGGCGTCTACCCAGCCTTGATACAGATCGGCCTCTACCGCGCTGGGGTCCCAGCTCTTGGGTAGGGCGTCGGCGGGGGTCTGGGGGTTCTCTGGAGCTGCACTGGTCACCACTTGATCCTAATGACTCCCCCGTCGTGAACGAATTCGCCCGTCGGCCGCCGCAGCGCACACGAACGACTGCCCCGCAGTCCGGGGTCAGCCGAACAAACGATATTCACCGATCCGCTCCGCTGACAGGATCGCTCTGAAGGACGACCGACCAACGACCTGTGGAGCAAATATGTTGAACAACTGGAGTTCTCGCCGTCCCGGCGTTCGAACCTTGGCGGCGGCCGCGACGATCGGAGCGGCGGTTGCCCTCGTGCTTCCGGCGACTGCGTCTGCTGCCCCCGGCATCGAAGAAAGTGTGCAAGGAAGCATCGACAGTGGCAGCGCCACGATCAACGGAAGCGTCGGCGATATCGGGAACGACATCGCAAACGGCATCGCCAGCGGCAGCGTGGGTGACATCGTCGGCGGGATCGCCACTGGGAACCTCAACGACGTCCTCGGCGGCCTGAACGCCGGCTCGACCAGCGCGACGGACATCGTCAACGGCCTGGCCAGTGGCAACGTCAGGGACATTCTCAGTGGCCTGGCCAGCGGCAGCGGCGGCGGCGGATCATTTGCGCCCACGCAGCGCTGCGACGCCTCGACCGTCTCGGGCGGCGCAGGAATCACCAGCACCAAGCACGAACTCGGCCGCGGTGGCCCGACCTCGTTCGTGCTCGGCTACGAGACCGAAAACGTCCCGGACCTGATCGAGGTGTACTACGAAGGTCGGTTGATCCACAGCACCGGATACATCGGCGACAACATCAACGAGGGAACTGGTTCAGCTGTCGTCAACGTGCCCGCCGGTGGGGCGTCGTCCGTTCTGGTTCGCGTCACGGGCCCTGACCACACCGAGTGGTCGTACACCGTTCGTTGCCCCGGCGCCTGATTCCGGTCCGGATCCACGCGAAGACGCTCGTGCCTCGTTCGGTGTTTCATCCGAACGAGGCACGCGCGGGTTCAGCCCAGAATCTCCGGTAGCGCGACATCTTCGCCGAGAACGTGCTCGGAGAGGAACGCGGTGACCACCTCGTACCAGATCTTGGTGTGCTGCGGCTTGAGCACCCAATGATTCTCGTCGGGGAAGTAGAGGAAGCGATGGTCCGTTTTCCCGTCGTCGTCGGCGGGCAGACCTGACTCGGCAAGCAGTTCGTACCAGAGTCGCAAGCCCTCACCGATCGGAACCCGGTAGTCCTTGTCGCCATGGATGACCAGCATCGGAGTCGTGATGTCCGCGACGTACAGATGCGGCGAATTCTCGACGGCCATCTCAGGCGACATCTCGCGCTGCCAGTACCAGGCAGCGTCCGTCGTCGGGCCGAATTGATCGAGTGCCCACAGACTCGCGTGGGTGACGATGGCGTCGAAACGGTTGGTATGTCCGGCAATCCAGTTGGCCATGTAACCACCGAACGAACCACCCATCGCGCCTGTTCGCTTGGGGTCGATCTCGGGCTGGGCGACAGCAGCATCGGTGATCGCCATCAGATCGGTGAAGGGCGCCTTGCCCCACTGACCCCACCCCCGCTGGACGAAGTCCTGGCCGTATCCGGTCGAGAGCGCGGGATCTGGTAGCAGTACTGCATAGCCCTTGGCGACGAGCAGCCACGGATTCCACCGCCAGGACCAGGTGTTCCACGAACCGAGTGGGCCGCCGTGGACCCAGAGAAGCAATGGCACCGGTGCATGCGGCGCGGCGCCCGTCGGCAGCGCCAACCAGCTACGCACCGTCGAACCGTCCTCGGCACGCGCGGTGATCTCGGTCAGTGTTCCCGGCAGCTCCGGCAAAGTGTCGGGCCCACGAAGTGCGGTGATCTCACCTGATCGCAGATCGACCCGCACCACGTGCGGGGGCGCTTCGTACGAGGCTCGCAACGCGTAGATCGACTCACCGTCCGGCGCCACTCGAACGTCGGTGTACGCCGCGTCGTCGGCTGTCAGGCGCACTGGTTGGCCCCACAGGTCGATGGTGAAGATCGGACCGCGGCCGCCGTCGTCAGCGGTGACGACCAGCCCGGATCCGTCGGGTAGCCAGGCAAGTGAGGTAGGCCAGCGATCCCAGCCGTCGGCGACGCCGGTCACGGCACCGGATCCGAAGTCGTAGAGCTGCAGAGTCATTCGTGGTGCGGACTCCGGTGTGGTGAGTGTCTCCCGGATGAACGCGAGCTTGGTTCCGTCCGGCGAGAGCACCGGGTTGTAGACGTCCGCGTCGGCCTCGTCGACAAGCGTGACTCGGTCACCGGTCACCGTGTCGATCCGAACCAACGTCGATCGGCGGGCGGCACTCGCATCGCCGACAGTCCACGTGGTCACGACGAAGAGACCGTCGTCGGAAATCGTGGTCGACGTCTCCCGCAGCGCTGCGCCTGCCGTCGGTGTGATGTCCCGCAACTCGACGGATTCCTTCGAATCCGTCTCGGCCACAACCAGATGCGGATGATCGGGGCCCAGGTCGTGGTCCCAGTGGCGCACCGGATAACCGGTGTGCAGCATCGCCGTGACTTTCTTGTCCTTGCGCGCCGATCGCACCTGATCGTCCTGGTCGAGGCTGATCGCCGAAGCCATGACCGACGTCTGGGCCACGAACGTCGGCGCCGCCTTCGCCGCTGATACCGACGAGACACCACCGGGACGCGAGATCAGCAGCTGAGCTTCTCCGCCCGCCGCTGGTAGGCGCCAGAGTGCTGGTTGCGGATCACTCTCGCCCGGCACGGCTCGCGTGGCAGTGAAGAGCACGTCGCCGTCGAACGCGAAGGCAGCACCGGACTCGCTGGTCGAACCCCAGGTCAACCGACGCGCAGGACGCCGGCCTTCCGGGTCGATCTCCCACAACGAGGACACGTATTCGGCGCTCTTGTCGTCGAGAACGGCGCGCGCGCAGATCAGCAGCGAGCCGTCAGGTGACAACACCAGGCCGGACAACCTGGCCAGAGCGATGTAGTCGTCGAGTTCGTCGAACGGTGTGCCTGCGTGGAGCTCGGGAATCTGGGTCACCACTAGTTCGTATCACGCGCCCCGCGGTTGACGCATCATTGCGTAGATCGTCGGCCCGCCGCCTGGCATGACGATGTCACGGGTCACTTCGAAACCGAAGCGGTTGTAGTACGGGATGTTCGATTCCTTGCTGCTCTCGAGGTAAGCGTCGACATGTTGACGGTCACAACGCTCCAACCGAGAGTTCAGCAGCGCTTTGCCGTATCCCCCACCGCGCGCCGCGCTGCCGGTCCCGACGGTCGCGAGATACCAGTGCGGCGAATTCGGGTGTGCTCCTTCGAGAACGGAGCTGACCTCGGCCGCGTGTCGTAGGCCCCTGCCGAAGACACGCACCATTGCGGGCAGGCTCACGAGCCCGGAAATCCACGACTGCTTCCACCGCCCCGGCGGATCCCACAGAGTTGCCCCGCCGATCAGGCCGTTGTCGTCGGTGGCCACCTCGACGCCGCCCCCGGCGAGGTGGTGGTAACGAGCTTCTGCGGCAAACAGTTTCGTCAGGCGATCAGCCCTGGTGGCCTCGTCCGGCAACATCCACGCCATCAAGGGATCATCTTCGAACGCCTCGGCCAACACTGCCGACAGTGCCGGAATATCGGATCGGACAGCCGGCCGTACGTGTACACCCATGAGGCGAGAGTACCGCCGACTGTCCGAATCACTGGACTTTGAACAGCGCTGTCCTTGAACCGATCAGACGAGCAAGCCCGCAATCCGCGGCGGAATCTGTTCGAGCGCGTACGGCAAGCTCAGTACGGTGCTCCACGTCATGGCTTCGGCAGCAGCGTCTTCCAGAATGATCGCGCGGCCGTCCTTCACGACGTCGAGTTCCTGGTAGATCGGGGTCTTGTCCAGCTCCGCGCGAAGCTTGTCGCCGTAGCCGCCACCGGCGTACCAGACGAGTACGTCGACGTCCGCGAGCGAGAGTTGCTCGGTGCTGATCTCGGCGAAGTTACCCGTGATCTGATCGGTGACAGGCGGATTCACGAATCCGAGTTCGGTGAAGAACCGCACCTTCGGGTCTTCCGGTCCGTAGACCCCGAACTGCCCCGGCCCCTTCAACGCGCCGACCAGAACGGTCTTGCCGGCAAACGCCGGATTGGCCGTCTTCACGTCGGCGAACTTCTGGTCGACGCCGGCGATCAGCTCGGTGGCCTTACCCTGCTGCCCCAACGCTTCGCCGATGATGGTCGTCTGGTTCTGCCAGGGGATTCCGTAATCCGCGAACTCCTTGGGCTGCGCCACCGTCGGCGCAATGGCACTGAGTTTGTCGTATTGCGCCTGAGTGAGCCCGGAGTAGGTGCCGACAATGAGGTCGGGTGTCGTGGCAGCGACCTTCTCCATCTGAATGGTGGTGCCCGCAGTTCCGATGATCTCGGGAGTCGCCCCGTTCAGCAGCGGCTGCGCCCAGGGCCACACTCCGTAGGGGTAATCGCCGTACCAGTCGAAGGTTCCAACCAAGGTCCCACCGAGCGCCAGGATCGCATCTTGATCGTTGTATCCGACACTGACGATCCGCTGCGGATCCTTGGGCAACTCCGTAGCCCCGAACTTGTGGGTGATCGATTCCGCAGAGTCACCGCTGGGAGGTGTGTCCTCGTCGTTCGAACTGGAGCAGGCTGCGGCGAATGCCAGCAACGCTCCCGACGTGCCGATCAGAAATCCGCGCCGGGTCAGCCGACCTGCGTCCGTTCGATCCATGTTCCTACCCCTTAAAGTCTGCTGGTTCGGTAGGTAAGGCTAGCCGATGAAAGCTTCATTCCGGCTAGTTCGACCGGCCCATTCGATGGCAGTACCGCGCCGTTCGGGCCACTATGGAGACATGACGCGCCAGGGCCCCTCGAAGGACATCGACGAATCGGATCTCGAAGTCACGCACCCCAAGGACTACGCCGCCGGAGTTCCGGCCGTTCTGGTGTCGCTGCAACGAGGAATCGAGCAGATGGGAGCCTTGCGGACCGCCCGAACGCTCACCAGACTCAACCAGCGACACGGCTTCGACTGCCCGGGGTGTGCGTGGCCGGAGACTCCCGGACATCGCAAGCCCGCCGAATTCTGCGAGAACGGAGCGAAGGCTGTTGCCGAGGAAGCAACGCTTCGCACCGTCACACCCGAATTCTTCGCGGAGCACTCGATCGCCGATCTCGAAGGCAAGACCGACTACTGGCTCGGACAGCAGGGGCGACTGACGCACCCGATGGTCCTGACGCCGGGAGCAACCCATTACCGGCCGATCGACTGGGACGGCGCGTACGCACTGATCGCCGAACATCTGAACGGCCTCGCATCGCCGGACGAAGCGGTGTTCTACACCTCCGGTCGCACGTCCAACGAAGCCGCGTTTCTCTACCAGTTGATGATTCGCAGCTACGGCACCAACAACATGCCCGACTGTTCCAACATGTGTCACGAGTCGTCCGGAAGCGCACTGACCGAATCCATCGGCATCGGCAAAGGCTCGGTGACGGTTCCCGACCTCGAGAACGCCGATCTCATCCTCATCGCCGGACAGAACCCCGGCACCAACCACCCTCGAATGCTCTCGACGCTGGAGAAGGCAAAGAGCAACGGCGCCAAGATCATTGCCATCAATCCTCTACCCGAGGCGGGATTGCGCAGGTTCAAGGATCCACAGAAGGTGTCCGGCGTGATCGGGCACGGAGTCGACATCGCGGACGAGTTCCTGCAGATCCGGCTGGGCGGCGACATGGCGCTGTTCCAAGGCCTGGGGAAGCTGCTGCTCGAGCAGGAAGATCGCGCTCCCGGGACGGTCGTCGACCGCGCTTTCGTCGACCGGTACTGCGCCGGTTGGGACGAATACGAGAAGCACATCCGCGCGGTCGATCTCGACACGGTACTCGAGGCAACGGGTCTGTCGATGGCACAGCTCGAGGAAACGGCTGCCGCACTTGCCCGATCCGAGCGAACCGTCACCTGCTGGGCCATGGGGATCACTCAGCACACACACGGAGTCGCCACCATCGAAGAAGCAGTCAACCTGCTGCTCATGCGTGGAATGATGGGCAAACCCGGTGCCGGCGTTTGTCCGGTGCGAGGACACTCCAATGTCCAGGGTGACCGCACGATGGGCATCTGGGAAAAGATGCCGGAAGAGTTCCTGGCCGCGCTCGATACCGAGTTCTCGATCTCGAGTCCCCGCAAGCACGGATGGGACACCGTCGACGCGATCCGCGCCATGAACGCAGGCAAGGCAAGCTTCTTCATGGCGATGGGCGGCAACTTCATCCAGGCAAGCCCGGACACCGCAGCGACTGAAACAGCGTTGCGTCAATGCGAACTCACCGTGCAGGTGTCCACCAAGCTGAACCGCAGTCACGTGGTCCACGGGCAGACCGCGATCATCCTCCCCACCCTCGGACGCACCGACCTCGACGTCCAAGCCGGCGGAAAGCAGCTTGTCTCCGTGGAGGATTCGATGTCCATGGTGCACCTGTCGCGCGGACGCCTCACACCGGTCAGCCCCTACCTGCGTAGCGAAGTCGCCATCATCTGCCAACTCGCCCGCGAACTACTCGGCAACGATCACTCCGTCCGCTGGTCGGCCTTCGAGGGCAACTACGATCTGATCCGCGATTCCATCTCACGGGTAGTGCCAGGCTGCGAAAACTACAACTCCCGCGTTCGAGAGCCAGACGGATTCCAACTCCCCCACCCGCCGCGTGACTCGCGTGAGTTCCGCACGCACACCGGCAAAGCCAACTTCGGCGTGAACGACCTGCACTGGATACCCACTCCGAGTGGGCGCCTGATTCTGCAGACGATGCGCAGCCACGACCAGTACAACACCACGATCTACGGCCTCGACGACAGATACCGCGGCATCAAGGGCGGACGCAAAGTCATCCTCGTCAACGCCGAAGACATCACCGCGCTCGGATTCCGTGACGGCGATCTCGTCGACATCGTGTCCGAGTGGACAACACCCGACGGCACACTCGAAGAGCGTCGGGTCACGGAATTCCGCATCGTCTCCTACGACACCCCGCGCGGCAATGCTGCGGCGTACTACCCCGAGACAAATCCGCTCGTTCCCCTCGAACACGTTGCAGCCAAGTCGAACACGCCGGTGTCGAAGGCCGTCACCGTTCGACTCGAAGCATCGGGCGCCTGAGATGGGACGAGTCACCGCACGAACACCGGTCGTTCGAATCTCGGGTGATCGGGTCGTCACGCGCCCCGACACGCTGGCCGTCGAGGAACCACTCGAAATGAGAGTTGGCGGTCAGGTGCTGGCAGTGACGATGCGGACCCCCGGCAACGACGTCGATCTCGTGCACGGATTCCTTCTCAGCGAAGGTGTCATCGCCACCCGCGACGACGTGAGCGTCGTCCGCTACTGCGACGGCGTCGACGAATCCGGTGCGAACACGTACAACGTCCTCGACATCGCTCTCGCTCCCGGAGTGCCGTTGCCCGACCACACCACCGACCGCAACACCGTCGTCAGTTCCGCGTGCGGAGTGTGCGGCAAGACCTCGCTCGACGCCGTCCGAACCACGACGCGACATCCGCTGGTCGGTGACACGACTTCCGTCACCTCGACCATCCTGTCGGCCATGCCGGTCACACTGCGGGAGAGCCAACGGATCTTCGAGCGCACCGGTGGCCTGCACGCGGCCGGATTGTTCACCGCCACCGGCGAACTCCTTGCACTGCGCGAGGATGTCGGCCGTCACAACGCCGTCGACAAGGTGATCGGTTGGGCCATCACCGACGGCCGAGTGCCCCTCTACGACACGATCTTGATCGTCAGCGGGCGGGCGTCGTTCGAACTCGTCCAGAAGGCCGTCATGGCCGGCATTCCGATCCTCGGTGCTGTCTCCGCGCCGTCGTCGCTGGCAGTGGAACTAGCGCAGGAGTCCGGGCTGACTCTCGCCGGTTTCATCCGCGGCGATTCGATGAACGTCTACTCGCACCCGCACCGAGTCGAGGTCACGTCGAACTCGCACGCAACTGAGCCGACAGTCGCACAGCGGAGTTGACTTCCCCGTAGCCCTCGTATCCACCCACCCGCTGCACGACCTCGAAGAACAGGTCTCCCCCGACGGTCGGGGTGAACAGGTGGAAGAACTCGCCGTGAGCGTCCGCGTCGTAAAGAATTCCGGTGCTGCGCATCCGGTCGAGCAGTTCCGGATTCAGTCCGAAACGCGCGTCCAGATCGTCGTAGTAGTTCGGGGAAATGGGTAGCGGAGCAAATCCCCAGTCCTGCATGGACGCAGCGGCACCGAAGATGTTCTCACACGCGAAGGCGACGTGGCTGACGCCGCCGCGACGGACCGTCGGCAGCCCACTTCGACTTCCCTCCACCATGTTCAGCGAGATGCGCAGGGTATGTCCGTCACCGCCTTGAACGAGCGTGAGCGCCTGGCTTCGCATGAGGCCGACAGAATCGGTGACGTCCTGCCCCTCGTGTGGTTGCATCTCGAACACGGACCGTAGGAGCAGCATGATGCCGTCCCAGCTCTCGGCCGGAACCGCCAGTGCCACGTGGTCGATCCCGGTGAACACTGCGCCCTGTTCACGATTGCGCTCGGCGGGCAGCGGGTAGATCTCGAATGCCGATTCCCACGCTGCAGCGCTGCCGGGGCCACGAAGGTCGATCGATGTCGCATCGGTGACCTTCAGGCGTACGACGTCCGGTACCTCGGAGTTCTCGTCGCTCGACCCCGGCAACTGCACGCGCGTCGCCGGCACTTCGAGAGCCAGAGCGCGCTCTCCCCACACCTCGGGTTCGGTTGCCCGGATGCCGATCTGAGTGAGAACCGGTAGATCCGCAGGCAGCCCGGGCGCCGTCCACACCGTGCCCGCAGTCGCATCCACGGCAACGGTGAGCGGTCCGTGCCGCCACAACTGCAAATCGTGATCGTGGTGCCGTCCGACCAGATGAAAACCGACGCGGGAGAGCATCGAGTGCACCTGGTCCTGTTTCGCCGGACCCGCCGCGATTCGCAGAGACACGATTCCTTCGAGCGGTGTGCGCTCCGGGGCGGTGAACAGCGTGGGTCCACCGGCGGCAGGGTTCGCGGCGGCGACCTGTTCTTCCAGATGCAGGAGCGACCGATGAGCGTCGATTGCCGTCCGCTGGGTGTCGGCGCGGCGGAATACGTCGTTGAAGATCTCGAGCGACCACGGTCCGTCGTAACCGGTGGCGTAGACATGCTGAGCGAACGCATTGAGATCGAAGCTGCCCTGCCCCGGGAAGTTTCGGTGATGCCGGCTCCACTGGAGGATGTCCATCGCCAAGAACGGAGCGTCCGCCAACTGGAGGAAGAAGATCTTCTCGCCGGGAATCTCGCGAATTCCGGCGGGATCGTCACCGCGCGAGAGGATGTGAAAGCTGTCCAGACAGGTACCGAGCGAAGGATGGTCGACGCCCTCGACGATCTGCCACGCATGGCCGTACGTGTTGACGTGGGCACCCCACGCGAGCGCCTCATAGGCAACCTTCTTGCCGTGCTCGGACGCCAGTTCGGCGAGAGCTCCGAATTGCTCTGTCAACTGACCGTCATCGTGACTTGCGGTCGGCAGGGGCGAGGAGCACACCAGGAGCGTCTCGCACCCCAGTTGATCCATGAGCTCGAATTTGCGTTGCACTCGAACAAGATTCCGAGCAAATTGGGCCTCGTCCACCGTGTCGAAGTCACGGAACGGCTGATACAGATCGAGGGTCAAGCCCAGATCCGCAGCCCTCGTTCGTAATTCCTTCGGGGACCACGGCGAAGCAACAAAATCCGGCTCGAACACCTCGAAGCCGTCGAAGCCGGCAGCAGCGATGGCGTCGAGCTTCTCCTCGAGAGTGCCACTGAGCGATACCGTCGCGATCGACGTCCGGACCGGGGCACTCACAGCGCTGCCGCAGTCTGTTCGCCGTGTACAAGTTCCGTCATGTGCGCGAGCATGCGCTTACTGTCGGGCTCGATGCCCGTGAAGATCCGGAACGCGTCGACGGCCTGGAAGACAGTCATTCCGCCTCCGCTGAGCGTCGGGGCTCCGATCAACCTTGCCTGACGCAACAGTTCGGTTTCGAGTGGACGGTAGACGATTTCGGCCACCCACAGATCAGGGCGAAGCAGATCTGGCGAGAACGCCATTCCGGGATGAGCCGCCATTCCCATCGGCGTCGCGTGGATCAATCCGTTTGCCTTGCCGAGCACTTCGGCGAGGTCGCTCGTATGCCGCGCCTCGACAACCTGCGCCGGAAACTGCTGCGCGAAGGTTTGTGCAAGTTCCTGCGCGCGAGGCAGGCTCGAATCGACCAACGTCAGTGTCCCGACGCCACGGGTGAGCGCGGCATAGGCAACCGCCGCACCGGCTCCGCCGGCACCGAGCTGCACGACACGATCGAGCTGTGCTCCGGGAAGTCCGTCGTCGAAATTTCGGCCGAAGCCCGACCAATCGGTGTTGTGTCCGATCGCCTTGCCGGAGTCGAAGAGGACCGTGTTCACCGCGCCGAGCCGGCTCGCATCGGGCGAGAGCTCGTCGAGGTGCTCGATCACCAACTGCTTGCACGGGTGAGTGATGTTGAGGCCGCGGAACCCGAAACGTCGTGCATAGGTGAGAAGTTCACCGATGTCCGACGGCGCCATGCCCATCACGTCGAGATCGAGGATGCGGTAGACGTACGGAAGACCCTGTCTGCGCCCTTCTTCCTCGTGCATGATCGGAGTCAAAGAGGCTCCGATTCCGGTGCCGATCAGACCGCAGAGCATCGAATCGCTCATCAGTTCTTCCCTTCTCGGATGCAGACGAATTCGACTGCGGCGCTGTATCCGTCGATTCCCAATCCACAGATGACGGCGTCGGCGATGCCGGAGACATACGAGTGGTGACGGAATTCTTCGCGACTGTGGATGTTGCTGATGTGCACCTCCACGACGGGGGCATCGAGTGTGACCAGAGCGTCACGCAACGCAACGGAGGTATGCGAGTACCCACCGGGATTGATGACGATGCCCGCAACGTTTCCCCTGGCCTCGTGGATCCAATCGATCAGTTGGCCCTCGTGGTTCGACTGCCTTGCCTCGACCACCGCTCCGAACTTCGCGGCCGCCGCTTCACAGCGGGAAACTACGTCGTCCAGCGTGTCTCTCCCGTAGAACTCCGGTTGGCGCTGGCCCAACAAATTCAAGTTGGGCCCGTTGAGGACCAGAATCGGTAGAGATGAAGTCATCAGGGGCACCTCGGGGTTGACGCTCGAAACTAATGTACGAACTAGTGAGTTAGTTCACTGGACGTTACTCCCCCGACGCGGACTCGACAAGCAAAGTCGACAAACTGCTGACAGATAGAGTGAGCACATGGTTTCCGAGCAGTCAGTGAACTCCGTGGTGTCGAAGCCGGAGAAACGACGCCGAAACAGCGATCTGACCAGGGTGAACATCATCGCCGTCGCCACCGAGGAGTTTGCCGACAAAGGCTTTGCCGGCGCCCGAGTGGACGAGATCGCAACCAAGACTCACACCACCAAGCGCATGATCTACTACTACTTCACCGACAAGGAAGGGCTGTACAAGTCCGTCCTCGAACACGCGTACAGCGTCATTCGTGCGCAGGAACGTGAACTCGACCTCGAGGGATTGAAACCCACGGCAGCAGTCCGCGCCTTGGCCGAACTCACCTTCGACCACCACGAACAACACCCGAACTTCATTCGGCTGGTAGCCAACGAGAACATGCTCCGCGGTGAGCACATCGAGAAATCCGAGCTACTCAGCGGTCTCGGCGCCCCCGCCGCCGACCTGGTCTCGCAGATCCTCCACGACGGACAGCAGTCGGGAGCATTCCGCTCCGACGTAGATGCTCTCGATATTCACATGTTGATCAGCAGTTACTGCGTCTTTCGTATCGCCAATCGTTACACCTTCAAAGCGCTCTTCGACCGCGACCTGACCGACTCGACGCATCGTGAGCATCTTCGAACCATGCTCGGCGACATGGTTGTTGCCTTCCTGACCTCGAAGGCGCCGTCCTGACCCACCCCGAAGTCCGAAAAATCCCCCTACGGTGGTGAGTGGAACTCACAGCTGCCACCGGGAGGAATGACGTGACCGAGAATTACGTAGACGGGCTTTCACTCGAGGAGAACGCGTCGTTGACGTCCGGCTCGGATTTCTGGCACAGCCAGTCCGTTGCCGGAATCGAATCGATACTCCTGACCGACGGTCCGCACGGAGTCCGGAAACAGCCCGAGGGCGGCGACGCACTCGGACTCGGCCACAGCATTCCAGCGACATGTTTCCCACCGGCGGTCGGGTTGGGCTCGTCGTGGAACCTCGACCTCATCCGCCAGGTCGGTGAGGCTCTGGGCGACGAAGCCAAAGCCGAACAGGTCTCGGTCCTCCTCGGCCCAGGCATCAACATCAAACGATCACCCTTGTGTGGCAGGAATTTCGAATACGTCTCCGAGGACCCATTCCTCTCCGGCCGCGTCGCGGCAGCGCTGATCACCGGCATCCAGTCTCGCGGCGTCGGAACCTCGCTCAAGCACTTCGCTGTCAACAACCAAGAACACGACCGGATGAGAGTCAGTGCCGACGTCGACGAACGGACGCTGCGCGAGATCTATCTGGCCGGCTTCGAATACGCCGTCAAGACCGCGGCCCCGACGACGGTCATGTGCTCGTACAACAAGATCAACGGTGTGTACTCGAGCCAGAACCATTGGCTGCTCACCGAGGTACTCCGCGAACAGTGGGGCTTCGACGGCCTCGTCGTTTCGGACTGGGGAGCGGTCAACGACCGCGTGGCGGCACTCGCCGCGGGCCTCGACCTGGAAATGCCGCCGACCGGAACCGATACCCAGATCGTCGACGCCGTGCGCGGCGGCGACCTGGACGAATCAGTGCTCACCACTGCCGCCGAGCGCCTGGCGACGCTGGTGGCACGCACCGCCGCCGCGCGCACCGAGGGCCACACGTACGACGTCGAGCGTCACCACGAACTGGCGCGGACCGCTGCAGCGGAGTCCGCTGTATTGCTGGCGAACGACGGAGAACTGCTGCCGCTGACCCCCGGCGGGCAAACCGTCGCGGTGATCGGCGAATTCGCGTGCAGCCCGCGGTACCAGGGGGCCGGCAGTTCGCAGGTGGTTCCAACCAAGCTCGACAATGCCTTGGACGCGATACTCGACCTCGAAGGCGCCGACCGCGTCACTTTCGCACCGGGCTTCACCTTCGACGGCACTCCGGACGACGACATGGTCACCGAGGCTGTCGACGCCGCACGCCGCGCCGACGTCGCGGTGCTGTTCCTCGGACTACCGTCCGCCACGGAATCCGAAGGATTCGACCGAACCGACATCGAACTGCCGGCTGACCAGATCGCCCTGCTGGAAGCGGTCCACGGCGCGAACCCGAACACGGTCGTCGTGCTCGCCAACGGCGGTGTGGTTTCGATCGAGCCTTGGAAGGATCATGCCGCCGCAATCCTCGAGGGCTGGCTACTCGGCCAGGCGGGCGGCTCGGCGATTGCCGATCTTCTGTTCGGCCTCACGAATCCGTCCGGCCGCCTGACGGAGACCATTCCGCTTCGCCTCCAAGACAATCCGTCGTATCTGCATTTCCCGGGATCACAGCAGCACGTCCGCTACGGCGAAGGCCTGTACGTGGGATACCGCTACTACGACTCCGCGCTGCGCGAAGTGGCGTACCCGTTCGGGTTCGGGCTGAGCTACACCACCTTCGACATCACCGATACCTCCGTCGAGGCCGGTGAGAACTCCGCCGAAGTGACCGTCACCGTGCGCAACAGCGGCGACCGATCGGGCAGCAGCGTCGTTCAGGTCTACGTCCACGACGCCTCGGCAAGCATCGATCGACCCGCGCAGGAATTGAAAGGCTTTGCCAAGGTCCGCCTCGACCCCGACGAATCCGCGACTGTGACCATCACGCTCGACAGCAGGGCATTTGCCTATTGGTCTGTCACGGAAAAGGACTGGGCGATCGAGGCCGGCGACTACGAGATCCGCGTCGGCTTCTCGTCTCGGGACATCGCAACCACCGACACGATCACCCTGGCCGGGAACGTCGGCGTCGGCACGCTCGACGCCATGTCGACCATCGGCGAATGGCTCGCCCATCCCGTCGGCAGCGCAGTTCTCGGCGCCGCCATGGCTGCCGCAGCGGGCGACGGTGCACAGGCGGTCAGCCCCGAGATGATGGCACTCGCAGGCTCGATGCCGCTCGGAAAACTCGCCACCTTCGGCCTCGGGATCACCGAGGAACAGGTGGAGCAGTTGGTGGCGGCCGCAGCACAGCCGGCCTCCTAACTCTCTGAACTGCGGTTTCGACGAGCAGCGTGACCGCCAGTAGATTTTTATGAACTATTTGGTTAATAATCTTGTGTAGTTGCTGTGGCGTCGGTTACATTCCTTGTATCGCTCTCCGCACAGACGTTCTTTATACGAACACAATCGGCGGATGTAGAGCCTCCACGACGCTTCCACCCAGGAGATGAGCATGTCAGCTAGCACGGTTACACCGTCCGGGCCCGAGGCGGGATCCTTGGCAAGGCCGGACACGACCAAGGTCAAGCGCGCCGCAACGTCGTCGTTTCTCGGCAGCATGCTCGAGTACTACGACTTCTACATCTACGCCTCCGCCGCTGCGCTCATCTTCCCCACGGTGTTCTTCCCGGACAGCGGGCATGCGGCTCTACTTTCGCTGGCCACCTTCGGTGTCGCGTACGTCGCGCGTCCCCTCGGCGCTGTAGTCCTCGGCCATTTCGGTGACCGCGTCGGCCGCAAGAAGATCATGCTGCTCACGCTCATTCTGATGGGCGCAGCCACCTTCCTCATCGGATGTATTCCCAGCGCCGATTCGATCGGAGTTCTTGCACCGATCCTTCTCGTCCTGATGAGAATCGCCCAGGGCATCTCCGCTGCCGGTGAACAGAGCGGTGCCAGCTCACTGACGCTCGAACACGCCCCCGAAGGCCGACGCGCGTTCTTCTGCAGTTGGACCCTCAACGGCACCCAGGCCGGCTTCATCCTCGCCAGCCTCGTATTCCTGCCCATCGCCGCGCTCCCCGACGACATCCTCTACACGTGGGGCTGGCGAATCCCGTTCTGGGGCAGCCTGATCGTTCTGGTCGCGGCATACATCATGCGTCTCAAGCTCGAAGAGCCCGAAGAGTTCACCGAGCAGCAGGAATCCAAGACCGTCGCCAAATTGCCTGTTGCCGATCTTCTTCGCACCCACAGCGCAAATCTGATTCGCGTGATCTGCTGCGCTTTCATCGCCGTCGTCTCGACCATCTTCTCCGTCTTCGGTCTCGCTTTCGCCACCACCGAAGAAGTGGGGATTCCGAAGTCGACCATGCTCTGGGTTGCCATCGCAGCCAACGCCGTAGCCCTGCTCAGTCAGCCCGCCTGGGCGATGCTCTCCGACCGGATCGGTCGCAGGCCGCTGTTCATCGGTGGCGCCCTCGGTAGCGCGGTGTTCATCTACGTGTACTTCGGCGCAATCGCCAGCGGCAACGTTCCCCTGATCTTCCTCGCCGCAATCGGATTGATGTCCGTCTTCTACGCTGCCCCGAATGCCATCTGGCCGTCGTTCTACTCCGAGATGTTCAACACCAAGGTCCGCTACTCGGGCATTGCGATCGGCACCCAGGTCGGCTTCGCCCTCGCAGGCTTTGCCCCCGCCATCGGCAACGCCCTCATGGGCGGCGACAAGACACACTGGATGCCCGTTGCCATTCTGACTTCGGTGGCCTGCGTCATCTGCGCGCTCTCGGCGTTCACCGCCAAGGAGACGTTCCGCACTCCCCTCAAGGAACTCGGCAACCCGATCTAGCCGAATACCCGACAGACATCCTGCACGAACCACTGTGTTGCACGAACCACTGTGTTGCACGAACCACTGTGGCCCGGCATCTCGCGAGAGATACCGGGCCACAGTCGTTTTGAAGTTCTACGCCGTCTTGTCGCGACGCTCGCCACGTTCCGGCTTACGCGGAACGATGGTCGGAAGTACGTTGTCGTTGACGGTCTCCGCGGTGACGACCACCTTTTCGACGTCGTCACGGCTGGGAATGTCGTACATCACGGGAAGAAGAACCTCTTCCATGATGGCGCGCAGGCCACGAGCGCCGGTTCCACGCAAGATCGCCTGATCGGCGATAGCGTCGAGCGCTTCTTCGGTGAACTCGAGCTCGACGCCGTCCATGTCGAACAGGCGACGGTACTGCTTGACGAGAGCGTTCTTGGGCTCCGACAAGATCTGAACGAGCGATTCCTTGTCGAGGTTGGTCACCGACGCGATCATCGGCAAACGGCCGATGAACTCGGGAATCAGACCGAACTTGATCAAATCCTCCGGCATGACCTCGGCGAAACGATCGACCGTATCCAGTTCGGCCTTCGACCGAACCTCGGCGCCGAAACCGATACCGCGCTTGCCGACACGATCGGAGACGATCCGCTCGAGACCTGCGAAAGCGCCCGCGACGATGAACAGCACGTTCGTGGTGTCGATCTGAATGAATTCCTGGTGCGGATGCTTACGGCCACCCTGCGGCGGGACGCTCGCCTGCGTACCTTCGAGGATCTTCAGCAACGCCTGCTGAACGCCTTCGCCGGAGACGTCACGCGTGATCGACGGGTTCTCGCTCTTACGGGCGATCTTGTCGACCTCGTCGATGTAGATGATTCCGGTCTCGGCGCGCTTGACGTCGTAGTCGGCAGCCTGAATCAGTTTGAGCAGAATGTTCTCGACGTCCTCACCGACGTAACCGGCCTCGGTCAACGCCGTCGCGTCAGCGATGGCGAACGGGACGTTGAGCATCTTCGCGAGAGTCTGAGCGAGATACGTCTTGCCACAGCCGGTGGGGCCGAGCATCAAGATGTTGGATTTCGCGAGCTCAACCGTCTCACCCCGCGCGTCACGGCCCTTGTCGCCGGCCTGAATGCGCTTGTAGTGGTTGTAGACGGCCACGGCCAACGTCCGCTTGGCGGAGTCCTGACCGATGACGTAGTTCTCGAGGAATTCTCGGATCTCCGCAGGCTTGGGAAGCTCGTCGAGCTTGACCTCGCTCGATTCGGCCAATTCCTCTTCGATGATCTCGTTGCAGAGGTCGATGCACTCGTCGCAGATGTACACCCCGGGTCCTGCAATGAGCTTTTTGACCTGCTTCTGACTCTTACCGCAGAAAGAGCACTTGAGCAGATCCCCGCCGTCGCCGATGCGTGCCATCTCGTGAGGTCCCTACTTTCCATCATGTACGTGCACTCGCCGCCACTCGATCGGTCGAGACGCTCCGCAGTACTTCGGTAGTTGTCAGATCAGACAAACTGATCGAACAAATCTGGTCGAACAATCGCAGAACGCCGGTCGAGAACCAGCCCGTGAAGTGACGGTACCCGCAGATCCCGAACGGGGTCGACCTGTTCTCGGCGTTTCGTCTGCGGATAAAAAAGAAAAGAGTCGAGATTTCAGCCTGGCAAGCGCTCCACCAGGCACTTCTCGACGTGTCCGCCTCGTGTCGGGAATCGGGTAACAGATCCTCGACACGAGGCGGAAATCGACTACTTCTGTGCGCTGAGCTTCCGGTAAGCCAGCACGTCGTCGATGATGCCGTACTCCTTGGCCTGCTCGGCCGTGAGGATCTTGTCGCGATCGGTGTCGACGCGGATGGTCTCCGGATCCTTACCCGTGTGCAGCGACAGCGTGCTCTCCATGAGCCGACGCATACGCTCGATCTCCGCAGCCTGGATCTCCAGATCGGAAACCTGACCCTGGATGCCGCCCGTAGCCGGCTGGTGGATCAGAATGCGCGAGTTGGGGAGCGCGAAGCGCTTGCCCGGCGTACCGCCGGCCAGAAGCACGGCAGCTGCCGAAGCAGCCTGACCGAGGCAGACGGTGGAAATGTCGGCACGGACGTACTGCATCGTGTCGTAGATCGCCATCAGCGCGGTGAAAGAACCACCGGGCGAGTTGATGTACATCGTGATGTCGCGGTCCGGATCCTGCGATTCGAGAACCAGCAACTGCGCCATGAGGTCGTTGGCGGACACGTCGTCGACCTGCGAGCCGAGGAAGATGATGCGCTCCTCGAACAGCTTGTTGTACGGGTCGGACGTCTTGACGCCGTAGCTGGTCTGCTCCGTGAACTGGGGCAGGATGTAACGCGATTGGGGGCCCGACGGCGCCTGGCCGCCCAGCGAGTTAGCTCCGAAAAGATTGGTCATCAGTTCTCCAAAGTATGAATTGGGCAGCGAAAGGACGGGCGAACCGGCTCAGTTGCCGGTGCCGCCGGCCTGATTCGCACGGGAGACGACGTGGTCGACGAAGCCGTACTCGAGAGCTTCCTTCGCCGTGAACCAACGGTCACGATCGGAGTCCGCGGTGATCTGCTCGACCGTCTGGCCGGTGTGCTGAGCAATCAGCTCGGCCATTTCGCGCTTGGTGTGCTTGAACTGCTCGGCCATGATCGCGATGTCACTGGCGGAACCACCGATGCCGGCGGACGGCTGGTGCATCATGATGCGGGCGTGAGGCAGTGCGTAGCGCTTGCCCTTGGTGCCTGCCGAGAGCAGGAACTGACCCATCGACGCCGCAAGGCCCATGCCGAAGGTGGCGATGTCGCACTCGGCGAACTGCATCGTGTCGAAGATCGCCATACCTGCGGTCACGGATCCACCGGGCGAGTTGATGTAGAGCGAGATGTCTCGCGTCGGGTCCTCGGCCGAGAGCAGCAGGATCTGTGCGCACAGCTTGTTGGCGATGTCGTCGTCGACCTGGGTACCGAGGAAAATGATGCGCTCTCGCAGCAAGCGCTCGTACACCGAGTCGCTGAGGTTCAACCCAGCGGTCGCTGAAGTCATGGCGGGACTCTGCAAAGTCTCCAGGTGATTGGAAGTCACGGTACCTGCCTTCTATGTGGATCTACTTGTGCGGTGGATCGTCTATGCGAAACACTTCTACTGACACAGACAGTAACGAAGTAGGGCGGCACCGGAGTCCCGGTGCCGCCCTACTTCGCTCAAAGCGGAAAACTCAGTGCAGTCGATCGTGGTGAAAACACCCGTCCGCCTGCGTTTTTACTTGTCTTCGCTCTCGGCGGAATCAGACTCGTCCGCTTCGGTTTCGGCCTCACTGCTGCCGAACAGCTCTGCGGTGTCGACAACTGCGCCGGAGGTGTCCTTGACACCGGCCGACTCGACGACGGACGCGAGAGCCTTGCCACGACGGACGTCTGCGAAGACGGCGCCGAGCTGGTTGGCCTGCTGGATCTGCTGGATGAACTGCTCAGGAGCCATGCCGTAACGCTGCGCCTGGAACAGGATGCGCTCGGTGAGCTCGTCCTGACCGACGGTGACGTTGCCCGCATCGGCAATCGAGTCGAGCAAGAGCTGCGTCTTGACGGAGCGCTCAGCGGCTTCCTGTGCATCCTTGTCGAACTCTTCGCGGCTGCTGCCCTGCTCTTCGAGGAGCTTGTTCAGTGCCTCTTCGTCGTGATCGAGACCGTGAACGGCGTCGTGCAGAGCAGCGTCGACCTCAGCCTTGACGACGGCCTCCGGCAGCGGAACCTCGACGGTCTCGAGCAGCTGCTCGAGAACCTTGTCGCGGATCTGACCGGCCTGCTCGACCTTGCGGACGCGTGCGACGCGCTCACGGAGGTCAGCCTTCAGTTCTTCCAGGGTGTCGAACTCGCTGGCGAGCTGAGCGAACTCGTCGTCCTCAGCCGGAAGCTCGCGCTCCTTGACCGTCTGCACGGTCACGGTGACAACAGCTTCCTTGCCTGCGTACTCGCCGGCGACCAGCGTCGACGTGAAGTCCTTGGACTCCCCCGCCTTGAGGCCGATGATGGCTTCGTCGAGGCCCTCGATGAGCTGGCCCGAACCGACCTCGTGCGACAGTCCGCTCGCGGTTGCCTCGGCAACGTTCTCGCCGTCGACGGTGGCCGACAGATCGATGGAGACGAAGTCGCCGTCCTCGACTGCGCGGTCGACGCCGGTGAGGGTGCCGAAACGCTGACGCAGCGAAAGCAGCTGCTCTTCGATGGCTTCGTCGGTGATCTCGATCGGATCGACCTCGACGTTGATGGAGCTGAAGTCAGGGAGCTCGATCTCCGGGCGCACGTCGACCTCGGCGGTGAACTCGAGGAGCTCGCCGTCTTCGATCTTGGTGACCTCGATCTCGGGCTGGCCGATGGCCTTCACGCCGGCGCTGGTGACAGCCTCGGAGTAACGCGACGGCAGAGCGTCGTTGACGACCTGCTCGAGCACAGCGCCGCGACCGACACGCGCTTCGAGGAGGCGGGCCGGAGCCTTGCCGGGACGGAAGCCGGGGAGACGAATCTGCTGCGCGAGGGCCTTGTAGGCCTTGTCGAAATCAGACTTGAGTTCCGCGAAGGGCACCTCAACGTTGATACGGACTCGCGTCGGGCTGAGCTGCTCGACGGTGCTCTTCACGAAACTTCGCTCCTTCGTCTGGTCTTGCTCACAACTTGTGTTGAATCGGTACTGCTGTCTGGCGCGGCACTTCACTCCCGGACTTACTGGAGGTGAAGTGCCATGTACGTACTTGTCGGGATGACAGGATTTGAACCTGCGACCCTCCGCTCCCAAAGCGGATGCGCTACCAAGCTGCGCTACATCCCGTTTCCGATCACATGAAACACACGATACGGCCATCCGAGGCCGCTAAGACAGCGGGCCACAAAGGCAGCCACCATCGGTGACCGCGCACAACCCTATCGCGCTCACTACTCTCTCACGAACCCGACCGCCATTTGTACACGGCCCGGCTGTCGACCCCGTCAGTATGTCATCCGACGGCAGCCACATACGGGAGCCACATACAGCCTTGCCTCAACTGCCATTCAGAGCCGGAATCAGAAGCCGCGCCTGCGGCCGAGACACCCCGACTCGCCGAGCAATTCGCCAATTCCCCAGGTGAACGACGGTCTCGAACTTCTCCGACCCCCCGATTATGAAATCCGGTGGGGCATTGGGTACAGTTTCGTATCGCAGACGACGAACACGGCGATCCCGAGTTGTCGTATGCACGGGGATGTAGCTCAATGGTAGAGCCTCAGTCTTCCAAACTGATCACGCGGGTTCGATTCCCGTCATCCCCTCCATCAGGAGGGAAACTCCACAAAAGATCCGCATCGGCCCAGCCGGTGCGGATTTTTTGTATTCCGACTTTGTCCACTCAGACCACTCCCCTGCGGTCCGTATCCTGGAGTTGTCCGGATCGATTCTGCTCGGGAGGCCACGTGACCACGATTCTTCTCATACTCGTCGTTCTGGCCGTAGTCGTATTCCTGGTCATGAAAAGCCAGCAACGCGGTTCCGGCCACAGCGCAACACAACTCGACGATGCGAAAGCCGATGCCCGGCAGTCGATCGAACGCCTCGGCGGTCAGGTCTACAACCTGACCGGCAGTGACGACGCGTCGCGCCAAGCCCTCGCCGACGCGGCCGAACGGTACAACGCCGCAGGCTCGCAGATCGATCAGGCCGCAACGCCGGTCCAAGCACGTCTCGCGAAACAGACTGCACTGGAAGGGCTTTACTACATCCGCGCGGCACGGGTGGCGATGGGCATGGATCCGGGACCGGAAGTTCCTTCCATCGACGGACAGAAGGCTGCCGGTTCGGTCACCGAAGACCGTGAGGTCGAATTCGAGGGCCGCAAGGTCGCCGCATCACCCAATCCGTCGTCGCACACACCCAACTACTACCCCGGTGGCCGAGTCGCCGGACGCCCGGTCCCGGCCGGCTGGTACTCCGAACCCTGGTGGAAGCCTGCACTCGTCGCCGGCGCCTGGGGTCTGGGTTCGATGATGCTGTTCTCGACCATGTTCTCCGGCATGGCCGGGGTTCCTTACGGCGCAGAGGCTTTCGCCCAGGGTGGCGATCCCGGCGCCGACACAGGCTCCGGTGACTCGGGAGATCAGGGTATGGACGCCGGTGATCCCGGCGCCGACCAAGGAAGTATCGACAACACGGACTACACCGCTGACGGCGGAAGCGACTGGTCTGGTGGCGACGGAGGCGGAATGGATTTCGGGGGCGGCGGGGACTTCGGCGGCTTCGACTTCTAAGCCGACTGACAGACCGGGCACCAGAACAGGTTTCGTGCCTTCATGACGGAATGCAGGATCGGTGTGCCGCACACGCGGCACGGCGATCCTGCTCTTCTGTAGACATAGGTACGCGGACGATCCTTCGCGTACGCCGGATCTCCGTTGTCGTGCTCGGCGCGAACGACGTGCATCTTCCCCCGTCTGACGCCGACTTTCATCAATTCGACTAGGTCTGCCCACATGGCGGTCCACTCGCCGTGAGAGACGAGATTCCCCGGTCGTTCAGGGTTGATTCCGTGACGAAAGAGAAGTTCGGCGCGATAGACGTTGCCGACACCCGCCAGGACCGCCTGGTCCATCAGCAGGGCGCCGATTGCCGTCTTGGACTTGGAGATTCGCAACCAGGCCTTCTCTGGATCCGCGTCGCGGCGCAGTGGGTCCGGCCCGAGTCTGGCCTCGATCGCGGCGACCTGAGGAGGTAGCAGGACTTCGCAGGCGGTGGGACCACGAAGGTCGGTGCCGAAATCGGCACCGACCATACGCATCCGGACCTGACCTACCGGTTCTTCCATCGGCAGGGCGGCGTCGGTGAACTTTCCGTACAACCCGAGGTGTACGTGAACTGTCAGACCGTTGTCGTACGTGTGCCAGAGGTGCTTTCCCCAGGCATCCGAGGACGTGAGTACGTGTCCGTCCACCAGGCGCGCGTCCTCGGCGAATCTGCCTTGCGGACTGAGGACGCGGACCGGTGAACCGACGAACTTGCGGGCATGCAACCGTGCCAGCCGGTGCAGGGTATGACCTTCAGGCACGGAACAACTTTCGGATCAGGCTTGCGGCAGAGCCGGTGCGACGCCGGTCTTCTCGTACTCGGACAGGATGTCGATACGACGCTGGTGGCGCTCTTCACCCGACCATGCGGTGGCGAGGAAAGCGTCGACGATGGCAAGCGATTCCTCGAGGGAATGCATACGTCCGCCGATGCCGATCAGCTGAGCGTTGTTGTGCTCACGTGCCAGCTTCGCCGTTTCGACGCTCCAAGCGAGGGCGCACCGTGCGCCGGGAACTTTGTTCGCTGCGATCTGCTCGCCGTTGCCACTGCCACCCAGGACGATTCCCAGGCTGCCCTCGTCGGCGACGACGCGCTTTGCGGCTTCGATGCAGAAAGCCGGGTAGTCGTCCACGGCGTCGTACTCGTGAGCACCACAGTCGATGGCCTCGTGGCCGTTCGCTTTCAGGTGTTCGATGATCTCGTTCTTACGTTCGAATCCGGCATGGTCGGCACCCAGGTATACGCGCATGGCGACAATTCTCTCAGGCCCGACCAGCCGGGCGCACCCGGGTCGACGTCACACTTTCAGGAACACGCATCGCCGCGCGAGCACACCTATCGTGGTGCCCATGTACCCCGTCAACGGCCAGGCCGCTGCACCCGCCCTTCGTATGTCACCGGGCAGTGACGCCGTTCGCCACCCGTGGGAAATCCCGCTACTCGTGCTCGCGGTACTGACGACGGTCGTCACTTATGTGGTGGCGATCGTTCTGATCGCTGCGGGTGATCTGTCGACGTGGATCCTCGTGGTGCTCGCGGCTCCGATCCTGCTGTTCCTCGCGCGAGGTCAGCTGTACGGATCGCAACAGGTCAACGGAATCAAGATGACGCCTTCACAGTTTCCGGAGGGGTATCAGCTGGTTGCCGAGGCTGCGGCACGATTCGGCATGAAAACTCCGCCGGATGCCTACGTCGTGCTGGGGAACGGACGGATCAACGCGTTCGCGTCGGGGCACGGATTTCGCCGTTTCGTCGTCGTCTACAGCGACCTGTTCGAAGTCGGTGGGCAGGCACGCGAGCCCGATGCGCTCGCATTCATCATCGGCCACGAGGTCGGCCACATCGCTGCCGGGCATGCGTCGTACTGGCGCCAGTGGGGACAGTTCGCGTCGAACTACATTCCGGTGATCGGGTCTTCGCTGTCGCGTTCCATGGAGTACACGGCGGACAACTTCGGCTTTCACATGCGTCCGCAGGGTGCACCGGGCGCGATGGGCGTCCTAGGCGCGGGAAAGTATCTGGTGGGTCTGGTCGGGTTCGACGAACTGGCCGATCGGGCGACACTCGAATCCGGGTTCTTCCCGTGGTTCGTCAACATCTTGTCGTCGCATCCGGTGCTGACCTGGCGTGCGGCTGCGCTTCGCAACCGCACGCACTCAGGGCATCTGTTCTTCCGGCCGGGTCAGCTCTACCGAAATCCGGCGCTCACTGCCGCTCAGTCGAACTGAGGATCCTCGTTGCGGGTCCGCTTGAGCTCGAAGAAGTGGGGGTAGCCGGCCAGCGCGACTGCGCCGTCCCACACCTTGCCTGCGTCCTCGCCGCGCGGGATGCGTGAGAGCACGGGGCCGAAGAACGCCACACCGTTGACATGGATCGTCGGGGTTCCGACGTCGGGTCCGACGGCGTCCATGCCCTTGTGGTGGCTCTCGCGCAGAGCCTCGTCGTACTTGTCGGTGTCGGCGGCCTCGGCCAGTTCAGGTGGCAGGCCGACCTCGGCAAGGGACGACTTGATGACGTCGGCGAAGTCCTTGTTTCCCTCGTTGTGAATCTTCGTCCCCATCGCCGTGTACAGCGGCAGCAGGATATCGTCGCCCTTCAGCTGCGCTGCAGCGATGGCGACACGGACCGGGCCCCAGGCCTTGGTCATCATCTCCCGGTACTCGTCGGGAAGGTCACGGCCCTCGTTGAGAACCGCAAGGCTCATCACGTGGAACTTGGCCTCGATGTCGCGTACCTGCTGGGCCTCGAGAATCCAGCGTGAGGTGATCCAGCACCACGGGCAGAGCGGATCGAACCAGAAGTCAGCAGTGTCCGTGGTCTTGCTCGAGGTTGCGCTCACGAAGAAACTCCCTATCAGTTCATGTCGGTCAGGTCATATCAGTTCGGGGACATACTCCCGTTCTGCCAACAATCATGAACCCGCAATCCTTCCCGCGCTTTCCCCCGAACCACCTCCCGATCGCAGTAGTGTCGAAAAGAAACGAGTACGAAGGAGTGGTTCAGTAATGAGCACCAACCGGAGATTCGTGATCGTCGGCGGCGGGCTCGCGGGCGCAAAGATCGCAGAAGCCCTGCGTGACAGAGATTTCGACGGTGAGATCACCGTATTGAGTGAAGAAGACCACCTCCCGTACGAGCGTCCGCCGCTGTCGAAAGAGTTCTTCGCAGGCAAGAAGACACTCCCCGAATTCACCGTCCACGACGGCGAGTGGTTTCGCGACCATCGCGTCGATCTTCGCCCGGGAACGACGGCAACGGCCATCGACCCCGCTGCGCACACCGTGTCACTTCCGGACGGTTCAACGATCAGCTACGACAAGCTCGCCTTGGCCACCGGTTCGCGGTCGCGGCGCCTCGACATCCCGGGGTCCGACGCCGAGGGTGTTCACTACGTGCGAACAGTCGATCAGGCCGCCGCGCTGCTGCGCACCCTGGCCGCCGACAAGAAGCTCGTCGTGGTCGGTGCCGGCTGGATCGGCCTCGAAATTGCCGCGTCGGCTCGCGGTTTCGACGTCGAGGTCACCGTGCTCGAACATGCCGGCCTTCCGCTCGAATCGACCCTCGGCCCGGAAATGGGTGAGGTCTTCGCCGCGCTGCACCGCCAGAACGGGGTGGACTTACGCACCGGCACGGACGTCACCGCAATCTCTGTCGACGGCGGTCACGCCTCGGGTGTCACTTTGAGTGATGGAACCGTGATTCCGGCCGACGCCGTGTTGATCGCTGTCGGCGCATTGCCGAACACCGAGTTGGCATCGGAGGCGGGTATCGACGTCGAGAACGGGGTTCTCGTCGACGCCGGTCTGCAGAGCAGCGACCCCGACGTGGTCGCAGTGGGTGACATCGCGGCCGCACAGCATCCGATTCTGAATGCACGAATTCGGGTGGAGCACTGGGCAAACGCACTCAACCAACCCGAGACGGCCGCAGAGACCATGTTGGGACGGCCCGCCGAGTACGTCCGCATGCCGTATTTCTTCACCGATCAGTACGACCTCGGAATGGAATACGTAGGTCACGCACCGCACGGCGGCTACTCCCGTGTCGTCACTCGCGGCGACGTCGACAAGCGCGAGTTCCTGGCATTCTGGCTCGATTCCGCGAACAAGGTGCTCGCCGGCATGAACGTGAACATCTGGGATGCCGGTGACGCCATCAAGGAATTGGTCGCGTCTTCGCGTCCCGTCGATCCGGAGCGGTTGGCCGATCCGGAGATTCCGCTGGCAGAAGTGTCCGCTTGAGTGAAGTCGTTCTCTTCGTGATGGGATGGACGTAATAGATCCGCACCATCTACGAGGAGATCTTTGTGGTCGCACCGAACCTGACACGCGAAACCGCAGCGCAACGGTCAGCAATCCTGACCGTCGAGAACTACCTGATCGAACTCGATCTCACCGACGGCAAAGACGCACCCGGCGAGGAGACGTTCTCCTCGAAGACCACCGTCACGTTCACCGCCACGGCCGGAGCAAGCAGCTTCATCGACATCGTCGCGGCCAGAGTCCATTCCGCGGTCCTCAACGGCACCGCGCTCGACGTCTCCGGCTACGACGAGTCGACTGGCATCAGCCTGCCTGATCTCGCTGCCGACAACGAGTTGGTCATCGAGGCCGATTGCATCTACTCCCACACCGGCGAGGGACTGCACCGATTCGTCGACCCGACCGATGACTCCGTCTACCTCTATTCACAGTTCGAGACGGCCGACGCCAAGCGCATGTTCGCGTGCTTCGATCAGCCTGATCTCAAGGCCACGTTCGACGTCCGCGTCACCGCTCCCACGTCGTGGAAGGTCATCTCCAACTCCGCGGTCGTCGAGACCCTTGCCGCCGATCCCGGCAAGCACGTCTTCAGGACCACCCCGAAGATGAGCACGTACCTGGTGGCGCTCATCGCCGGTCCCTACGCGCAGTGGACCGACAACTACTCCGACGAGCACGGCGACATCCCGCTCGGAATCTTCTGCCGCGCTTCGCTGGCCGAGTTCATGGACGAGGAGCGACTGTTCACCGAGACCAAGCAGGGATTCGACTTCTACCACCGCAACTTCGGTGTTCCCTATGCTTTCGGCAAGTACGACCAGCTCTTCGTCCCCGAATTCAATGCGGGCGCGATGGAGAATGCCGGCGCCGTGACATTCCTCGAGGACTACGTCTTCCGTTCCAAGGTGACCCGCTACTCGTACGAACGTCGTGCCGAAACGGTCCTGCACGAAATGGCGCACATGTGGTTCGGCGACCTCGTCACGATGGCGTGGTGGGACGACCTGTGGCTCAACGAGTCGTTCGCGACCTTCGCTTCGGTCCTGTGTCAGACCGAGGCCACGGAGTACAGGAACGCCTGGACGACGTTCGCCAACGTCGAGAAGTCGTGGGCGTACCGCCAGGACCAGTTGCCGTCGACGCACCCGATTGCCGCGGACATTCCGGACCTGGCCGCCGTCGAGGTGAACTTCGACGGCATCACCTACGCCAAGGGCGCCAGCGTCCTCAAGCAGTTGGTGGCATACGTCGGACTCGAGCCGTTCCTCGCCGGACTGCGTGAGTACTTCCGTGAGCACGCATTCGGAAACGCAACCTTCGACGATCTGCTGGGCTCACTCGAAAAGTCCTCGGGCCGTGATCTTTCCGACTGGGGTCGGCAGTGGCTCAAGACCACCGGTTTGAACATCCTGCGCCCCGACTTCGATGTCGACGCAGACGGAAAGTTCACCCGCTTCGCCGTCCTGCAGGACGGTGCTGCACCAGGCGCCGGCGAGCGGCGAATCCACCGGATCGCCATCGGCATCTACGACGACGTCGACGGCAAGTTGGTACGAAGCCATCGCGTCGAACTCGACCTCGATGCTGTGGAAAGCACGGATGTCCCCGAACTTGTCGGCGTCGCCCGCGGTGCACTCGTGTTGGTCAACGACGACGATCTCACCTACGGCTCCGTGCGACTCGATCCCGAATCGTTGGCGACGGCGATCGAGCGGGTCGGCGACATCACCGACTCACTCCCCCGCACCCTGGTCTGGTCGGCGGCGTGGGAAATGACCCGTCAAGCCGAACTGAAGGCACGCGACTTCGTCGCGCTGGTCGAGCGCGGCATCAGTTCGGAGACCGAAGTCGGTGTGGTGCAACGTCTCTTGCTCCAAGCCCAAACCGCCATCGGCTCCTACGCAGATCCGGCCTGGGCCGAGGCCGAAGGCGCGGCGAGCTTCGCCAATCGGTTGCTCGAACTCGCACGTGAGGCAGAGGCCGGGTCCGACCACCAGCTGGCATTCGTCAACGCACTCACCGGCGCAGCACTCTCCCCGTGGCACACCGAGGTACTGCGCGAATTGCTCGACGCCGATCCCTCCACCGTTGGGCTCGACGGCCTGATCGTCGACACGGACCTGCGCTGGCGCATCGTCGGGGCACTCGCGGCCGCCGGTGAGATCGACGCCGAAGGAACCGCAACTCCATTCATCGACGCCGAAGCTCAGCGTGACCCGACCGCTGCGGGCGCTCGTCAAGCCGCGGCGGCCGCGGCCGGACGTCCGCAGGTCGCTGTCAAGGAAGAGGTCTGGGCAAAGGTCGTCGGCGACGACTCCGTGCCCAACATCACCGCGCGATCGATCATCGCCGGGTTCGCTCGCGAAGGCCAGGACGAATTGCTCGAGCCCTTCGTCTCCCGCTACTTCGCCGATATCGCGGCGGTGTGGGAACGACGCTCGAGCGAAGTGGCACAGACGGTCGTCATCGGGCTGTACCCGTCGTGGTCGATCTCGGACGAATCCGTAGCGGCAGCAGACCGGTTCCTCGAAGGCGACATCCCTCCCGCGTTGCGTCGCCTGGTCGTCGAAGGCCAGGCCGGCGTGGTTCGTTCACTCGCAGCACGAAAGTTCGACGCGAGCTGACATGCGAAAGGCCGGTGCCCGCGTCGATTCTCACGAATCGACGCGGGCACCGGCCTGTGTCTGACAAACAGTTACGGCGCTGAAATTGCGGCTGCCATAACGCGGATGGCACTGATCAGTCCGTCGATCAGGTTGCCTTCACTGAAGGATGCAACAGCTGCCGTTGCTCCGAGCTGGGTAACACGATCGGTGACCCGATCGGCGATTGCCCGACCGCTGCGAACCTCGACGGTGCGCTGGTTGGGCGAAACGGCGATCAGGACGGAACGCTCGGCTTCAGGCGTGGTCGGGAACAATGCGTCGGCACCCGCTGCCGGATCAGAACCGAGATCACCGACGTACGCGTTGAACCGCACCTTGGTGGCCCGCGTCGCTTCGGTCATCGCGACGTCGAGCGCGACCAGATCCATGGTCTCGAACGGAAGATCGTCGGTGAACGGCTCGCCGATGCGATGCACACCGGATACGCGTCCACTGGACGTGACGACGCTGCCGACGGGCAGGTCCTCGGGCGCTACTGCGAGCGCGGTCGAATGATCACCACTTGCCACTTGCGGACCCTCCGATCAGATCAGCCGAACCGGCTTCGATTGCGTGTGCACTGCCGTGATGGCCACCGCGAACGGTGACCTCGTCGACAGCACTCCACAGCACGGGAGCGTGATCCCACGACTCACCGAGATGGAACGCCGGCGGAACCGGTCCCGGCGTCTTCTTCCCGAGGAAGGACGCAGCCGCGAAGAACGCGGTGATCAAGGCCGGAATCCCAACGTATATCAGTACTACCTCGAGAATGCTCACACCAGATAACGTAGCCCAGAACGCCAGGAAGGAAAGCGTCAGGGCCACAAATTCTCGGGCAATTTCGTTTCGGTGACGCTAGAACTCAATTCAGGCTGCGCCCACGCCGACACATTGCTCAGGCTGCGCCCACGCCGACACATAGCTCAGGCTGCGCCCACGCCGAGATACGGCATCCACGCCGGATGCAATTCCTTGGTCGCCGCGAGCAGACGCCAGTGAGGTCCGGACGGCGGGACCAATTCCGCACGGAGGGTCCATCCGAGTTCGCTGAGCATCTTGTCGGCCTTGCGGTGATTGCAGGGGGCGCAGCACGCGACGCAGTTCTCCCACGAATGCCCGCCACCTCTGCTGCGAGGAACGACGTGGTCGATGGTTTCGGCTTTGGCTCCGCAGTACGCACATCGGAAGTGGTCACGATGCATCAGCGCGGCACGAGTCATGGGGATCCGGGCGCGATACGGAACGCGCACGTAGGTGCGCAATCGAATGACCGAGGGAACCTGCACCGACCAGTCCGCGGAATGGACTACCGGGCCCTGTTCGTCCTCGTGGACGGTATCGGCCTTGCCGCAGGCCATCAGTACGACCGCGCGCCTGGCAGGAAGGGCGGTCAGCGGTTCGTACGTGACGTTGAGCAGTAGCACCCGACGTTTTACCCACTCGGGGAGTACGCGATCGGGGGGGAACATCTCGAGGTGAGAATGCTCGTCGGAAAAGAGTGGGTCGGCAGTGTGCGCGAACCCGTCAGGAACAACTTCCAGAACAGCCCCTAACGCGTGGTCGTTCCGCGCGCTAGTGGGCTGGAGTTGTCGGTGATTGCGTGCAGCATGTCGGTTCTTCATACGACCTCCGGGAGACTGCCCCCAAGTTGACCACGGATGATCGCGTTACGCACTCCCATTTCGAACAAAATTGCCAGGACGGCCGGTGAATTTCCGGTGAATGGGTACGCACTCCGACGCGATACAACCGTCGTCGACCCGGAAACCGACCACTACGGCCGTCAGGCACAATGGAACTTGCCATGAATGACGTACAGCACGACGTGCAGCAGACCTTCTACGACGCCGTCGGCGGAGCCGAGACGTTTCACAAGCTCACCGCGCGATTTTACGAAGAAGTCGCGAAGGACGAGGTTGTACGCCCGCTCTACCCCGAGGCCGACCTCGGCCCGGCCGAGCGGCGGATGCGGATGTTCCTCGAGCAGTACTGGGGCGGACCGCACACGTACTCGGAGGAGCGTGGACACCCGCGTCTGCGGATGCGCCACAATCCATTCGTGATCGGCCCGATCGAGCGTGATGCGTGGCTGCGGTGCATGCACGTCGCCATCGCGTCCATCGACGAGAAGACTCTGAGCCCGGTGCACCGCAAGCAGTTGATCGACTACATGGAGATGGCTGCCGCGTCCATGGTGAACTCCGCTATCTGACCGTCTACCTAGCCTTCGGCCTGAACACGCGCGCGACCCGGCGGACTGCTCGTACCCCGAACGACACCGTGGGATGCAGGGGCGAACTCAAGATTGCATGCTTGCGCACGTACTCTTCGACCTCCCACTCCGACCAACTGCCCGCACGGAAGAGTGCGGCATCGCCGACACTCAGGGTTCGCTCGGCGATTCCGTCGGCCTGAACGGTGACCGACCCTTCGATGATGTGCACGATTTCGTCCGCGTGGAAGTACCAGCGGAAGCGCCCCTTCGTGCAATCCCAGACGTGTGTAGTCGTGGTCCCGTCTTTACTCGCCGACCATTGCGCCGACCGTGCAACCGGTGTGCCGAAGATTATCCAGTCGCGGTTGATGGGATCATCTTCGAGCAGTACATGATCCAAACTGACCGCTTCGATTGCCGACAAAGTCAAGGCCAAGCCCCCTTGGTTGAATTCCCGAATACTTCTCCCCCGGCAGTAACACCAAAGTTGCCACATGGTGTCACCGCGTGAATGCAAAGTACACCAAGGCTAGGTAAAGAGTCACGCTTTTGCCGTGTCCAAGTCGTGAGAGTGCCAGACGTTTGGCACTATGAACTGCTGTGAGCACCCCCGCGGATTCGTCCTCTGTAAGCCGGCCCGAAGCCCCGTGGTGGAACGAGGCGGTCTTCTATCAGATCTATCCGCGTTCTTTTGCCGATTCGGGCAGCGACGGTATCGGCGACCTCGGCGGAGTCGAGGAGAAACTAGGCTACCTCGAACTGCTCGGCATCGATGCAATCTGGTTGAGCCCGGTGATGAAGTCACCGATGGCAGACCACGGCTACGACGTCTCGGATCCTCGCGACATCGATCCCTTGTTCGGCGATCTGGCGACGATGGATTCGCTGATCACGTCAGCCCACGAACGCGGAATCAAGGTCACGATGGACCTGGTCCCGAACCACACGAGTGATCAGCACGAGTGGTTCAAGGCAGCCCTGACGTCGGCGCCCGGTTCTGCGGAGCGATCCCGTTACATCTTCCGAGACGGCAAAGGTGAGAACGGCAACGAACCGCCGAACAACTGGCCGAGCATCTTCGGCGGCCCGGCGTGGACCCGCGTCACCGAAGCCGACGGAACACCCGGCCAGTGGTACCTGCACATCTTCGCCAAGGAACAGCCCGACCTGAACTGGGACAACCCCGAGGTCTTCGACGACCTCGCCAAGACTCTGCGGTTCTGGCTCGAGCGCGGAATCGACGGATTCCGCATCGACGTGGCCCACGGAATGGCCAAGCCCGACGGTTTGCCGGACCACGACTGGGAGCTCAACGAGCTCATGCGCAATTCCGACGACGACCCGCGGTTCAACAACCCGGCAGTTCACGAAATCCACCGCGGCATCCGCAAGGTCATGGACGAGTTCCCGGAGGCGATGACCGTCGGCGAGATCTGGGTGAAGGACAACCAGAAGTTCGGCGAATACATCCGGCCAGACGAACTGCATCTCGGATTCAACTTCCGACTTGCAGAAACCGAATTCTCCGCCGAGTCCGTCCGGGAGGCCGTGGAGAACTCTCTTGCGGCCGTCGCCGAGGTCGGGGGTGTGCCCACGTGGACGCTGTCGAATCACGACGTCGAACGTGAAGTCACGCGCTACGGCGGGGGTGAGATCGGAACCCAACGCGCACGGGCGATGATCCTCGTCGAACTGGCGCTTCCGGGCGCGAGCTTCATCTACAACGGAGCCGAACTCGGCCTGCCGAACGTCGACCTGCCCGACGAGGCACTACAGGACCCGGTCTGGGAACGATCCGGACATGCCGAGCGAGGACGCGACGGCTGCCGAGTGCCCCTTCCGTGGGAAGGAAGCGAACCCCCGTTCGGATTCACGACCGGCGCGAGCACCTGGTTGCCGATGCCACGCGAGTGGTCGACGCTCACGGTGGAGGCGCAGATCGAGGACGTCGACTCGATGCTCTCGCTTTATCGCGCCGCCCTCGAACTTCGTAGCGCCAGGCCGGAGTTCTCCGGCGCCGACATCGATTGGTACGGCAGTCCCCCCGGCTGCCTCGCTTTCCGTCGACGCGGTGGTCTGATCTGTGCTCTCAACACCACGGAGGTGCCGATCGCACTGCCGAGCGGGCAGCTACTGTTGAGCAGCGCACCACTCGTCGACGGTCAACTACCCGTCAACGCTGCGGCGTGGCTGATCTGAGAGAACACCGCACCCGCCACCTGAACTCCTATCGTGCGACCATCAGCGGTATCGAACCACCGCGGTGACGGTAGATCGAACCGAACCGTGCATCGAGCCGCACCCAGGATTTGCTCGCCCGCACCCGAACCAGTTCCGAGGCGTCGATCTGCTCGAGGTCGATGTCGGCGGTCATCGCCTCGGACCCGGCGTGCGGAACGAATCCCATTGCGGTCAAGGCAAAAACAACCCGCATCGAGATCCCGACCGTGCCGGACGGACCACTGACCTCGAGCACGTCCTGATCGAGCAACGACGCCGGCGGACCGTGACTACTTCCATGCTCCAGTGCCAAGGCGTTGCCCCGCTGCGCCAGTTCGATCAGCACCCGGGCGGGTACGTCGTCCAGGTGCTCGAAGCCGTCCATCGGCGGCAACGCCCCACGCCACGCCGAATCCATGGCGAACCCCGGATCGATCAGCTCACTTGTCGCCTGCTCCACCGCCGAGAGCAACTGATCGCCGGCAGCCGAGGTGTCGTCAGGGTTGATGGTGCCCGCCACGGTTCGCGTAGCGAGAGCGTCGAAACCCGTTGACGCCCAAACGCTCAGGTGAGCATCTCCGCGTCGACGCATCCGGATGACCGTGGACTCGTCCAAACGCAAGGCATGACCGATGAAGCCGGCCAAGTTCTTTCGCTCGGCCTCCTCGGGCACGGTCAGTACACGTTCATGCACGTTGCCAGCTCTCCAAGTACTCGCGCTCGGGCCCGCTGAGGCGACGCAAACGTTGAGTGTCGATATCGAAGGCCGCGATCTGAGTCGACGCCACGATGGACGGCGGGACACTGAGATCCGCACCGCGGGGGCGAACCTCGTACGCGATGGTGAAGTCCACCGCGCGCACCTTTTCCACCCACATGAAGACGTCGAGCGGCGAATCGTCGTGCCGCAGTTGGCCGCGGTACCGCACATGGAGATCGGCAATCACGGCCCCGTCACGCAGGGTGACCGTCGGGCGCGAGTCTTCGAACAACCAAGGAATCCGCGCCTCTTCGAGCAACGTCACCATCCGTGCGTGGTTGATGTGCTGGAAGGCATCCATGTCGGACCACCGAACCACAACTTCGGCGTGGAATCCTTCGCTCAACGTCCTACCTCCGATCGGGTGCCCATGCTGCGCACCATGCTACGAACCTGACGCGCCGCCACCGAGAGCGTCGCGAGGTCAAGCGTCCCAGACTCGAAGATCTCGACGAGAGCTGCCCTCGCCCGGCTCAGACGCGAGGCGTTGGTCGACTCCCATTCGTCGATCTTCTCCTGCGGCGACTCCCCCGGCTCGCCGCCGGCCAGAACCTCCATCGTCAGCTGCCGAAGCGAACTGTAGAGGTCGTCTCGCAACGCGAGCCTCGCGAGCGAGTGCCATCGATCGCCGCGCTCGAGTCCCGAGACCGCGCTCAGCAACCAGTCGATTCCCAGATGCGCGTCCAAGGCGTAGTACAGCTCCGCGACTTCGGTGATGTCGTGATCTGCGATGTCGGCGATATCCGCGATGTCGAGCAGGCAGTAGACGTCGAGCAGTCGGAACACGTCCAGCGCCAACGCTTCCGGAGCCCCGCGATCGATCACCGATTGAGCCCGCACCAGCAGATCGTCGAGTTGATGGCCCGCAAGCAGCCCCGGAACCAGAGGTGCCGTCGCCCGATACGCCGCCGAGTAACGCGCTACCTCGGCGCCGACGGCGATCGGCTGGGGCCGATTGGCCAGGAACCACCGCGACGCGCGGTCGAGCAAGCGGCACGACTCCACAATCAGCTCGTTTTCGATCTCTGCACTGACGCCCGCCGAGCGGATTCGCGACCACACCTCGTCGAGCGCAAACACCTCTCGCACAGCGGCGTAGGCACGGATCGAGTCGGTACTGCTCGCTCCGGTCTCCTCGGCCAAGCGGTAGGCGTACGTGATTCCGCCGTTGTCGATCACTTCGTTCACGAGCATCGTCGCGACGATCTGCCGCCGCAACGGGTGTGCCTTGATCTCCGTTTCGAACCGATCGCGAACAGCGGTCGGGAAGTACTGCGGGATCTGCTGGGCGAAGAAATCGTTGTCCGGCAACTCGGTTGCGAGCAGATCGTCCTTGAGTGAAAGCTTGACGTGCGCCGTCAGCGTCGCCAATTCCGGCGACGTCAGACCCACACCGGCCTCGAGTCGACGCTCGATCTCCTTGTCGGTCGGCAACGCCTCGAGCTTGCGGTCAAGGCCACGTGCCTTGGTCAGATCCGTCAACTGACGGCGGTGAACACCGAGCATCTGAGAAGCGGTCACGCGGGAGATTCCGAGCAGCGCGTTCTGAGCAATGTTGTCCGCCAACACCAGCGCCGCCACGTCGTCGGTCATCGACGCCAGCAACGGATTCCGTTCCTGCGTGGGCAGTAACTGCGAACGCACGAGCGAATCGAGAAGAATCTTGATGTTCACTTCGTGATCGGAGCAGTCGACGCCGGCCGAGTTGTCGATGGCGTCGGTGTTGATGTGACCGCCGCTGGCGCTGAACTCGATTCTTCCCAGAGCAGTGACGCCGAGGTTGCCGCCCTCCCCGATCACCTTGACCCGCAGATCTTGACCGTCGACACGCACGGCGTCGTTGCTCTTGTCGCCAACCTGCGCATTGGTCTCGGTCGACGCTTTGACGTATGTACCGATTCCGCCGTTCCACAGCAGATCCACCGGTGCCGACAGAATCGCCTGCATCAATTCCGGCGGCGAGAGCTTCGTGACCCCCTCGGCCAGACCCAGTGCGATCCGGACGCTTTCGGCGATCGGAACCGACTTGACCGTGCGGTCCCAGACGCCGCCACCTTCACTGATCAGGCTCTTGTCGTAGTCGGCCCATGACGACCGTGGCAACTCGAAAAGTCGTTGACGTTCGACGAACGAGCTCGCTGCATCCGGGTTCGGATCGAGGAAGATGTGTCGATGGTCGAACGCGCCCACCAGACGGATGTGCCGACTGAGGAGCATTCCGTTGCCGAACACGTCTCCGCTCATGTCGCCGACGCCTACCGTCGTGAAATCCTGCGTCTGCGTGTCGACCCCGAGTTCGCGGAAGTGCCGCTTGACGCTTTCCCAGGCGCCGCGAGCGGTGATACCCATGCCCTTGTGGTCGTATCCCACGGAGCCACCGGAGGCAAACGCGTCGCCGAGCCAGAAGTCGTACTTGGCGGCAACCGAATTGGCGAGATCCGAGAACGTCGCCGTGCCCTTGTCCGCGGCGACCACCAGGTAGCGATCCTGATCGTCCTTGCGCACCACTCGATCCGGCGTCACAACTTCGCCGGTAGCCGCGTGCACGTTGTCGGTGATGTCGAGCAATCCGGAGATGAACGTGGTGTAGCAGGCCTTGCCGGTTTCCAGCGTCGCCGTTCGATCAGCGGCCGGATCACCCGTGGGCAAAGGCGGATTCTTGACGACGAAGCCGCCTTTGGCGCCGACCGGGACGATCACCGCGTTCTTGACGGCCTGAGCCTTCACCAAGCCGAGCACCTCGGTGCGGAAATCCTCGCGCCGGTCGGACCAGCGGAGCCCGCCGCGCGCGACTGCGCCGAATCGCAAGTGGACGCCTTCGACCTCGGGCGAGTACACGTAGATCTCGAAAGCCGGCCGCGGCTTGGGCAACTCGCTGATCCGTGAGGGATCGAGCTTGACCGACAGGTAGTCGCGCGGGCGGCCATCGGCGTCGACGACGTAGAAATTAGTACGCAAGGTCGCCTTCACCAAGGAGAACATTCCGCGCAGAATGCGATCGGCATCCAAGCTGAGTACCTCGTCGATGGACGCACGCAACTGCTCGTCCAATTCGGCGACGCGAATGTCGTCCTGCTTCTCGGGGTCGAACATCGCCTCGAACAACTGCACCAATGCAAACGCGGTCTGCGGGTGTGTAAGCGCGATTCCTTCGATGTGGAACTGACTGTACGGAAATGTGGCCTGGCGCAGATACTTTGCGTAAGCACGCAGCACCACGGCTTGCCGCCAGGACATTCCGGCCCGCAGCACCAACTCGTTGAATCGGTCAGCTTCGGCCCGGCCGAACCAGACTGCGCCGAATGCAGCCGTGAATCGCTTCTGGACCTCGGTCAGCGGGGCGGTACTGGTCTCGAGCGGCACCTGCGCATCGAGGTCGATCTCGACCGACGCCCGAAGATCCGCCGGTACCGACAATCCGAAATCGTAGATCCAGCACTGAACGCCGTCGAGTCGCTGCACGACGTGCGGCCGCTCGTCGAGAACTTCGACGCCGAGTGACTGCAGCACCGGTAGCACCTGGCTCAACGAGATACCGTCGCCGCCGACGAAGAGCGTGAAGCGCCAGGCACCGGGCGCGGAGTCCACAGCACGATAGAGCAGTACGTCGATCGCGCCTGGCGCCAACGCCTCGAGTCGGGCGATGTCGGCCAACGCGCGTGACGGTTCGAAGTCCTCCTTGTATCCATCGGGAAGCACCCGCGAATACCGCTGCACCAGTTCCGGATCCACACCCGGACTTTCACGAACAAGGTCGTTGATGCGGTCGTCCCAACTACGACTGACTTCGGTCAAGAGAGCCTGAACTCGCTCGCGGTTCGACTCGGAGACATCCAGATGAACCGGCTCACTGTCCGGATCGCGCCGGATCGTCACGTGCAACAGCGCAAGATCGTTCTCGGTAACCCGGGCGGTGTAATCGACTGTGCCTGGTCCGAATTCGCGCCACAACAGGTTTTGCATCGCCAGTCGCACCCGCGTCGTGTACCGGTCGCGGGGTAGATACACCAAGCAGGACACGAAGCGTCCGAACGTGTCCTCGCGGACAAAGAGTCGCACCTGTCGACGCAGCCCGATGCTGTGCACGGCGTGGACGGTCTCGAACAAGGTCTCGGCGTCGCTCGAGAACAACTCGGTGCGTGGGAACGACTGGATGACCTCGAGCATCGCCTGACCGGAGTACGAATGCAGGTCGACACCGGCACGCGCGATGACTTCGCGAACGCGGCGCTCGATCAGAGGAATCGCGAGGACGTTCTCGTGGAGTGCGACCACGGTGAACACACCCAGGAATCTGTGCTCCCCCACGATGTTTCCCTCGTCGTCGAGGATCGAGACACCCACGAAGTACGGGTAGACAGCGCGGTGCACCGTGGCGGGGAACGATCCCTGCGTCAGGACCAGAAGCGGTCGATCCGGGAGATCTGCGACGGGAGGCAAACTCATCGGGCCTTCGGTGACCGCATCGGAGCGCAGCACGCCGAGCCCGCTGCCGGCGACCGTGCGTGAACCGTCCTTCGTACCCTCGAATCGCCGGTATCCGAGCACGGCATAGTTTCCGTCCGCCATCCACCGCAGCAGCCGAGCGGTATCGGAGAATTCTTCGGGGGTGATCCTCCCGGAGGCAGTTTCTGCGGCGCTCTCCAACTCGTCGGCAACGCGCAGTTGCAATGCCTTCATGTCCGGGGTGTCACCAACCACCTGGCGGACGTCCGCGAGCACCTTGCCGAGGTGTGCTTCGATCGCGTCGAGAGCGGAATCCTCGACTTCGGAGTCCAACTGGACGTGCATCCAGGATTCTTGGATACCGCTGTCGCCCAAGGACATCAGATTGCCCGAGTCATCGCGTTCAACTGTCAGGATCGGATGGGCGAATTGACTGATTCCCACACCTTGTCGGTTGAGCATCGCGGTAACGGACTCGACGAGCAACGACATGTCGTCGGTGACGATCTGGACGGCAGCGCCGAGACCCTCGGATCCTGACGGGCGGTACACACGCCATACGGCCGTGCCCGGGGTCCGCTGCCTCCCGAGCGCAAGATGCGCGAGCAGGACTCGATCCGATCGACCGTTGATGACGTCGTCGCTGTCACCCTCGTCGATATGCGTGAAAAAGGCCTCGCGAAGACGCGTCAACAACGTCGCTTCGTCGAGGCCTGTGCCCTGCTGCCGTACACGGTCTGTCATTCCTGGCTCACATCCTTGTGGGTTCTGATCGCCGCGACCAATCTCTGACTCGAGACTAGCCGCGGCAACCAGTACCTAGGGTGAACTGAGAAACGAAATCTACGATGTCGTCATCTGAACAAGCGATGCTTCGAGCACCGCGCGTTCGCTGTCCGCCAGCGGTCTGGACTTTTCGGACACCGTGTCGAATCCGACCATCAACGCGTCGCCGAAAGCGCATTCGACACCCGCGTTGTCACGGATGACGTGCCGAACCGTGAACGAGGAAGTCCCGACGTGAGTCGTGAAGATCTCCACGTTCAAGGGACCGGACCGATCGGTGACCGGCTTGAGGAACTCGACGGTCATCTTTCGAACCACGAGGTATCCCGGCCGGCCGCCGAGCGGCGCCAGTTTCGCTTCCAGGAACTGGATGCGCGCTTCCTGCATGTACTCGACGTAACGCGTGTTGTTGACGTGACCCAACCGGTCGGAATCGCCCCACCGGACCTGGATCTGCGCTGTGTATACGTCGGACACCGGATCAGTCCCTGGTGAGCTTGCGGTGAGTCACGCGGTGCGGGCGTGCGGCGTCGGGGCCGAGTCGCTCGACCTTGTTCGCCTCGTAGCCCTCGAAGTTGCCCTCGTACCAGTACCAAGCTGCCTCGTTGTCGCCGAAGCCACCTTCCCACGCGAGGATGTGGGTACAAGTCCGGTCCAGGAACCAGCGATCGTGCGAGATCACGACGGCGCAGCCGGGGAACTCTTCGAGAGCGTTCTCCAGCGAGCCGAGGGTTTCGACGTCGAGGTCGTTGGTGGGCTCATCGAGCAGGATCAGGTTGCCGCCCTGCTTGAGCGTCATCGCCAGGTTCAGGCGGTTGCGCTCACCACCGGAGAGGACGCCGGCCGGCTTCTGCTGATCGTGGCCCTTGAAACCGAACGAGCTGATGTACGCGCGCGAGGGGAACTCGGTCTGGCCGACGACGATGAAATCGAGCCCGTCGGACACGGTCTCCCAGACCGTCTTCTTGGGGTCGATTCCGGAACGGTTCTGGTCGACGTAGCTCAGCTTGACCGTCTGACCGATCTTGACCTCACCGGCGTCAGGCTCCTCGAGACCGACGATGGTCTTGAACAGCGTCGTCTTACCGACGCCGTTGGGGCCGATGACGCCGACAATTCCGTTGCGCGGCAACGTGAACGAGAGATCCTTGATCAGAACGCGACCGTCGAAGCCCTTGTCGAGGTTCGAGACCTCCACGACCACGTCACCCAGGCGCGGCGGTGCCGGGATCTGGATCTCGTCGAAGTCGAGCTTGCGCGTCTTCTCTGCTTCGTTCGCCATTTCCTCGTAGCGATCGAGACGAGCCTTGTTCTTGGCCTGGCGGGCCTTGGCGCCGGAACGAACCCATGCGAGCTCGTCCTTGAGGCGCTTCTGCAGCTTCTGATCCTTCTTGCCGGCAACTTCGAGGCGTGCAGCCTTCTGCTCCAGGTAGGTGGAGTAGTTGCCCTCGTACGGGTACAGGCGTCCGCGGTCTACTTCACAGATCCACTGCGCGACGTGATCGAGGAAGTAACGATCGTGAGTCACGGCGAGGATTGCGCCGGGGTAAGCAGCGAGGTGCTGCTCGAGCCACAGGACAGATTCGGCGTCGAGGTGGTTGGTGGGCTCATCGAGGAGCAGGAGGTCGGGCTTGCTCAGCAGCAGCTTGCAGAGCGCAACGCGTCGCTTCTCACCACCGGAGAGGTGGGTGACCATCTCTTCCGGCGGGGGGCAGCGCAGGGCGTCCATAGCCTGCTCGAGCTGCGAGTCGATCTCCCACGCATCTGCGTGATCGAGCTTCTCCTGCAGCTCGCCCATCTCTTCCATGAGCTCGTCGGAGTAATCCGTAGCCATCAGCTCGGCGATCTCGTTGTACCGCTTGAGCTGGACCATCGTCTCTCCGAGACCGTCCTCGACGTTCTCGCGAACAGTCTTGGTCTCGTCGAGCTCCGGCTCCTGCATGAGGATGCCGACGGTCGCGCCCGGAGCCAGGAATGCCTCGCCGTTGCCCGGCTGGTCCAGTCCGGCCATGATCTTGAGGATGCTGGATTTACCAGCGCCGTTCGGTCCGACGACACCGATCTTCGCGCCGGGGTAAAAGCTCATCGTGACGTCATCGAGGATGACCTTGTCACCGTGCGCCTTGCGCACCTTCTTCATCGTGTAAATGAACTCAGCCATGACCGCCAGCCTATCGGTGTTTGCCCTATAACCCACATTGCGCGTTGGCCGTCACTCCGATGCGGGTTCTGCGGACAGTCCGAGGTCATCGACCAGATTCACCGACATGCTCATCGACCCCCACGAAAACCGCGATGGGGACACCTCCGGGTGTCCCCAGGACGGCTCAGATCATTGCCCTGTGGATGCCCTTCGGCTCGCCACCGAGCTGCGAGAGCGTCGACGCATGGAAAATGGAACCGGGTACATGGATCGCGTGCGCCAAACCGGCATGCGCATCACGCCAGAACCGCTGCATCGGCGTGCTCAACTGCAAAGCCCCACCACCGGAACGAGCAAAGATCTCGTCCACCGCCCGCACCGCCCGCCACGCCGCAGCAGTCTGCGTACGCCGACCGATCGCGCGAAGCTCGAACGAAACTTCCTGCCCCTTCTCCGTCATGTCCCAGAAACGATCCACCGTCTCCAAGATCGCAGCCCGAGAAGCAGCGATCTCGGCCGCCGCCTCACCGATCGCGAACAGCACGTACGGATCTTCCTTGATCGGAACACCACTGACCGTCACACGCTCACGCTGCGCCGCCATGTTGCACGCCAACGCACCTTCGGCGATACCGATCAACGACGAAGTGATCCCCAACGGGAAAATGCACGAGAACGGGAACTTGTACAACGTCTCCGTACGGCCCGCTTCCTTCCACGCCGTCCCGTCGAAAACCTTTCCGGCGTCGATCGTGCGGTACGTCGGCAGGAACGCATCCTTGACGATCAGATCCTTCGACCCCGTACCGCGCAGACCCACGACATTCCAGCTGTCCTGGTCGATGTCGTAATCCGAACGCGGCAACAACACGTGCAGAATCTTCGGCGGCATCAACGGCTTACCGGACTCGTCACCGACCATCGCACCGATCATGATCCAGTCACAATGATCGGTACCGGACGAGAACGACCAACGACCGTTGAGGATGTACCCACCCTCGACCGGCCTCGCCACACCCATCGGCGCATACGGCGACGCCATCCACGTATCAGGATCGGTTCCCCACACCTCTTCCTGAGCCTTGCGGTCGAAGAACGCAAGCTCCCACGGATGCACACCGACGATGCCGCTGACCCAGCCCGTGGCACCATCCATCGCACCGATAGCCATTGCCGTCTCGGCGAATTCACGCGGATGCGCCTCGAGGCCTCCGAACTCCTTCGGCTGCAACATCCGGATGACGCCGGCGTCGCGCAAACGCTTCGCGCTGCCGTCCGTCAAGCGCATCAGCTTGTCGCCCTCGACCCCGTCGGCGCGGATCTCGTCGGCGAACTGTGAGATGTTGTCCAGAACCTGACCCATGATCTTCCGCCTCCATTGATAGCCCGCCAACCTTCAATAAAGTAGAACACGTTCTAGAAAAATGCGGAAGTAGAACGGCCAGTTCGTTCAGCGCCGATCAATACGAATGCGACAAGGCCAGTGGCGCTCAGGTCGACACGTGCCCCAGTCCCGCGGTCAGAATGCGAATACACCTCATCGCAACTTCCGCAGGCGAGCCGTCGCCATACGCCGGGGAGTCCCCGTCAACCCACGCGACAACGGCCATCCGCTGGGCCGTGTTCGCTGCAATTGCAAGCAAACGCACTTCCAGTGGGTCTGCGCCGGGTCCCATCAAATCACGCAGTACGAGCACCAATGCAGTCTCGGTGTCGTTGACCAAGCTCACCACGCGTTCCGAAGCGCCGGATCGCCGGATCGCCAGGAACAGTCCTTTGAAGTCGGCGAATCAACGCAATCGCATCGGGTGTTGCAGCAGGTGAATTCAGTGCGACGCGGGCGGCGGATGCCAGCACCTGAACAACAGGCGTACCCGGCGAACTGGACGCGATATACCCGAGCCATTCGTCGATCCCGTCGGCGAGTATCGGCCTCACCGCATCTTCCTTCGTCCGAAGTATCGATAGAACGTGCGAAGTCCGATTCCAGCTGCGCGTGCAATGCCCTCGGCAGTCACCGGATTCTCGCCGCGAAGGACAAAAAGCTCTGCAGCACAACGTGATATCTCCAACTTTGCCTGCTCCTTCCGCCGTTGGGTGAGCGACGGGGAGTTAGACACTGAACCATGCTCATGCCAGTATCGCACGGTGCGCCACCGTGCTTCGGAGTCGAACAGGAAGAACCCTGGCATCGGCTGCGGAAGCCATGAACCGTCCACTTCGCCTTCGATCAGTTCCGCCACCGACTGGACATCGAGACGCCAGGCCAGCCTCGTCTCACCCCCATCGCCATTTGCCGCGATTCGAGGCGGCAGCGCAGGACCAAGTCTACGGATCATCGACGTTCACGAACGCATACGCCTGGGCCCCGCCGACGGCAACGCTCGCAGTTCACGCATGGTGCGTTGAACATCGAAATGTGTCGCAGTTTGGCCAACCGCCCCCCAAATCGATGACGCTACAAGGCGGACAGGTACCGCACTTCGGTAGTCGAGTTTGAGCATCGCGGACGGACCGGAAACAGCAACGGCAGCAATCGCGTTTCCTTGCGGCCCAACCGGTGCAGCAACGCAATTGAGGCCGGGACTCAACAGCCCCGCGCCGTACGCTACGCCGGTATCACGTATTCGACTGAGTTCCTGCCTTAGAGTCATCGGCGCTTCAGCGCCCACAGGGGAGCCTCCGAACGCAAGGAGCGCACGTCCAAGAGCCGACCTGTCGGCCGAAGAACGTTCGCCGACACGAGTAGGAACTACACCGGACAGCATTCCGCCGATCTTGTCGAGGTAAACGACATCCGGCGCGTCCAGCACTCCGAACTGCACTACCAGTCCGGTCACTCGATGCAACTCGCGGAGGAAGGGCAAAGCGACCGAATACAATCGATCCTGTTGTATTGCAAGGCTTCCCAGCTCCATCAATCTGATTCCAAGGCAGTAATCAGTGCCATCCCGCCGGAGCCACTTCTTGGCGACGAGCTGCTCGAGCATGCGATGCACCGACGAACGAGGCAAGCCGGTAATTCGCGAAACTTGACTGAGAGTGAGCTGTCCGGACACTTCGAAAGCATCCATGACCGACGCCAGTCGATCCAGGAACCCCGCCGGGGTCGTAGCGTCTGCACGAGCGGAAGCTTGCATGCGAATTCCTTGAAGTCATTCCCACAATTTATGGTGCATGTGGGGCACGTGGAGCCGAAAAGCGCTACCGGGCTTACTGGTTACGGCCCGCTGCAACAGCACCGCGACACCAGGCCGTCCGTCACCGTCGGATGTTCGAACGATCTCAGTGTGACAAATTGTGCCATGTTGACATCGGGTGTGAAGAGAAAAACCTCAGGAGCATTCACAGAAGGATCACGGTGGACGTTAACGCCGCAACATGAACAGAGAAGGGCGAAATACGTTGCCCCGGAGGCATATTCCACTAGACCAGAAAGTCGCACGGAAGATTTCCGTCAAATCCGTTGGGCCATTCGCCACGCTTGTGCCGCAAGCCTGTCCGCCTGGGCGCCGAACGATTCCGCCGACCGCTCGATTTCGCCCATCGCGCCACGTAGCGTGCGGCTGTACACACCCTCGACAATGCATGCGATCTTCCACCAGTTGAACGCAATGTAGAAGTCGATATTGAAGTCCGCATCTTGTTGGGCCGCAGAGATATAGACGTCCAACAGCTCATCGCGCGACGGGAACCCTTCGATTCGAGTCGGAGCATTCTCCAATGCACAAACATCGTCATCGGGTTCGGCCCAATAGACCAACAGTTGACCCAGGTCTGCCAAGGGGTCACCCACCGTGGCCAGTTCCCAATCCAGTATTCCGGCGATCACGCCGTCGGCGCCGACAATGCAGTTGTCAAGGCGAAAGTCACCGTGCACGACGCTGCTACTGCACTGAGGGGGAATATTTCGAGACAACTTGGCATGTGTGCGTTCGAGGTCGAGGCTATCTCGCACACGATCACCCTTCCAGTTCCGCAACCACCGATTCAACTGACGATCGATGTAGTCCGTCCGATCGGCCAGAGCATTCCATCCGATCTCACGAGGGTCGACCGAGTGCAGGGCGGCAAGATTGCGAACCAGTTCCGCGGCCAATCCGGCTCGCGTTTCGTACGGGATTTTCGCGCGTACTACCTCCGGATCACGCAGGACTGCGCCGTCGATGAAGTCCATGACAAAGAACGGAGCACCAGTCACAGATTCGTCAATGCACTTGCCTACAACGATCGGTGACGGAACCGGCACGTTCTGCAGTCGCTCGAGAATGTCAGCTTCGCGAATTACATCATGGGCGGATGCATGCCTGATTCCGAGCGGGGGTCGACGTAGCACCCATCGAGAACCTGCCTCGTCGCTCACCGAGTAAGTCAGGTTCGAGCGTCCACCGGCGATCCGTTCGAATTCGAGCAATCCTTGCGTGGCATCGGGCAGATACTCACGGAACCACGCCGCCACCAGGGGCTCACACAAACCGTTGTCGCCCTGCGGTGCCAGGTTCACGACCTCACACCCTCACGCGCGGGACCACTTCCGACAGATGCTGATTTCAGCGGCGCATCGATGCCGTCGAGAAACACCGAAACGACGGCATCGGCGAGCTCTGAAAGACCGAACTCCTCTGTGGGGCTGAACCATCGGAGCGACAACCACACAGCGTCGCGAATCAGTCCGTAGAGAATCTCCGCCGGCAGGTCCGATCGAAACTCGCCTGCGCTCATTCCGGATTCGATAACAGCGATCCAGGCGTCCTTGGTGCTACGGGCGGCCTCACGGATGTCGTGATAGGAGTCAAGTTTCCGGAGATAGGTGCTGTTGTTCTGATAGATCTCGGAGGCGTGTGGGTGCGCCTGACTGACCTGAAACGAAGCTCGAACCAGCGAACCGAGGCGAGTACGTGGGTCACCGGCAGATTCCAGGATCGACCCGTATGCGCTCGTGAGCGCCTGAAGATATTGTGTGACAATCGTATTCGCGATTGCATCCTTCGACGGGAAGTAGTGATAAAGGCTTCCGGACAGAATTCCAACCGCATCAGCGATATCGCGAACTTTGGTGCCCGCGATCCCCTTGGTGGCGAACAGTTCTGCAGCCTGTTCGAGTATCAAGTCGTGACGATCCGACCATTCCATTCAAGTCCTCCTGACGAGTCTTCACGTGTCACCTCTGACGAGGTTGCAATTTTGACTCTATACCGCGAATCAAACGTTTGCTACAGTCGCTCCGTACCGCGTAGCAAACGTTTGATACGAGACTTTGAGCGCTCGTGAAATACCAGGAGAGGACGGACGCGTGTCGGACAAGACAATGTCGGAAGCAGATGTCGTAAGTCGACTGAGATCGGGAATGACAATCGGAATCGGCGGGTGGGGTTCGCGCCGGAAGCCGATGTCACTCATCCGAGAGATCCTCAAGTCAGAACTGACCGATCTGACCGTTGTGTCGTACGGCGGAGCTGATGTGGGGTTGTTGTGCGCAGCCGAAAAGGTTCGAAAGGTTGTGTTCGGTTTCGTCTCGCTGGACTCGATACCCCTGGACCCTCACTTCAGAGCAGCCCGACAGGCTGGTCGTATCGAGGTCAGCGAATACGACGAGGGCATGCTCCAATGGGGCCTGTACGCGGCCGGGATCCGTATGCCCTACCTGCCGACTCGCGCGGGACTCGGTTCCGACGTCCTCCGTGTGAATCCGGAACTGCAGACGATCGTCGATCCTTATGCGGGCGAATCATTGGTTGCGATGCCGGCGCTCCCCCTCGATGCCGCGCTGGTACATATGAACCGCGCGGACATGCATGGCAACGCCCAATACCTCGGGCCGGACCTGTACTTCGACGACCTGTTCTGCCTAGCTGCCGAATCGGTCTATGTCTCTTGCGAACAAGTGGTTCCCACTGCGGAGTTGACCGCGGATGCACATCCGTCGACGATTCGAATTCCCCGGTTGCTTGTATCGGGAGTCGTTCACGCTCCAGGTGGTGCGCATTTCACATCCTGCGTACCCGACTACGATCGTGACGAGGCTTTCCAACTCGAATATGCCACTGCAGCAAAAGATCCAGAAGCTTGGCAACGCTTCGTCGACCGATATCTGTCCGGCTCCGAGGCCGACTACCAGAGACTCGTCGCTGCGGAATTCGAAGGAGTGCCGGCATGAGTGACGCCACTCGGGCAGAGGTCTGCGCGATCGCGTGCGCCGAGGCGTACCGAGGCAACGGTGAAGTGATCGCGAGCGCATTCGGCGTGATACCTGCAATCGGTGTGCGATTGGCGCGTCACACTTTCGAACCCGATCTCGTTTTGTCCGACGGAGAAGCGTCAGCCGTGCGCGGCACGTGGGCCGTCGACCGAACTCCGGCAGGCGAGGTCGAATCGTGGTTGCCCTTCAACCAGATCTTCAATCTCGTCTGGAATGGCAAACGGCACATCATGATGATTCCCACGCAGCTCGATTCCTATGGGAACTGCAACATCTCCGCGATAGGTGATCATTCGCGGCCGACAGTGCAACTCTTGGGAGTCCGCGGAGCGCCGAGCAATACCGTGCATCACCCGACAAGTTACTGGGTGCCGAAACACAGTGCACGCGTTCTCACTTCACAGGTCGACATGGTTTCCGGTGTCGGAAACGACAATGCACGCAAGGCCGGACCGTCGGCCAGCCGATACCACGAGTTACGACGAGTTGTCACAAATCTCGCAGTTCTGGACTTCGAGCCGGATAGCGGACAGTTGCGTCTGGTGTCGACTCACCCCGGCGTAACCGTCGACGAAGTAGTAGCCGCAACCGGGTTCGAACTCCACCTGCCCAAAGCCGTACCCACTACTCGAACCCCCACAAGCGAGGAACTCGACCTGATTCGCAACGTCATCGATCCACGGAACCTACGTGACAAGGAAGTACCGGCATGACCGTGCTGAACTCAGGTACCGGGCCACTGCACACCCGTATCTGCGAACTCTTCGGTGTGAAGTATCCGATTGTGCAGACCGGCATGGGGTACGTCTCGGACGCCCGACTTACGGCGGCCACAACCAAAGCCGGCGGTTTGGGAATCATCGCCGGGGCGATGCTGACCTACGACGAACTCGTCAGCGCCATCGATTACGTCAAAGACCGCACCGACCAACCATTCGGCGTGAACTTGCGAGCCAACCAGGACGACATCGATCGCAGAATCAAACTTCTCATTCGATCGGGGGTCAAGATCGCCTCCTTTGCGCTCGCACCGAACCAGGCGCTGATCGGCCGACTCAAAGATGCAGGCCTTGTTGTCGTGCCGTCGATCGGAGCTCGCAGACATGCCGAGAAAGTTGCAGCGTGGGGAGTTGACGCAGTTGTCGTTCAAGGCGGCGAGGGCGGCGGACACACAGGCGCAGTCCCCACGAGTTTGCTTCTGCCACAGGTAGTCGACGCCGTCGACATCCCCGTTATCGCGGCAGGCGGATATTTCGACGGCCGAGGTCTCGTCTCAGCACTCGCCTACGGTGCGGACGGAATCGCGATGGGGACTCGCTTCATGCTCACCAGCGATTCACCGGTGTCTCAGGCAGTCAAAGATGTCTATCTCTCGAAGTCGGTCAACGACACCGTGGTCACACTCGAGATCGACGGGGTTCCTCAGCGTGTGCTGCGCGCAGGAACGATCGATCAACTCGAATCAAGCCACGGACCGACGCGCATGTTACGTGCTGCCCGCAATGCTGTTGCTTTCCAACGTCTCTCGGGAACACCCTGGTCGAAGTTGATACGTGAAGGCCTGGAAATGCGGAAGAGCCACGAACTCGGCTGGCGGCAAGTTGTGATGGCCGCCAACGCACCGATGCTGTACCGATCCGCACTCCTCGACGGCCGCACGGATATCGGAGTCATGGCGACCGGGCAGGTCGTCGGACTGATCGACGACATCCCCAGTAGCGCAGAACTCGTCGAACGCATCATGCAGGACGCGGAGGCCGTCCTTGCTCGACTCACACCCGCACCCGCACCCGAATTGGACAGTCGAGTCTTGTCAACTGAAAACGTGAAAGGAACAACGAACTGAAATGAATCAGCTGAAAGATCGAGTAATCATAGTAACCGGCGCCGGTCGTGGTTTGGGCCGGGAGCACGCCCTGCTACTTGCGGCCGAAGGCGCAAAAGTGGTTGTCGACGACACCGGCGCCGGACCGGACGGGCACGGAAACGACATCAGTATTGCGGCATCGGTCGTCGACGAAATCGTCGCGGCCGGAGGAATCGCAGTTGCCAGTGTCGCGGACGTCACGACGATCGACGGCGCGAGCGAACTCCTGGACCTGGCCCTCGAGGCATTCGGCTCGGTCGACGGCCTGGTCAACAATGCCGGCATCCTGCGTGATCGAATGTTTCTGAACATGCCCGAGGCCGATTGGGACGACGTGATCTCGGGACAACTACGCGCTACATTCGCGCCCTGCACTGTATTCGGCAACTACTGGCGCGAGCGTTCGAAGTCGGGCGAAACCGTCGCGGCGTCGATCGTGAACGTATCGAGCACCTCCGGACTGCTCGGTGCCGTCGGTCAGAGCAACTACGGCGCCGCGAAGGCCGGGATCGCAGCGTTGACAACGATCCTCGCACAGGAGGTCGCCCGATACGGTGTGCGAGTCAACGCAATTACGCCTGTGGCCAGGACACGGATGACCGAGAACGTTCCCGGTATCAAGGAACTTGTTGCAGCACCTGACGATCCGAGTGCATTCGACACCTATCATCCAGGCAACGTCTCGCCAGTTGTGGCCTATCTGCTCACCGAGAAGTGCCCCGCCACTGGTCAGGTGTTTTACGCCAAAGGCGGCGAAGTCCGCCAGTTTCTCGGGTGGCAGTACGGAAAGACCATCGCCAGAGACTCGCGATGGACGGTGGAAGAGTTGACAGAGGCGATGAGTGAAATTGTCTGAGACGACTGCGCCGATCCCTGGTCCGGGACACGGCCTTGCTCAAGGCAAATCCGTTCTGGTGACAGCAGCAGCGGGAACTGGAATCGGATTCGCAGCGGCACAACGCTTTGCTGCCGAAGGCGCCCGACTGGCGATCAGTGACCGGCATGAGCGCAGATTGATCGCGGCCGCCGACCGCATCGAGTCCGAGTTCGGCACCCGCCCACTCACTGTTCCTTGCGATGTCACGGACAATCAGCAGATCGACGCAATGGTCGATCGGGTGGTTGCCGAGTATGGATCCATCGACGTCCTCATCAACAACGCAGGCCTCGGCGGGACGGCGAGCATTCAAAGTATGACCGACGAGCAGTGGTGTTCGGTACTCGATGTGACCCTGACGAGCACTTTCCGCACCACACGATCAGTGTTGAGAGTCATGATTCCACGAGGGTCGGGGGTGATCGTCAACAACGCGTCGGTCATCGGCTGGCGTGCGCAGGAAGGGCAGTCGCACTACGCCGCAGCGAAAGCCGGCGTCATGGCGCTCACACGATGCTCTGCCCTCGACGTGGCACCGCACGGAATCCGGGTCAACGCGGTTGCACCGAGCATCGCGATGCATCCTCACCTTGCCAAGGTGACCAGCGACGAACTGCTCGAACAGCTCAGCAAGAGTGAGGCTTTCGGTCGTGCGGCACAGCCGTGGGAGGTCGCAAACGTCATGGTCTTTCTTGCAAGCGACTACTCGTCGTACATGACGGGCGAAGTCGTTTCGGTAAGTAGCCAACATGCATAGCCACCCATGGGGTCTGAAGGAGAAGCTGTGGTCGACAAAGAGTCACTAGGTATCACGGGCACCCCGTTCCGTATGGACATCGAGCGCGGCAAGATTCGTGAGTTCGCCGTTGCCACGTATTCGAGCAATCGGAACTATGTCGAAGACGAGTTCCCGGTAGTGCCCCCGACGTTTCTCACCACGACCCTCCTCTGGCAGACAGAGGGCTCGGATCCGTGGCGGAAGGTAGAGCTCGACGGCAAACGCGGACTCCATGCCGAACAGAAGTACGAGTTCTTCGGTCCACCTCCCCGCGCAGGTACTCGTCTGAACTGCACTTCGCGGATCGTCGACATCTACACGAAGCAGGGACGGAAGGGCGGCGAGATGACTTTTGCCGTGATGACAACGGATTTCGAAGACGAACAGGGAAATCTCATTGCTCGGGCAACTATGACCGGAGTGGAAACTGCTCGACCGACTGTGGAGGAATCTTGATCAACACAGTGTCAGTCCCGACCCCGTGGGTTGTCGGTCCGGTATCCCGCACCGATTTCGTCAGGTACCAAGGTGCGTCGGGAGACATGAATCCGATTCATCACGACCAGGTTTTCGCCGAGGCGGCGGGGTACCCGAGTCCGTTTTCGGTCGGGATGTTCCAAGCTGGGCTCCTGGCCACCTTCGCCACCGATTGGCTGGGTGCAGAGAACATCCGAGCGATACGAGTTCGGTTCCTCGAACAGGTTTGGCCCGATGACACTCTGACATGCTCAGCGCTTGTCGAACGAACCTATGCGGACGACGAAGGTGACAAGATCGACGTCGAACTCGCCTGCACGCGGCAGACCGGCGGATTGGCGGTCAAGGCGTGGGCAACCTTCGTGCGGACGCCCCTCGTACCGTCGGAGCGGCCGTGAAGGCGCACGTATGTACCCAGCTGGGGTTGCCGAATCAACTGCAGTTCACAGAAATTGACGATCCCACGCCGACACCGAACCAAGTTCTCGTCTCGGTCAAGGCGGCGGGTGTCAATTTTCCCGACGGGTTGATCGTCGCCGGAACGTATCAAACTAAACCCCCACTCCCCTTCATTCCCGGGTCGGAAGTCGCGGGTGTAGTGCACAGTGTCGGCTCGGACGTCCAAGGGGTCACCCCGGGGATGCGAGTCATGGCCTTCTGCGGCATGGGCGGATACGCGGAACTCGTGGCGGTCACCAGTGACAAGGTCTTTGTCATCCCTGATTCCATGAGTTTCTCCGACGCTGCCGGATTCGTGGTTACCTACGGAACGTCCTACCACGCACTCGTCGACCGAGCTGCGATCCAACCAGGAGAGACATTGCTCGTCCTGGGTGCCTCCGGGGGCGTCGGGCTCACCGCAATCGAGATCGGCAAAGCATTGGGTGCACGCGTGGTGGCGGCGGCGTCCTCCGAAGCGAAACTCGAGGTCTGTAAGCAACATGGAGCAGACGAGTTGATCAACTACACAACGGGCAACCTTCGCGAACGAGTCGCACAGGTCGCACCGTCCGGTGTAGACGTGGTGTACGACCCGGTCGGTGGAGATCACGCCGCTACAGCGGTGCGCGCATTATCCACCGCAGGAAGATATTTGACGGTTGGCTACGCTTCGGGGCAGATTCCGAAGATCGGCATGAATCGCCTCCTCGTCGTTGGCGGGGCGCTACATGGAGTTCTCTGGGGCGCATGGGCGAAGCGTAATCCGGAGTGCAACGCGGACAACATGCGAGCGCTCTTCGACATGTACGACGGTGGCGCTCTGTCTCCTCATGTGAACAGCATCCACCCGCTGATCAATGCTCCTACCGCACTCGAGGAAGTCATGAGTCGACGAGCGCTGGGCAAAGTCATCCTCTCAACCAACCCCGAATGACAATTCACGACAAAAGGTGCCGTCAATGGACTTAGCTCCGAGCCCCGCCGCGCGCGAAATCATCGCGCGTCTAGAAGCATTCATGGACGAACACGTCTACCCAGCTGAGTCGGTCTACTCCGAACAACTCGAGGCCGCAGGACCTCGCAGTCACGTCTTGCCACCCGTGGTCGAGTCGCTGAAGTTGGAAGCGAGACGCCAGGGCATGTGGAATCTGTTCATGCCGGCGCTCTCACGACTGTCTCACCTCGACTACGCCCACATCGCCGAGGTGACGGGACGCTCGCCCTACATTGCCCCCGAAGCCCTCAACTGCGCGGCGCCCGATACCGGAAACATGGAGATCCTGCACCTGGTGGGAACCCGCGAGCAGAAGGAGCGATGGCTTCAACCACTGCTCGACGGCACAATGCGTTCGGGCTTCTCCATGACTGAACCCGATGTTGCGTCCTCCGATGCCCGAAACATCACGACGTCGATTGTTCGGGACGGCGACGAATACATCGTGAACGGTCGAAAATGGTGGACGACCGGTGCAGCAGACCCAAGGTGCGAAATTCTGGTAGTCATGGGGAAGACGAATGCCGAGGCAGAGCCCCACAAGCAGCAATCGATGATCTTGGTGCCCGTCGCCACCGCTGGAGTCGAAATCGTGCGCAGTTTACCGATATTCGGATACCACGACCAACACGGCCACTGTGAAATTCGGTTCGATAACGTTCGAGTACCGGCAACAAATATGCTTGCGTCCGAAGGAGACGGGTTCGCCATCGCACAGGCGCGCCTGGGTCCAGGCAGAATTCACCACGCCATGCGCTGTATCGGCATGGCGGAGCGCGGATTGGACTTGATGGTTCGACGTGCCCAGTCTCGTAACGCTTTTGGCGGGCCGATCTCGGATCAGGGAGTTGTCCGGACCTGGATCGCCGAATCGCGAATGGAAATCGAGCAGGCCCGCCTTCTGGTGCTGAAGACAGCATGGCTCATCGACCAGGTCGGAGCCAAGGGCGCTCAGATCGAGATCGCGGCAGTCAAAGTCATCGGTCCTCGTGTGGCGCGCAACGTCCTGAATCGATCGATCCAGTGCCACGGGGGTGGCGGTGTCACCGACGACTTCCCGATCGCGAGAATGTGGGCGAGTGCCCGGATCCTCGGTATCGCCGACGGACCAGACGAAGTGCATATCAGGAGCGTCGCACGCCACGAGTTGCGCAAGCACCGCTGACGGCGATCGGTGTTCGAGGCCCGCGAAAGCCGTTGTATTGCTGAATCATCAGCCTTCGTCCACTCGAGCGCATGGTTGACCTCGGTCAACCCCTTCGGGCTGCGGCCCGTGAAGAGAAAACCTCAACCAATTGAATAGGAGAGGCAAATGCCTCGCGCGTCAAAATCAAGGGAAGTGTCCTTCGATCACGAAGTGGACTTCCTCGTTGTCGGCAGCGGTGCCGGTGGGTTGACCGCGGCGTTGGCAGCCGCCGCCAATGGTCTGAACACCCTCGTCATCGAAAAAGCAGACGTTTATGGCGGCACCACCGCGCTGTCGGGCGGCAACATCTGGGTGCCCAACAATCCAACTCTCACCCGTGAAGGGCTCTCGGACAGCCGTGACGACGTCCGGGCGTACATGCGAGCTGTCGTTGGTGATGGAGTTCCCGAGGACAACATCGACGCGTTCGTCGACGAAGGTCCACGCGTGTTCGAGTTCCTCGAGAAGACCAGCCCGCTCATGCGATTCCAATGGTGTACGGGCTATTCGGACTATCACCCGGAGAAGCCGGGCGGTCGCCCACGTGGACGTACTATCGAACCGCTTCCTTTCGACCTGAAAATGCTCGGCACCGACGAGTCCGGTCTGCGCCCCGGCGCACTTCCGACTCCCGCCGGTCTGTACATCACATCCAAAGAGTTCGTGAAACTGAACATGGTCATGCGTACCTGGGCAGGGCGACGTGCCGCGCTGGCAACCGGGTGGCGTGCAGCGAAGAGTGTTCTGACCAGAAGGCACATGGAAACACTCGGGCAGGCCCTGGTCGGCCGTCTGCGCCTGGCGATCAAACAAGCCGGCGTTCCGCTTTGGCTGAACACTGCGATGGAATCGCTGATCACGGACGACGATGATTGCGTGGTGGGTGTGGTGGCCGAGCGCAACGGCCGCACTGTCAGAATCCGAGCTTCCAAAGGCGTACTGCTCGCCTGCGGCGGTTTCGAACAGAGCGACGAGATGCGTCGGCAGTATCTCCCGGAAAACGCCAGCGCCAACTACAGCCTCGGTTCGGTCGACAACACTGGAGACGGCATCCGCGCGGGACAACAAATCGGTGCCGCAGTTGACCTGATGGATGACGCGTGGTGGATGCCCTCGTTCAAGAGACCTGACGGGATCATGCACGGATTGGTCTCCGAACGGTCGGTTCCCCGATCGATCATCGTGAACCAGAACGGAGTTCGGTTCACCAATGAATCCGCTCCCTACGTGACATTCGTCCACAACCAGATTGCCGGGGGTCACGACCCAGCGTGGTTCATCTTCGACGCGAAGGCCAAAAGTCGCTATCAGATCGGAGCGATCATGCCGGGGCAGAAGTTCCCGAAATCCTGGTTCGACAACGAACTCCTCTACACCGGCGACACGCTCGACGAGTTGGCCGGCCGCCTCGGACTTCCGAAGAAACAATTAGCTCTCACTGTGCATCGATACAACAGGTTTGCGCACAACGGTGTAGACGAAGACTTCGAGCGTGGAAAAAGTGCGTACGACAACTACTACGGGGACCCGACATTGCCAGTCCCCTCGATGGACATGATCGACGAAGGTCCGTACTACGCGATTCGACTACGAACCGGCGATCTGGGAACGAAAGGCGGGCTCGTCTACAACAAACATGCACAGGTCATGCACTGTTCCGGTGAACCGATTGCAGGTCTCTACGCGACGGGCAACACCTCGTCCGCGGTCATGGGCAACGACTACGCCGGGGCAGGCGCGACCATCGGGCCGGCGATGGTTTTCGGATACATCGCGGCGCGCCACGCAGCTGACCGCCGACAGGACCCGCGATAGATCGGAGTCGTTCCCGTTCCCGTCGGCACGACGTACAACCACGCGGAGGTGGCCTGGACGAACATCCATGCCACCTCTGGTCGGTGCTCGGTGACTCGCCAACGCGATGGATGCACTGTCACACAGTCTGCAATTCCGCAGGCAGTTCGACCGCGTCGCTACCCGAAGCCGCAAGCAGCTGCGCGTACCGCCCGCCTTGCTTCACCAGTTCGTCGTGGGTGCCCTTTTCCACAACCACGCCCTGGTCGAGGACCGCGATGAGATCCGCATCTCGAACCGTGGAGAGTCGGTGCGCCACAACAAGAGTGGTGCGTCCGACCATCAGCTCGTCGAGCGCGTCCTGCAACGCACGTTCAGTGCGATTGTCCAAGGCGCTCGTCGCCTCGTCGAGGACGAGGATCGGCGGATTCCGCAGGACTGTGCGCGCGATCGCTATGCGCTGTTTCTCACCGCCGGAGAATCGGTAGCCGCGCTCGCCGACCATGGTGTCGTACCCGTCGTCGAGACCGGAAATGAACTCGTGGATCTGCGCGATGCGCGCTGCCTGCTCGATCTCGGCGTCCGTGGCGTCGGGTTTCGCGAACCGAAGGTTCTCACGAATCGTCGTGTGGAAGAGATACGTCTCCTGCGACACCACACCTACCAGGTCGGAGACCGTCGCCAGATCGAGGTCCCGCAGATCGACGTCGTCGATTCTCACCGATCCCGCAGTCGGGTCGTACAGACGTGCGGCCAAGTATCCGAGAGTGGTCTTGCCCGAACCCGTGGAGCCGACAAGCGCCAAGGTTCCGCCGGCCGGGACCGTGAGGTCGATGTTGTCGAGGGTCTTGCTGTCGGTTCCTGGATACGAGAAGTCGACGTGGTCGAACCGAAGTTCGCCGGACATCTTGGTGCGGTCGAAGCTCTTCGACTCTTCCGGATCCGCGATGTCGATCGGCAGATCCAGGTACTCGAACACGCGACTGAACAGTGCCATCGAGCTCTGCACCTCGACGCCCGTGTTGAGCAGCATCATGGTGGGGCGGAACAATTGTGTTTGCAGCGTGGTGAATGCGACGAGGGTGCCGACGGTGATGGTGTTGCCGTGATCGAGAGTGAAACCGGCAAACCAGTAGACCAGTGCAGGCATGGCTGCGAAGGTGATCGACATGGTCGCCATGCGCCACTTGCCGGCCATCATGGCTCGGAGTTCGACGTCTGCGACTTCCGCTGAACGCTCGGTGAATCGATCCGTCAGAGCCGACTTCGCGCCGGTCGTCTTGCCGAGGAGAATGCCACTGACGGAGAGAGATTCCTCCACCTGGACCGACAGATCACTGAGTAGCTTCTGCCGCTTACCAGAGATCTTGCGGCGCTCGTCACCGATCTTGCGTGCGATACGGATGAACACCGGCAAGATCGCCAGCGAGAAGATGGCAAGCCGCCAATCCAGAAGGAACAGAGCAACAATGGTGGCTGCCACGGTCGTTGCATTCTGCGCGATGGATGTTGCCGTGTTGGTGACCACCGACTGCATACCGCCGATGTCGTTGGCAATACGCGACTGAACTTCTCCGGTTCGGGTTCGAGCGAAGAATCCGAGCGACTGATTCTGCAGATGCGAGTAGACCCGCACGCGCAGTTGGTGCATCAGTTTCTGGCCGATGCTGTTGGACATCCAGGTCTGTGCCACGCCGAGACAGCTCGTGATCACGGCAATGGCGATCATGCCGATGGCCAGAACGCTCACGAGTCCGAGGTTCTTGTCCGGGATCGCCTTGTCGAGCATTTCGCGTAGGAGCAGCGGGCTGCCCAGCGCCACGATCGCGCTGAGTGTGATGACCGCGGTGACGATGGCGATCTGAGTTCGATACGGCGCGAACAGTCCGAGTACGCGTTTTGCCGGTACGGATTCCGCCGGAGTGATCTCGACAGCGGATCGTTCGATGTTTCGCATGTGATCTGGTTTCACGTTCTACCTCCTGGAGGCTTTCTCACCCTAGTTTCATATTGATGAGGTTACCTCACTATAAGGCTGACACCAACAACGCTAGACTGACGCCATGCATTCCCGAGAGCGCGAACTCACCGACGTCGTGATGTCCGTGGCACGGCTCATCCGCCGACGTCAGGTGGCAGCGCTGGAACCATTCGGTCTCTCGCCGTCGCAAAGCCGAGCGCTGCGAGTACTGACCCGAGTGGGCGAGCCGGTTCGACTCGGGTTTCTTGCCGAGCGATTGCGCATCGTTCCGCGGTCGGCGACCGACGTCGTGGATTCCCTCGAAGAGGCCGGATGGGTGCGCCGCACTCCCGATCCGAACGATCGGCGAGCCGTGTTACTCGAGCTCACCGACGCCGGCGCTACCCTCGCTGCCGACGTCGCAAAAGCTCAACGACGCGAATCTTCGGATGTGTTCGACGACCTCGACGAATCGGAGCGAGCAACTCTCACCGAACTTCTCGAGCGAGTGGACGCGGGGCACGACTCGCGGCCCCGCGACTGCCCGAAACCTTCGGTCTGAGTCCTCACGCAGCGACGGTGTCGACTGCGTCCTCGACATTCTCCGCCGACGTCGGCTTGCTCTGACGCTCGATCTTCGAGATGCAACGAGCAAGGTCCGCGCCTACCGCAGTCGCCCGTAGCTCGAGATCGGAACGAGGCACACCCTCTTTGGTCGTGTACTCGTTGGTGCGCAACTCCCCCGCCACCATGACCGGATCACCCTTCATGATGGATGCGCCGACGCCGGTGACCAACCGCCGCCAGCAGCTGACCGTGAGATAGAGGGTCGCTCCGTCCGTCCACTCTCCGGTCACCGCGTCTTTGCGACGCGTGTTGCTCGCCATCCGAAAGCTCAGCACCTCTTCGCCATTGGTGGTCTGCAACTTCACCGGATTGGTGATGACGGTTCCGACAACCGTTGCATGCGTTTCGTACATGTCCGATCCCCCTTCGAACTCCAGAACCCGCCAACTGCCGCGGGGCCGATCACTGCGTCGGCAGTTTCGATTGTGGAACGGCAAACGCCCGGCTCGGGATCTTCGATTTCCACCTGTGCATCGGTGGAACAGCTGTGGAGAAACAGCACTGCCCGGACCGAATGGCCCGGGCAGTGTCGGAGCTAAGTGCTAGTGGAGGATTCGTCGGATTTCTTCTCGCTGGGTGTCCCGTCCGCAGAGTCCCCGCTTGTAGTCTCCGTGTCAGCAGCCTCACGGGGTTTCCACCCTTCGCGGTCCCGCCTGGCCAATTCGGCGAACATAGCGTTGTGAGCAGCGAGGTCGGCGTCGTGGTCACGCTCGGCCGCACGGTCGGTTCGGCGCGCTGTCCTGCCATCGCTGCGCGACCACTGAACCAGTAGCGCGAGCATGACCACCATGAGCGGGATCTCGCCGGTCGCCCACGCGATGCTGCCGCCCAGCTGCTGATCGCCGATCAGGTCGTTGTTCCAGCCGAGGCCGAGCGAACGGAAGTACGCGCCGCCCATGACGGCGGTAGTGCTCATCAATGCCACGCCGAAGAAGGCGTGGAACGGAAGCGAGCCGAAGACCATTGCCAGCTTGGTCACCGGCTGCAATTGGCGTGGTGACGGGTCGATTCCGATCGCCACCCAGTAGAAGAGATAGCCGCTGAGGATGAAGTGCAGGTTCATCAGCAGGTGAGCGCTGTGCGAGTCGACCGTCGCACCGTAGATTCCGCCGAGATACAGCGCGTAGAAACCGCCGACGAAGAGAACTGCCGCCACGATCGGGTGAGTGATGAATCGCGAGAACGGGCTGTGCAGCGCGGTCAGAATCCACTCGCGAATGCCGGGCACGCCGTCCTTGCCTGCCGGATCCAGGGCCCGCAGAGCCAAAGTGATCGGCGCACCCAGAACCAGCAGGACTGGTCCCAACATCGACAGCGCCATGTGCGCACCCATGTGAACGCTGAAGACTGCCGGTGCGTATTTGCCGACGCCCGACGACGTGGCGATCAGGAGCACCGCACAACCGCTCATCCAGGCGATGGTTCGGCCGACAGGCCAGGAATCCCCACGCTTGGCCAGCTTGCGAAGGCCGATGCCGTACAGAATCGCCGCAGCAACGGCGGCGGTGCCGAACATGAGGTCGAATCGCCAGTCCGTCACGAAAGCCATGAACGACGGCGGGTCCGGAAGGTTGTAACCGAGTTCGACCTCGGGAATCGAGGGAATCGACAGCGGCGGGGGCGGCGGGGTACGACCGAGGCCGATCGCGAGACCGATGGTCGCCGCCATCACGATGCCCTCCGCGCCGGCAAATCGAATCAGGGCAGAGCGACTCTTCGGATTCTCCGCCAGCGCCGGTAGCGCCCGACTCCGCTGAGCCCAACCGAAGAACCCGAGGATGATCAGTGCAACCGTTTTCGCGACGATCAATCGTCCATACGTCGTGGTGAAAACGTCGTCGAGAGGCAGACGGACAATCGCGTTGATGACGCCGCTGAATCCCATGACGACGAAGCAGATGGATGCGACCGTCGAAAAGCGTCGGGCTGCTACGTCGGTGTAATCGCCGCCGCGGCGCGCGTGTGCCAGTAGCGCGAACAACCCGCCGGCCCAGAGCGAAGCCGCCACGAGGTGCAGGATCAGACTATTGGTAGCGATGTCATGCGAGCCGCCCGAAGACGAGTGACCGGTGAGAGCAAGCGGCATCAGTCCGAGGAGACCGACCAGCAGCAGGAGCGGAGTCCACCACCAGCGCAGTGTCAGTCGGGCCAGGATCGCCAGAACAACCGCGATGATCGCCGTCCAACGCCAAGCGCCGGCGATCTCGACCTGATCGAGTCCCGACCACAGGTTCGCCGGTTTGATCGCTTCGGCAAACGGCTGACCCGACGTGTCAGAGAGCGTCAGAGGCACCATCATGAACGAACAGATCGCCCACACGATCGCGGCGTGCGATGCAGTTCGGACTGCCCGATAGCCGTCGACGTCGAGGACACCCGACTTCTGCGGCGGCACGAAGAACGCGGCCAGAAGCAGTGACCCGATCGCGATGACCGCGGCGATCTCCCCCAGTGCGCGCATCGCGGGCAGGCCGTATGTGGTGATCGGGCCTGGATCCGGGATGCCCAGAAGAGTCAGTGCCTGCGACGCGGAGAATCCCACCACGATGGCTGCGGTGAGCCCTGCGATGAGTCCACTGACCACGAATATCGCGGTCGAAGAAGCGGGTGCACCGCTGTGCTGTGTGGACTCCGGTGGGGAATCTGTCGGCGCGAGGTCGGGTGTAGCCATACCTCAAGGGTAGGACCTTCGCGAACCGACTACGACAACGCGTCGGAGTTGGGCGGCGCGCGTCACATCCCGAACCCTCGAGTATGATGTTCCACGCGCCTCCGTAGCTCAGGGGATAGAGCAAGAGCCTTCTAATCTCTTGGTCGCAGGTTCGAATCCTGCCGGGGGCACTTTTCTTTGCCTTCTCGCAGGTCACGATATTCATCTGACCTGCACCGAAAGACTAGCGCCAATTCGACATATGTCGAGAAATGCCAAGTTATTTCGACCAAAGCGCGGAGTAAGCGCGGAGTCAGGAGGCTAGGGTCTCGGATGAGGGGCTTGGCTATGGGACGTATATGTCCGCCGCCATTGCGCTGGGAACGACCCAAGTCTATGGCGCATTGACCGTGGATTGCTTGAACCCCGGAGAGCTGGAGAAGGAGGTGGATACGCCGCGAATGGCCATACTCGCAGGACTTCTCGCCATCACCTACGCATGTGATACACCTCGAAACCATGACCCGTCGACCACGAAACCGACTACAGTAGGGTCATCACCCAGAGTCGACCACTCCGTGTGGGACTCGATTGATGGGAGCGCAACACGACTGAGAAGAAGGCAGTGAAGTGGAAGCCGATGGATCCCAAAGCGATAGAGCTGTTGATGACTGATCCGGTGGAGTACTACGCCAGGACTCGCCGTCAGCCATTTGGCTTCGCTCCACCTGCACGCAAGGATGCGAAAGACTCGAAGTGATCGTGCTCGGACACTAAGACCAAAAGCCCCCAACCTCGCGAGGTTGGGGGCTTTGTCGTGCATTGGGTGGGAGCAGTCTTCGTTGGCGCTCCCAGGCGGACGCTACGGAACCTGATTCGTGTGAAACTTCCTGCCGCAGTCATCCTCCAAGCACTTGTATCCCCTAGGTGTGCGATCAACCGAACCGCCCAGTCGAAGGTCGGTCTCCAGCTCCAACTCCAACTCACCATGGCACGCCGGGCATTGCATTTCAGTCGCTTCGAACACGGTTTCATTCATGGCCCAAGTACCCCATCTCTCGACGTCACGAACGGCCAATGCGGCACCCACAAACCATCGCTCATCAACCCACAGAAAGTCCAACGTTTAGGCGGCGGGTTCGGGCGATCAATTCCGCCGCCCGGAGTGAAGATGACGCCCCGGAAAGGGTAGGGGGAACGCTCGCCGGACCCCGCAAACCTTGTTCAGCATTCGTTGCGAACAGTCGGCCTGGTTTGATACCAGCATGAAGACGAGCCGCTCGGCAGCGCTTGCTGCATCTGCGATCTGCGCCCTACTGCTGACCGCATGCGGAGGCGGGGACGGGACGCCCACAGCCGACTCCGCCACATCTGCGACGACCACAGCCGCGCCGGCTCTCGAAGTCGTATCGATGGGGACGCCGTTCACGGTCGAGGACAGAGTTGGAGCCACACTCGGGACTGTGACGGTTCTGGCCGCTGAGAAGGACCCTGAATGCACAACCCGCTACGGCACGCCGACCGAACCGGACGGCACCGCAGTGGCAGTGCAGTTGCGGGTCGAGACGACGCTAGCCCACGACGAGCAAACCTTCATGCGCACGACCGATAGAGACTTCTCCGAGGTGACATCATCCGGCGTCACGAAGGATGTCGGCATCGACAACCACACCTGCATCGCGGATCGCGACAAATTCATGCAGCCGTTCACGCCCTCGTCAAAATATGAGGGATGGGTCCTGCTCGACGTTTCCGATCCGCAGAGCAAATTGATCTACCGTCCGCAGTATTCACTCGGCGGACCGAGTTATCAGGTTGCCGATCTGTCGATCGTCGTCGAAGCGCCGCGCGTCAGTCCCGAAGCTCCAACTGAACCGGTGCAAACCGAAGCACCGTATGTGCCGACGACAGTTGTAGTCCCGAAGGTTCAGAGCACTCCGGATGCCCCCGTTGGGTATACGGGTGCACCGAATGGCGCCCGCTCCGTTGACCGGCAAGGTGATCGACCATTGCATGACTGACCCGATGTACCAGACGGGGACAACCATGTTCACGGACGGAACAACGGGATGGACCGAGCAATGCGCGAGCTGACCATGAAACGAGCCTTGGTGGCAATGCTGATTCCAGCCGCCCTCGTCCTTTCTTCATGCTCTAGAGCCGAGAGCGATCAAGATGGGTCAAAGCAAGCGCTACTTGTCGATTCGTCAAACTTCGCCAGTTGCGCGGAGGCTCGAGAAGTCGGCGCCGCTCCCCTCCTCAAAGGTGAACAGAGCTACCGCGCCGAGTGGGACCGCGACGGCGATGGCGTTGCATGCGAGACGGACGGCGGCGCGAAGGTGACCACGACCGCTGCGCCCGCGCCGGTAGAAGAAACCCAGGATTCTGGGATGAACGGGATCCTCGTGCCCGGCACTGCTAGGAACCGCAAGCAAATTAGCTCAAATTCAGTGAGCTTCGACCTTTCCGGCATGGATCTCGATGACGCAGCGAAATGGATGGGTTCGCGTCTGCCCGTCAACTCCGACGTGGATGGAATGAAGCCGTGCGATGTCCGAAGGTTCGATGACTTGTACGAGTGGTTCTGGGCAGGCGAGGTCACGGCGTCGGGCGTCGACATGTTCTCGGTGGCCGTGCTCAACACCACGCCGGTATCGGTGGTCATCAGGAATGCGCCGTCAGAGCCTGCTGGTTGCTGAAACAGCACCGATCGAGTTGAGTTCGGCCCTACCCTTTTGAGGGTAGGGCCGATTCTTTTGCGCTACTTGACAATCGATTCGTAATTATCCGTCCAGAAAGGTTGTAATAATCCGTTCGATACGGTATATTAAATCTTGTCAGGTCACAGGGGCCAGGCAAACAATTACAGAGTGGAGATGATGTGGACTGGTTTGATCGGTGAATCACCATCGTGGCGTTTCTCGTAGGGCTGTACAGCCTCTACCTGCAACGCCAGACCCTACCGGGGAAGCACCGGAGAAAGGGGAAGGATGGGTAGTTGATCGGAGCCGGGGGTGAGTGAAGCACCCCCGGTTCCACCGGTCAGTATCCCATCATCGACGCAGACAGGAAAGGATGAACTCATGACCAGAGCGGAAGGCCTCGGCATTCTCGCCGTCGTTCTCATGGCGATCGCGCTTGTGATTGGCATCGGGAACGGACGCAGCGGCGTCGAGCTCGGAATCTACGTTGCACTGCTGGTGCTGTTCATCGGCCTTAACGGTCGACTGGCGTGGAAGCGTCGGCATGGCGCAGCGTAAGTCGGCACACTTCCTGTCCAAGCGTCAATTCGCCGAGCGGATCGGCGCCAAGGATCCGACGCTGAGCGGGTACAACCTGCCGGATCCGGATGCGACGATCGGACCGGTGAACGCTGACGGTTCTCTACCTCGCGGAACATTCGCCGGGTGGACAGAGAAGACGATCGACGAATGGCAGGCAGATCGACCGGGACACGGCGGTCGGCCGGCACGCAAAGGCTGAGAAGAAAGAATGGCCCTCACTCCCGCGAAGGGAGTGGGGACCATTCTGCGCGCGAGGTCTCAGACATCAACGTCGGTGCGCAGTTCAACAACAACATCGTCGTGTTCGACGAGGTCGCGATCGACCACAACGCCGCGACACGGTATGTGTCAAGAACGTCAGAGCGGTGTGTGTCGCGGATCTTGACCTGCCCAGACAGGCAATGCAGCAGGCTGCAAGCTATCAACCGCCGGGCAGAGGGCATGCGGTGAGCATCATTCACGTCGTTGAAACCAACTTTCAACGGGGCAGTGAGGGCGCCACAACGAACCGCCGATGGCGGTGGTGCGACATAAAATCAGAACCGCAAGAACGAAGATGCCCCACTCCTGGCCGGGAGCGGGGCAACGATCTTCGGAAACCTGTCCGTCTGCATCGATTTTCAGAAGTCGACTTGGAAAGTCTACGTTCGAACCCGAGACCCATCAGCAGCCACACCGCCCGTGCGCCCGCGCACGGAGCCTGGTGGCACCTGCCCGCTCAGTTCGCTCTCGTCACTGGTGTGATGGCGGTTACTGTAGGGATCGCGCTGATATTCGGTATTCCGATCGGAATCGGAGCACTTCTGGCGGGAATGCTGGCCGTACTTCGATGCCCAAGGTGACGTAGGGGGTCGCAACGACGAAATGCCCCTACCCCCAGATCCTCCGGGCTGTAGGGGCATTTTGCTCACGTCCATCTGCCGCTCAGTTAGAGGAGTGCGTGGGTACTCAAGTCATGCAGTGTCGGGTCAAACATGTTGTCGTCAAACCAATTCTTTCCATATAAGCGCTTCATGCCGCGCACCCATTGTCGCGACGACTTCCGCTTGTACGAGCGGAGGCTTTGGTTTGCGAGTGCCGTCTTGCGTCCGAAATGGTTGATGAAGGACATCTCGCTGATGCACACGCTGAACCCTTCCTGTCTCACCCGAAAGCACAAATCCTGATCCGCTCCCCAGGCAAAGTTTCCGAAGGATCGAGTATCCACGTCGCCCGCTGCTACCCACGCTGCGCGAGTGATAATCAGCGCAGTGCCATCGACATACGGCGCCTTCCTGTATCGCGGCACGGGAACGTAATCTGCCGCCGGGCCACGGTAGTCGGTTCTGACAATTTCATGGGCCATCTCGTCGTCGTATACAGGCACCACTATGCCCAGATCGTCGGGCAGTCGCGGGTCAAGCAGGCCCTTGAAGAAGTCCTTTGAGATACGTGTGTCGTTGTTCAGCGTCATTGCGTGCGTGTAGCCCTCGCTGAACGCCGTTCGAAAACCCAGGTTTGATCCTCCGGCCCAACCGAGGTTCCTTCCTGGCCGAATTACACGCTCATCTCCCAGTGGCTCGTAATCTCCGCGATTGTCGATTATCACGAAGTCGGCGTCATCGCTTTGCACAATCAGATCCGGAACGAGTGCGTGGGTGTACTCGACCTGTCCGTAGACCGGAACTGCAGCAAGGATTCGTGACATGCGAACATAATCGCATGGAAAGGGACCGGTCGTTTTCTTGACCCCACCGGACCGTTGGGACCGTTTTCTCTGGTTTGATGACGGCATGCCAGCCGAACCGTCCCGGACGATCAGTCTTCTCTCCGTTGTCATCCCCACTTTCAATGCCGTGGACCTCATCGGTGAGCAACTCGCGGCGCTCGATGCCCAGAAATATAACGGCGCGTTCGAGGTCATTGTCAGCGACAACGGCTCTACAGATGGCCTACGCAGCTACATCGAGAGTCACCCTCTCGGTGAAGTGCTTCGGTTGCGATGGGTCGACTCGTCGTCGGCGCGCGGCGTCTCGCATGCGCGCAACGTCGGGGTCGAACATGCGGCAGGCGAATTCGTCGCCTTCTGCGATGCTGACGACCGCGTCCATCCAGAGTGGCTGCAGCACATGGCGACCGCCGCTCAAACCGCCGATGTCGTCGGTGGTGGGCTGGAGACGGCGTCGATTAACACTCCCCTGGTCAACAGCTGGAGGGAGTTCGTCCCCAGCGAAACTCCGCACTCCTACGGATCGTTCCTCCCCTACGCATTCGGAGCAAACTTCGGGGCGTGGAAAATCCAGTACCAATCGATCGGTGGATGTGACGAATCGATGACCGCGGCTGGCGACGACATCGACTTCTGTTGGCGAGCACAAATGGCGGGAATGACTTTTGCGCACGAGCCCAAAGCTGTCGTGGCATACCGACTCAGGTCAGAAATCGCGAGCGCCTGGAAGCAGATGCGTATGTACGGCAGCGCTTCAGCCATGCTGCACAAGAAGTACAAGCGGCACGGATTCAAGAAGCCTTCCGGGCGTGCGCTACTTACTGAGATCGCAGCTCTCACTCTTCTGAATCCGGTTTTGCCGCATTCCGTCACGAAGATGCCACGTGGCAAATGGGTGACACACGCAGGATTCTTCGTAGGCAAGGTGCAAGGCAGCATTCGTGAGAGGACGTTGTTCGTCTAGGTGACGGCTCCACGCCACCAACGCGCAGCATGCAATCCGCGAAGATTGAGCAACTTCGACTCTGAGACCTCGACGTGCAATAAGTTCAAGTTTGATCTGAACTGATACAGATAGTCGATTCACAGCAATCCCAAAGCACAAGTGTAGTAATCTTCAAACCCGCTGCGGCAATCTGTGATTGTCGAGAAGTTGCGAGTGGAGGATCCTTGAAGAAGTTTGCAATATTTTCGGTCTCGCTGTTTGCCGGCGCATCCCTGCTCTGGTCTGCAGTCAGCTCTTGTCTGGTGAATCCACTGTTTGGCGTTCCGCTTGGCCATCGGCGCATTCGGTAGAAACCAAAAACGCCCCCACCTCGCAAGGTGGGGCGTTTTTGAGCAGATTCAGACAGGCGCGATTGCGATTGTTCCGCTTGAGGGATTACTGTGTTCCGGCTGCATAATTGTCGATTAGGTTGTCGCTCGAGCCAGTCGTAATTCCGCCATACAGCCCCGTTGGCAGAGTGCCGGTGTACGAACCTAGCGTGACACCGTTGTATTTGAGGGTCGCCGTGTTGCCGACAGCTGTCATCTCGCGCTGAGCCCCCGCCGTGAATGTTCCGGTTCCGTTGGCGAGGACTGTTCTTGCCCCGTTGGATCCCAAAGCTGCAGTCGTTAAGATTCGCCACTGCATGCCGGTCATCTGCCCCATTAAAGTGACCGTGCCCTTAGGGTTGCCCGACCTTAGGAAGACGCCCGGACCGGGGCTGGTACCTGTAGCGGTAAAGGTGAGGATCTGAATTCGCGCATCTGGCTCTGCTCCGGAAATGCAGCGCTGTGGATGTATCCATCTGCACTGTCGGAATCTGCCCCACCGGGACCGCTTCGCTGAACAGCGCCACTCGCTGTGATCAGATAGTTGTCGACGCACCAGTCGACTGCCCGAATCCACGGTGACGCAAGGTTGGATGCGGCGCGATTAAAGTCGTCTCCGACAAGAAGTGTTGGTCCGGTTTTACTTGCCCGAACGTAAATGTGAGGCGTCAGCACAGCCCCTTCAGTTCGGCAGTGAGCCCTTTACCTGGAGTTGTGCCGACACCCGTCACGTTGATCGTCAGAAAGTCGCCGGCCGCAAAGGCGAATATTCCCGACGAGGTGCCGCCTGCCACCTGATTTGCGGCCGCGATTGTCGTCGACGTGTTATCCGAGCGCAGCAACCTCGGAACCATGAGCGGATGCGGCAAACAATGCAGCCGCGCCGGGCCAGGCTTCACATGCTGACGCATCGATCACTGCGACCGATACCGACCGCCGCCAGCAGCAACGCAACAACCGTCACGATTCGACCCCCAACCTCGAAAGCGCTTGACAGGTAAGCCATTTCACCGAACCCGAGGTGCGCTAGGACGACGTGAACTTGTGGGGTCTCGCGATCTTCGAAGAAGCCTCCGACGTGGCATTTTCCGAGATCCACACACATCCCAGGCAGTGCCTCATCCGTGCGCACAAGAGCGTCGCCAAAAGTCGCTGCGGCGCGCGATCAGCTGGACTGACGTAACCGTACCGAAGGCTTTCTACGAAAAGCTGGGCGATTCTTTGTCTCGAAATGCCATGTCGGCCCCCGAAGCATTATCGACAGTTAACTCAGGCCGGAATCCAATCTGCTAAGAAAAACGAATCCAATGTGACCCCTATCTCTGGATCATTTCAGAACAGGGGTTTCGATGACCCGCGACTGAATTCACCCCCTAATTCACCCTGCTCCTATACACAGAAAAATGATTTGCATTTATGTCGAGCGTGTGTGCACAGATAATTCGCTCCACACCTTGTCGTTCCGACAGCAAATAAGGGGCAGTGAACTGCATAAAGGCTCATTCGGTACAGCAGCGCCGACTCGGCTCGGCCGCTCACCGATTGTCGACAAGTGCCAAGGCAGGCATGCAACTGATGGTCGAGATCGAATTGTGATGAACCAGCCAGTTAACTTGAAAGAAATCAAAGAAAGATAGATATACCCAGGTAAGCGCAGTTTTTCTTGCATGGACGCACGTCCATGGCGTGTCCAGCTATGCGATTTGCTCGTGTTAGATTCCTGATTGCGCATCGCCCGGTTTGCGCCTTCTGCGTTGTTTGCGCGGAATTTGCATCTTCTCGCGAACGGCCCCGCGCACATTTCTTTACGTTGTGCCAAAGAAAGGAATTTCATGAAAACCGTCACGGCAGCGAAGCACGTAGCACGAAGACTCCCCCCTCGGAGCCATCGCACTGTTGCTTTTGCTATCCGGGATGGTGCTCATGCTCGAACTGCAATGAATCGCGCAGGAAAGATCCTCGGCCGCAGCCTTTAGTACCTCGTAGGTCGTCGCGTTAGGTAATACCGGCGGTCGATTTTTCTTGGAATTTCCTGGCCTACCCAGAGCCGGCCGTCGGTCTGCGCTGGCGCCAACCAGGTCCGATTACCAACTGTTCGGCTCCGCAATAGGTCGCCTGAGAATCACCAACGCTCGCAACCAGGCTCCAGAGCGGCTCAAAGGTCCCGTTTCCCTATTCGACGGCCCCGGAAACGGGGCCTAAACCATGTGTTCTGAACGAAAGGTGTTCGTCATGCGTAACCGTGTCTTCCCACGCCGTGCCGGGGAGGGGGTGGTGTCTCGGTGGGCAGCTTTGGGGATGATCGTTGCGGTCCTGGCGCTGGTCATATCGTCGTTCTCATTCGTCCAAGTTGCCTCAGCAGATGACATCGGGACCTCGACCACCACAGGTCCGACCACCACAGTTCCGACCACAACGAAGCCGCCCGCGGCTACGACGGAGGCGCCACTGAAAACGACGGCGCCGCCTACTTCCACGTCGGAGTCACCCACTTCTGCGAAACCGCCGATCACAACCACGGCGCCCCCGTCTACGACTTCTGTGGCGGCGCAGCGACTGGCCGCACGCGGAGTCAATCCCGGCATCGATGTGAAAATCACCGACGTCCAGGTCGAGGGAAAGAACGACCAGCAGATCACGGTCGGGGACTCCGTCACGGTGAAGGGCACCTGGGACGCGTCAAGCGCGAGCCCGCAACCGGGCGACCAGTTCACCATCGGATTCCCTGACGAGTTGAAGCTCCAGTCCAACCCGACGATCGCGCTCGAGGGCGACGACGGGACGGTTTGGGGCACATGCGATCTGGTTGCTTCCACCAATCTGATGACGTGTGTTCTCTCCGATGCCGTGGCGGATCGCCCGGACGAGGTGAAGGGCGATTTCTTCGTCTACACCAAGGCTGTCGCGTACACCACCGAAGAGAAAGTTGATTTCACGATCAACGGCAGTTTCGACGTGACGCACGAGCTACCCGGCGGTGGCGGCATCAGCGACGGCAGCGTGATCAGCGCTGCCAAGAAGTCCGGCCAACTCCAGGGCAACAAGCAGTCTGTGCGCTGGACCATCGACATTCCCGGTGCCGATCTGGCCGCACTGGACGCGGGCGGCACCGGTTCGGTGACCCTGAGCGACGCGCTCTCAGAGAACATGAAGCTGTGTACGGGTAACCTGATCGACGCGAAGCTGTTGTCCGGTCGCCCGAACGATCTCAAGCCGATCGCAGGCGGCGTCACCGTCACCCAGAGTGCCGCTGGTGATCCAGTCAGCATCGCGCTCGACAACGGCGGCCCCTTCGAAAGAAACAAGCTCTACCGCATCGAGTACACCTCGTGCACAACCAGCGGCGAAGTGGACATCACGGGCACTGTCTACGACAACTCCGTGACCATCGGTGGGAACACCGTGAGCGCGGAAGGCGTCGGCCAGGATTGGGCTCCAGAGACCGGGCCGTCGAAGTCCGGCGGTTGGGCCGGGGGCACCCGGTACAGCGAGATCGACTGGAGCATCACGGTTCCGGGCACTTTCATCGCGAGCCTCCCCGACCAGAAAGTCATCATCAAGGAGACTCTCGGCGCCAATCACGAGGTCTGCGAGGGCGGCCTCGTCCCGACGGTCTGGCGCGCGAACCGTCTACCCGGGCTGAACGGTGAAACAACCAACCACGTCAACGTCACCTCCGAGTTCGACATCGACGCTTCCGATGCCACGGCGAGTGCCCAATCCTTCAGCATGACCATCACGCCGAAGGAAAAGATCAAGCAAGACTCGACGCAGTACTACTACGTGAAGTTCCGGTCCTGTGTGATCGAGAAGGAGGTGCCGGACTCCTCTGATGTGTTCACCAATACGGCGGTCGTCAACGGCATCTCCAAAGACGCTTCGGTGACGGGGCCCAAGTTCGAGGGCGGCAAGACCGGCACGCTCAACACCGAACCGAAGGACGTCGCGGGCGAGAAGCAGCCTGCCGGCACGACCATCGACTGGAAGGTGCAGGTCTCCGGGCACACCCTCGAGGGCCTCGACGCACCTGCGGTCATCACCGACACGTTCTCCGACAGCTTGGCGGTGTGTGATGTCAGCGGCGATCTGAAGAAGGACCTCAATTTCAAGGTCACCGCGCGCGACTTCCTTGCAAAAGAGGGCGGGACGGACATCACCGCGGGCACCACGGTCACACGCAGCGGCGACAACGGGATTGCCATCACCCTCCCGAAGGACGCGGGCGACTACACCCGTGAGACTCGCTATTACGTCGAATACACCCTCTGCACCAGCAGCGGTGGGCTGGATCAGCGCGGCACGGTTTACGGGAACTCGGTCTTCTACAACGGCAAGACTCAGTCGACGCAGAGTGTCAAGCAGGAATGGGGCGGCGGCGGTACCGGCCAAGGTGTGTCGCGGGGCTCGTTCTCGCTTCTGAAGGAGATCGCTCCCTTCTCCGAGAAATTCCCGGAAGACACCGAGTTCACTGTGAAAGTCGAGGAGTTCGCCCCCGGGCAAGATCCAGCGACCGACGCCCCGGTGAGCTCCTACGAGATCAAGGTGAAGGCTGACGGGACACCCGTCAGTGGGATCAACCCCCGCGGAACCGGCTGGCAGATCCGCCTGTCCGAGATCAACCTCCCGACCGTTGACGGTGTGTACTTCGAGAGAGGGACGTTCCGCCCGTCGGAGGGTGTGACGCTCAACGGGGACCGCACCGAGGCGCTGGTGACCATCACGCCGAAGAGCAATGTCGGTGTCACACTGCTCAACAAAGCGAGCCTGGGATCGGCGAGGATCACCAAATCCGTCATCGGTGACGGAGCGCGCACGGGGCTCGAGGCTTTCGTCGTCAACGCAGAGATCGCCTTCGGTGACGACGCCGCCGGCAACGAGCTGCGTCAATTCACCCTGAAGGACGGTCAGCACTACGACCTGGGCAAATTGCCCATCGGAGCGAAAGTCACCTTCACCGAGGTCCAACCGACGAACACCGACCTCGTGACGTGGTCGCTGCCGGTGATCAGCCCGAAGACGCTCACCATCGGCACCGACGCGTCGGCGAACACGGTCTCCGTCACCAACGAGGCCACGATCACGCAAGGCACCTTCGAAGTGAGCAAAAAGCTCACGGGCCCGAAGGCGTCCGACAAGGCCGTACCGGCGAGCTTCGACGTGATTGCCACCTGGCTCGATACGGACGACAACCCGCAGAGCAAGACGCTGTCTCTTCCGTCCGACGGCACCCCGGTTCCGTTCGGCGAGAACCTGCCGGGCGGCACCGAAGTCACACTGACAGAGCTGGTTCCGGCAAACGGTGACGGTCTCGCCTATGGCGTGCCCGCATACTCCGGGAATGTCAGGATCAGTCCGGACAACGCAGCCGTGGTGACCATCGGCAAGGATCTGCGCAAGATCGAGGTGTCGAACTTCGTCGACGTCAACGACGGCACTCTGCGCATCGCAAAGCAGGTCGGCGGTGAGGCCGCCGAGGCCGTCGGCGACGACGTGGAGTTCACGGTCGAGGCGCGTTGGCGCGACGGTGTGGAGTACCGCACCCAGGTGCTGAGCGTCAAGCAGGGACAGACCACACCGCTCGGCGTCGACCTCCCTGTCGGCACCGAGGTGACCTTCACTGAGACCGGCCGTCCCGATGTCGACGGAGTCGAGTGGGGCACGATCTCCTGGGGCACCAGCCCGGAAGGCGAATCGTGGCTGCATTCGAACCTCGACGGCACCGCGACGGGCATAGTCTCCGACGACCCGACCGACGGTCGACTGATCACGCTGTCGAACGAGGCGCTGTGGAAATTCGGATCGGTCGAATTCACGAAGTTCATCCTCGACGCTGACGGCAACCCCGTCCGCGCACCCGAGGCCGACCTGCCTGACAGCGCGACGTTCGAGGTCCGTATCGACGGGATCGATCCGGCACTCCCCGCTGGAACTGATTTCCCGGCAGTGGGCCAGACCATCACCCTCGATGCCGCAAACGACTGGAGCTGGACGTCCGACGAGGTTGTGCCGCGGAACACCGTGATCACCTTCTCCGAGGTCGACCCCAAGCCACTGGCCGGTATCGACTGGGCGCGGCCGTACTACTACGTCTCCGCGGATGCCGGTGACGCCGATTACCGCGACACCGTCAAGGCGGTGGCGGGTGAGAAGGCTGTGGTGGAGATCCACAACCGCCCGATCCCGACCACCGAGGTGGATATCGACAAGATCGTGACCGGCCCCAAGGGCAGCCAGGTAGCCAAAGACGGATCCACGATCTTCCAGGTCACGGCTACGTGGACGGACATCGACAATGAGGCGCGGTCTTGTGTTCTCGATGTCAAGCCGGGCGCTTCGGTCACTCCGACCGCCCAGTGCGACGCAGCCGTCATCGACGGCCGGGTCCAGTTCCCGCTGAACACCGACATCACTTTCACAGAAACCGGTGCTCACACCGACGTCACCAACGTCAAGTGGGGTGAAGTGATCTGGGGCGTCAAGGAAGCCAAGGCGGATGTCTCGAAGATCGACGGCGAACCGACCGCAACTTCCGTCAAGCTCACCGGCGAAGCAAACAAGTCGGTGGTCCTGGGACTCGAGAACAAAACCAGCAGCAATGGGCTGATCATCATCCCGATCCCGATCCCGCTGCCGCCGTGGGAAATCCCGACATGGCCGGGCTCTGAAGTACCCGGAGGACCAGGCACTGACGTTTCGACTCCCGGCAACAACACTCCCGGCAACAACGGTGGTGGACACAACGGTGCTCCGGGCACACCTGCTCCGGGAAATCCTGCTCAGGCCAAACCGGACCAGTCCTCGTCCCTGCCGGTAACCGGCGCGAACGTCATCTGGCTCGCCGGTCTGGCGCTGGCACTGATCGGCGGTGGCGCATGGCTCACCCTGCGTAACCGCAAGCGCGCACCCGGCCAGGAGTAACTCCCAACCAGAAATACCGAAACAGGGCGGGTGCAACATACACCTGGTCGCACCCGCCCTGTTTCACCGTCACGACGCATCTATCTCGCGGCCGCCGCCGCGGCCCACCCCTCGAAGGAGAAACACCATGTCATTCCTCCCGTTCCCGATCGTCATCGAAGGCATCGAGACCACTGGTTCTGCCGCGATCGACGGCCTCGGTCGCCTGTCCGTACTCCTTTACGATCTCCTCGGCGGTACCGGGAGCGCCACGATCGACGCGGGCAGCTAGTTCGATACGGCACCAATTCGACACATCAGCTATCTCGGTAGATCTGTGGAGAGGAGACCCCGGTCCGTGAGCGATACCGAAGTTTCAGGGCGTCGTCGGCCGGGCGCAGGCCAGGTAATCGGCGAACTGCTCCTCACGGCCGGGGTCGTCATCCTGCTGTTCGTCATCTATGAGGCGTTCTGGACCAATATCGTCTCGGGGCGGCTGCAGGACGAGCTCAACAACAGTCTGGAGGAATCCTGGGCCGAAGTCCCCGAAGCCTCAGGAGTGATCGATGGTCAGCCGGTGTCCCCGCTGATCCCTGTGCTCGGCGAGGGATTCGCGCGCGTGCATTTCCCCACACTCGGCGCCGCGTACGCAATCGTCGAGGGCACACGCAACGAGGACCTGCGGGCCGGCCCCGGCCACTACCCGGACTCGCAGATGCCCGGCGAAGCCGGAAACTTCGCGCTCGCCGGGCACCGCAATGGTTCCGGCGCAGTCTTCCAGCACCTGGATCGACTCGATGCATGCGATGCCGTCGTCGTGGAGACCGAGTTCCAATGGATGACGTACCGGTTGCTCCCACTCGACCAGGCCTCGCCCGAACGTCGCGCTGCGGCGAAAGCCTGCTTGAATCCCGAGCAAGCCGATCGTGTTTCCGAAGGCGACTACGTCCATCTCCTCGGGCGGCGCATCACCGTGCCCGGGGATGTTGCGGTCGTCAACCCGCTGCCCGGAAGCCCTTGGGCCGAGCCCGACGCCACGCTGGAAAGTATGTTGACACTGACCACGTGCCATCCGCTCTACTCGAACAGCGAACGCTTGATCGTCCACGCGGTTCTCGTCGAAACAATCTCGAAGACTTCGGGCACCATTCCCGCGGCATTCCAGGAGCAATGAATGTACGGATACCTCTGGGGAGCGCTCCCCGGCCCCCGACCAGTGAAGGCCCTGCTGGCGATCGTTCTCGTGGTCGCGGTGGTGCTGCTACTCATGGAATTCGTATTTCCTTGGGTGTCAGAGCATATGCCCTACTCCGACGTCACCGTATAGAGCGCCCGTGCAGGTCGGCCGACACCTGCACAACGCCCGGCTGGAGCCCGAAGGTGCTGTCCTACATCGGACTCGACGGATCTACGATGATTCTGGCGTGTCGATGCAAACCAGTTTCCGCGTGTGTCGGAACGGGTCGCCTCGTTGACGCTCGGGGCTCTCCGGAATGTTTGTTCGACGCCTTAGCGAGCACTGAAACCTGCCTCCGCCGCTACAGAACCTTCGTGAAGATCTGCGCCGGCGCTGCCGTCTCGAGCTTGTCCAGCGCCTCAACCAACCTGACGAAGTGCTCGGTATGGGTGTGGGCGTCGAGGTGCTCCTGCGATTCCCATTCCTCCACCAACACGAGCTCGCAGGGATTTTCGGTGCGCTGCAGTAACTCGTAATTGATGCAGCCGTCCTCTTTTCGGGTCTCGGTGACAAGTTCGTCGTACAACCGAAGCACTTCCGCGAGATCGCCCTGCTCCACCGTTGTTGGCACCAACACCCTGATCACAAAGACTCTCCGATTCGACTGTCCTGCAATAGCCCGTCGGCTCGAAGTCTGCCGTAGACCTCCGACAGATCGACATTTCCGTTGTGACTCGAAGTTTGCGGACAGGCGCAATATCTACGAAACACCCCCGATACCGGAGGTTCGTAGGGTTTGCCGAAGTCGGGCTCGCAATCAGCAGCGCAGCCCTGGGCCCGGGCGAGGGGTAAGCACATGAGTGGAAATGCAGTTCGCTTGCAAGCGATCAAGGACGTCGAGGCCTACACACCTCCGGTGGTCAGTTTCACGACCGACGAGACACCCGGAGAGGTGTTCGGAGCCAACGTCTTCAACAAGGTGGTCATGCAGAAGCGACTGCCCAAGCTCGTCTACAAATCGGTGATGGCGACGATCGAGCAAGGCAAACCGCTCGATCCCATGGTCGCCGACGCGGTCGCATCCGCGATGAAGGACTGGGCGTTGGAGAAAGGCGCAACCCACTACGCCCACGTCTTCTATCCGCTTACCGGGTTGACCGCCGAGAAGCACGACAGCTTCCTCGAGCCGGTCGGCGACGGCAGTGCACTGGCGGAGTTCGCCGGCAAGACCTTGATCCAAGGTGAACCCGACGCTTCGAGTTTCCCGAACGGCGGGCTGCGCAACACATTCGAGGCTCGCGGATACACCGGCTGGGATGTCACGAGCCCGGCCTACGTTCTCGAAAACCCCAACGGCAACACACTGTGTATCCCGACCGTGTTCGTTTCGATGACCGGCGAAGCGCTCGACCACAAGACTCCCCTGCTGCGTTCACAACAGGCAATGGGTTTCCACGCCGAAAGAATCCTGAAGTTGTTCGGCCACGACGACCCCGAGCACATCGTGTCGTTCTGCGGACCCGAGCAGGAGTACTTCCTGATCGATCGACACTTCTTCCTCGCCCGCCCCGACCTCCTCAACGCCGGCCGAACACTCTTCGGCGCAAAGCCGCCCAAGGGCCAGGAGTTCGACGACCACTACTTCGGGGCGATCCCGGAACGTGTGCTCGGATTCATGATGGACACCGAGCGGGAACTTTTCAAACTCGGTATCCCCGCCAAGACGCGGCACAACGAGGTTGCGCCCGGCCAGTTCGAAATCGCCCCGATGTTCGAGCGAGGCAACATCGCCGCGGACCACCAGCAGTTGCTGATGACCACTTTCAAGACAATCGCCAAGAAGCACGGCATGGAATGTCTGTTCCACGAGAAGCCGTTCGACGGTGTCAACGGCTCCGGCAAGCACGTCAACTTCTCGCTGGGCAACTCCGAACTCGGCAGTTTGCTTGTCCCCGGCGACAATCCGCATGACAATGCCCAGTTCCTCGTATTCTGCGCCGCAGTCATCCGGGCCGTCCACAAATACGCGGGCCTCCTGCGCGCGTCGGTCGCATCGGCAACCAACGATCACCGCCTCGGCGCCAACGAGGCTCCCCCGGCCATCATTTCGATCTTCCTCGGCGATCAACTGGCCGACGTCTTCGAGCAGATCGCCAAGGGCGCCGCGACATCGTCGAAGGACAAGGGCACCATGATGATCGGCGCCGATACCCTTCCCGTCCTACCGACCGACCCGGGCGATCGCAACCGTACGAGCCCATTTGCCTTCACCGGCAACCGTTTCGAGTTCCGCGCGCCAGGATCGCTGCAAACAGTCAACGGCCCGATGGTCACCATCAACACGATCATGGCCGAGGCCTTGGACTACATGGCCACCGAACTGGAGGCCGCGGTCGCCGACGGCGCCGATTTCGACACCGCCGTCCAGAATCTGCTCACCGAGATCATCACCAACCACGGTGCGGTTGTCTTCAACGGCGACGGTTACTCGGAGAACTGGCAGATCGAGGCCGAGTCTCGCGGCCTGCCGAACCTTCGCACGACGCTGGACGCCCTTCCTGAACTGATCACCGAATCCTCGATGGAACTCTTCGAGAAGTACAAGGTCTTCAACCACCGGGAGATGCACAGCCGCTACGAGGTCGGACTCGAACAGTACGCACTGAGCATCGGCGTCGAGGCACGCCTGGCCGCCGAAATCGGTACGACGCTGATTCTTCCGGCTGCAGTGCGCCACCAGACGGAAGTTGCGCAGAACTTCGTCGCACTGAAGTCTGCCGGCCTCGAACCGGATTCAGCACCGCTCGAAGAAGTGTCGGCGCCCGTTGCGGCTCTGCGCACAGCGCTCGCGGCCCTGCGCGCAGCAATCGACACCGACGCCGGCGAGTCGCCATTCGATCAGGCCAAGCACGCACAGGACGCACTCCTGCCCGCCATGGCAGAGGTACGTGCAGCGGCCGACTTCCTCGAAACCATCGTCGCCGACGATCACTGGCCACTCCCGACGTATCAGGAAATGCTCTTCATTCTCTGAGTATCACCCGAATATCACTACCCACAGAACTATGGCCTGCAACTCGATCGAGTTGCAGGCCATAGTTGTCGAATCTTGCTCGGCTAGCGGTCTTCCGGCATCGTGACTTCGAGGACGCGAGCCTCACCGGTGGTCGCGGGGTCAGGACGATCGCGCGAATCCGACGACGCCATCTGGAGTCCGTTCAAATCGGTCCGCATGTAGATGACGTTGTAACGGTCCCACGTGGTGGCGACGAATTCGAGGAACTGTCCGCTCGCCCACGGGTGCATGAATCCGCCGTACAACGCGGGCAACGTGATTCCACTCAACAGGGTCTGCGTACCACTCCACGGGCCTTGCGGTTGGTCGGCCTGACGGATCACCAGGTTGCCCTCGGCACTGGTGTACATGGCAACGTACTTGTTCAGGTAGTCGTTCCACTGCACTGCGAGTTCACTGACCGGTGCCTTGATGACCTGAACGGCATCGGTATCTCGCGGACTCCAACCGGAGCCGTCCCAGTATTCGTAGGCGCCGAGGTTTCTGATGTCGGCGCCGGCCACTCGCGCCAGGACCGCCTTACCGAAACGACCTGAGGGAGTTCCGTATTCGTAAATGTAGCCGTCCCGACCGTCGAGGAAGGCGCTCTGCTGGAAGTTGGAATTGATCGGCGATACTGCCGGAATCCCCGGAATGCCAAGTCCTTCGGTATTGGCGCGAACTGTCGCCGGATCGAGTTCCCAGTTCTCACCGTTGTCCGTGGAGAAAGCCAGAGCCGAGTAGTTGGTGGTCCAGGCTCCGGGTTCGTCCCACGACCGAACGGACATGAATCTGATGTACTGCACACCACCGTAAGAGATTCCAGCGGTCGGGATGGTGGTGAACTCACCCGGAATGCCGAATCCCGGAATGATCTCCTTGGAATGATTGGGGCCGTCCAAAGGAGAACTGTCGATCTTCATCCCGTCGGCAATGGCGGTGTCGTTGCTGCGGAACAATACGTTGCTGCGCCAGTCGTCACCCGGGGTGTCGCAGTCGCCCACCGTGTCGCCGAATGCCATCAGCACGTCGTGATCCGGCCCCGAAAGACCGTTGTCCCACATGATTCCGAGGTCGGTACCCGACACGTTGAACCGCTCGATGGTGTTGTTGGGACTGCCTGGGCCAGTGACCATTTCGATCGCCTTGGTCCGGCCGGTCAGCACCGGCAGAGCACCGTTGGGGGCGCCGGTGATCCAAGGCAGCGCGTTGGCGAGGGAGCCGGTACCGGCGGAACCACTGCCGAGCGATCCGGTCAGCGAGCCGAGCGAACCCGTCATCGATCCGGCGGAACCACTTCCTCCCGAACCACACGGTCCACCGATCGCCGACGCAGACGGTGCTGCGGCAATCGTCGCGGCAATCGTGACGACGCCTATCGACAACATCGCCGACATGGAGTGTTTATTACGCACGTGCAGCCCCTCTGATCATTTTCGACTCGTTCGGACCACAGGCACAGTGATCCCCGACCGCAGAAGCAAACCATTTGGACTGTGTTAAGAGAGTGAAAGCTGAGCAAATTGTTATAAATCGCCCGTTCAACTGACACAAGTGACAGCTGTGTCCGATTTCACCTTCACAGGACAGTTGTCCGATACAGCAATAAAGGCGCCTAGTATGTAACGGAAATGTAAAAGAGTTCTCACAACGAGGTAGGTGAGCGGTGTCCGTACGTGACCGCGTAGCGCAGATTTACGATCAGGTTTTGGTTCGCAATGCAGGAGAGCCCGAGTTCCATCAGGCCGCCGCAGAGGTCTTCGAGTCTCTTCACGTAGTGCTCGAGCGCCACCCCCGCTACGCCGACGCCGGACTCATCGAGCGGCTCTGCGAGCCGGAACGCCAGATCATCTTCCGCGTGCCGTGGACCGACGACCAGGGCAACGTTCACGTCAACCGTGGCTTCCGCGTGCAGTACAACAGTGCACTCGGCCCCTACAAGGGCGGCCTGCGCTTCCACCCCAGCGTCAACCTGGGCATCGTGAAGTTCCTCGGCTTCGAGCAGATCTTCAAGAACTCACTCACCGGCCTGCCCATCGGCGGCGGCAAGGGTGGCTCGGACTTCGATCCCAAGGGCCGCTCCGACGCAGAGGTCATGCGCTTCTGTCAGTCCTTCATGACCGAACTGCAGCGTCACATCGGTGAATACACCGACGTTCCGGCCGGCGACATCGGCGTCGGCGGTCGCGAGATCGGCTACCTGTTCGGTCAGTACAAGCGGCTGACCAACACGTACGAGTCGGGCGTCCTCACCGGCAAGGGCATCACCTGGGGCGGATCGCAGGTTCGCACCGAGGCCACCGGCTACGGCGTCGCGTACTTCGTCGCCGAAATGCTCAAGGCAAAGGGTGAAGGCCTCGAAGGCAAGAACGTCGTGATCTCCGGATCCGGCAATGTCGCCATCTACGCAATCCAGAAGATCCACCAGCTCGGCGGCGTCGCGATCGCCTGCTCGGATTCCTCGGGATACATCGTGGACAAGAAGGGCATCGATCTCGACCTCCTCAAGGAGATCAAGGAAGTTCGCCGCGGCCGCATCAGCGAGTACGCCGACGCAGTTCCGCATGCCGAGTTCATCGCCGACGGTTCCATCTGGGACGTGCCGTGCGACGTCGCACTCCCCTGCGCGACTCAGAACGAGCTCGACGAAGATGCCGCAAAGACCTTGATCGCCAACGGCGTTCAGGCCGTTGCCGAAGGCGCGAACATGCCCACCACCCCCGGTGGCATCCAGCTCTTCCGTGACGCGAACGTAGCCTTCGCACCCGGCAAGGCGGCCAACGCCGGTGGCGTTGCAACCTCCGCTCTCGAAATGCAGCAGAATGCTTCGCGTGATTCCTGGAGCTTCGAGTACACCGACGAGCGTCTCGCCGGAATCATGCGCGGCATCCACAAGCGCACCATCAACACCGCTGCCGAGTACGGAAAGCCGGGCGACTACGTGCACGGCGCGAACATTGCCGGCTTCGTAAAGGTGGCCGACGCCATGATTTCACTGGGCGTCATCTAGAGATTTCCGCACCACAGACAGCAGTACAGAGAAAAGGGTGATTTCACCCTGAACCGGTTCCCGTACATCGGACTGGTCGAATCAATACCTAGGCCGCGAGGGCCCTGGGTCCGCGAGGACCCAGGGCCCTCGAGCTTGATCCGAGCAAATCGCCCGCGACGACAACGCAGGCGCCGGCAATGATCCCAGACGGAACTCGTGGCGTCCTCCGAATTCGTTTTCCGCTCTGACGTCGAAAAACACCGTAAGTGGACGATTGTTTAGGTCCGCAGCACGTGGGGCATATGGACTTATCTTCACATTTGTCCATTTCACAGTTGGACGATCGTTCATGTGGTAGAAATCACAACGCCTGGCGCAATTCGAACCGCAAATTTCAGTGGCGAGTATGCCCCCGAACAAGGCCTCAGCGTGTACCCCGCGTCGTAACGCGCCGAGCCTCCGGGTGCCAGTGCCAGGCGACGCACCTGTCTAGAGGAGGCCACCCATGTCCCCAGCGCTGCTGAACAACCCGGGACCGCTCATGTTGGGAGGCAAGCCCGCCTCCACAGCGGTCAACGACGTCATCCCACTGGCAAGCGATCTCGTAGATCACCTGTCCCGTGCCAACCCGACGTTGACTTCCCTCCAAACGGAGGCAGTTCGTCGGGAACTGATTGCGGTGATCGTGCAGGGGCTCCAAGTGGGGATCCAGCTATTGGATCACCGCAAACTTCCCACCGACCAAGAGTTGGACGGCATTCACACGATGACCGTCCAACAAGCATTGAAAGGCGTGCCACTCAGCGCGATCCTCAACTTGACCAACGAGGGCATCAGCACTTTTCGCACCCTCATCCTCAGCCGGGCCGACGCCGAGGACTCCGCCAATCTCGGGGATCTCAACGAGTTCTTGTTCGCACTCGCGCAGCGGCTTCACTCGTTCATCTCGATCAGCTATCTCTCGGCTCTTCCAGCCGGTTCCCAACTCGGGGAATACTCCGCCGGCGCCCTCGTGAAGGCCATGCTGGACGGCGACGATCCCACCCAGCTTGCGTTGCAGATGGGCGTCGAACTCGCACCCCGCTATCTCGTCCTGCGGCTCCTGGTGAACCTGCCGCCCATCCGCCCGGGAGCACGCAACGGCAACCACCAGCGCATACAGGCCTACCGTGACCTCTCCGTCGCTCAATCGAAAATCGCGGCCCACTTCGGGTCGGCGCTGCTCGAGGCTCCTGCACCGCAACGTGGTCTGGTCCTGATCGAGGGCACACCCGACTGGGGAACAGTGTGCGAGGTCATCCAACGTGCACGCGCAACGGTCGGGGTGGAGATCACAGCAATCGCCGAGAACGCCGCCGTACGAGATATCGCCGCCGCCCAAGCAACCACTCACGAATTGGCGCAACTCGTGCGGCGCCTGAGACTGCCGGCGCGGTCCTACCGAATGGAAGACCTCGCGCTCGAGTATCAACTCACTCGGGGTGGCGCAGGCCGCGACAGCTTGATCAATCTTCTCAAGCCACTCGACGGCAATCCGGAACTGCTGCAGACATTGTCCATACATCTCGCCAACGGCCAGCATCGTCAGCGCACCGCGTCGGCGCTCGGCCTGCACACCAACACCGTCGACAATCGAATCAAGCGCATCGCAACCCTGACCGGATTGGATCCGGCCCTGCCCTCTGAACTGCTCAAACTGCGCGCTGCCATGATCTCGCTGACCTTCGCAAGCACTGATGTGGACAATCGTCCAGCGAAAATGTGAACACTCACATCCTCGCTATTAGCTGTCCACGTGTGGCGCCTGGACCCCACTTTTCCGCTCCGAACCGGGCTATAAAAGTGTGGTGCGAATCACCGCGCAAACCAGTAACAATTAAGGGGAAACACATGATCAACGGCCAGGATAACGCTCTCCTCGGTGCCTTCTTCGACACCATCCTGCAGCTCTTCAACGCGGGCAGCACCGGCACGGGCTCGACGGATGGCGGCGGCGTCTCCTAGGACGAATCTCGGGCCCTGTGCGAGAGAATCTCTCGCACAGGGCCCGCTCCAAGCCGCCTGACACTGTGATGGCGGTGACCACGGTGACCACCACGTCGCCACCGCTGAAACCAGGAGCAAGCACATGATCGCCGCACCAACCACAGGCGCTTTGGCCGTCGTTTTGAACACCGTCCTACAGATGTTCAACGCCGGCAGCAGTTTCCTCTACACCGACAACTCTCCGATTGGCGGCGGCGGCGAAACTCCCACGACGCCTGCTCCCTGATCGACTTACCCGCTCGCATCACACAGTCGCGGCACAGACAGGAACCACCGTGATAAACCAGCACACCCTGGGCAGCCTGGTCATCGACTTCGGCTCACTCTCCCGAGCACTCGGGTTCGGCAACGGCTCCATCGTGTCGCTCGGCAGCACCGGAAGTGGCTGAAACAGCCCGCCTGACCACGTCGACGATCCCGTCGCCGCTCACCTTCTCACCACATCTCGAAACAGAAAGCAGGTCCCCCTGTGCCTACAATTCCGCTCACCGGCGACCCCATCGTCATCAACATCATCGTCCAGCTACTGAGCGCGGGCAGCAGCAATGCACTCGCACTGGGCGGAGTCGGTAGCAGCGGTCTCGGTAGCACCGGGCTCGGCAGCTTCGACTCGGCGAGCCTCGGAAGCGCTGCTTAGGACCTCACTTGTGATCGGCGTTCGATCCGCGTCTTCGGCCGCCGAGGCAGCCCACGAAACCCACGTTGCCCTCCGTCATCTGTGACGGAGGGCAACGTGGCCGTTCTGGCGAGACGGGCTCGCGGTTGCGCGATCAGGCCGTCCGCCGCGGTGAATCAACGCCAGTCTTCAGGTGGATCGCTGTCGTCGTGCTCGATGGTCACGGACTCCGAACGATCGTCAGCTGCAGCCTTTTTCGCTGCTTCACGCATCTCGATTCCGTCGGACACCCAGTCGCCGATCTCGCGCGTCACGTCTCGAACGGCCCCGGCGATGATCATCGCGATCGAGCCCACGTGGTTGGCTGCACTTTCGGTCAGTTCCTGGACCGTGTCCTTGCGGCGTTCGAATTTCCCGACCATCAGTGTGTGCCTCTCAGGCTGCAGTTCGCTGGCGCTCGACGATAACACCGGGAGGGGTCGTCGACTTGACCAAACCGGGCGGAAGAGCGAGCTTGAAGATCTTGCCCCATACCGAACCGATCTGCTTGAAGAACCCACCGGTGTTGTACGGCAAACCGTACTTCCCACACAATTCTTTCACCTGGGGAGCGAGTTCCGGATAACGATGCGCAGGCAGGTCCGGGAACAGGTGGTGCTCGATCTGGTGCGAGAGGTTGCCGGACATGACGTGGAAGAGCGGGCTTCCCTCGATGTTGGCGCTGCCGAGCATCTGACGCACGTACCACTGCCCGCGAGTCTCGTCGGCCGTCTCGTCCTCGGTGAAGCTCTGGACACCGGTGGGGAAATGGCCACAGAAGATGATCGAGTAAGTCCACACGTTCCGGACCAGGTTGGCGGTGACATTCCCCGCGAGAGTGGTCACGAACAGCGGCCCCGTGAGAACCGGGAAGATGACGTAGTCCTTGAGGACCTGCTTGCCCGCCTTGTTCCACCAGCCCTTCAGAAGCGGCTTGACGTCGTGCCACTTGCGTTTGCCCTGGATGACGTTCTCGATCTCGAGGTCGTGCATCATCACGCCCCACTCGAAGAGCATCATCAAGGCAAAGGCCCAGACCGGATTACCGAGGTAATAGGGGTTCCACTTCTGCGCGTCGTCGATACGCAGGATGCCGTATCCGATGTCGCGGTCTTTGCCGAGAATATTGGTGTACGTGTGATGCATGTAGTTGTGCGAGTGACGCCACTGGTCGGCCGGGCACACCGTATCCCATTCGAAGACTTCGGAATTGAGCCCTGGTTCACGCATCCAGTCGTACTGACCGTGCATGACGTTGTGGCCGATCTCCATGTTGTCGAGGATCTTGGACACGCTCAATGCACCGACTGCCGCGAGCCACACCGGAGGCAGGAAGCCGAGATACATCAAGCCGCGACCTGCGACCTCGAACCCGCGCTGAGCCTTGATGATCTTGTAGATGTACTCCCGATCCTCCGCCCCGAGCGAGGCGACGGTGCGATCGCGCAATGCGTCCAACTCGCGGCCGATCTCCTCGACCTGCTCGTACGTCAGGACGACGGGAGCGTCGTCCTTCGCATCGGAACCGTTGCCGAGGAACGGGAGGGTGGGAAGTGAAAGTCCAAACATGTCGGTCTCCAGACAGTCGTGTGGAAAATGGGACTTCAGATGTCGACGGTGACGTCGCCGACGGGAGCACTGACGCACAGCTGGATCTTCTTGTCCGGCTCGTCGTCTGTCTCACCGGTGCGCACGTTTCGGGTACGGCCCGCCTTCTTGACGGAGGTGCAGGAGAAGCAGATTCCCATCCGGCATCCGTACTCGGGTTTGAGGCCCGCAGCTTCTGCTTGTTCGAGAAGTGTTTCGCCGGAGTTCTCGGCCGCCACCCCACTTTTGGTGAACGACACCTCGCCGCCGGCCTCCCCCGGCTCGGCCACCGCCGGCGCGAACTCCTCGGTGTTGAGCAAGTGCTCGACGTCGACCTCACGGAACACCTCACGCACTCCCCGCATCAGACCGGGAGGTCCGCAAAGATAAGCCTGGGCGTCGATCGTGTCCGGATCGGCGATCCACGGAGCCACGGCGTCGAGGTGCCCGCGATCGAAGAAACCTTCGAGGTCACCTCCACCGCTTTCGGTGTACACGAGTACCAGTTTCACGTTCGGGTTCTGCTCGGCGATGGTCTTCAGCGCGCGCGTGTATGCCACGTCGGAATCGGTGTTCGCGTAATGCACGAACACGATCTCGCCCGAGTGATCCTCCTCCACCAGCGTCCGAAGCATCGACATGACCGGGGTGATTCCACTGCCGCCACTGATCAACAACACCCGACGCGGGCGGTCGACGGGAAGGGAGAACACCCCGTCTGCCTGCGAGAGGCTGACAACGAGTCCGGGTGCCGCGTTGGCGTACAGATACTGCGACACCAGGCCACCCGGATGCGCTTTCACGGTGAGCTCGATCAGCCCACTGCGCGTAGACGCGCCCCCGGCCGGCGAGTAGCAGCGAGTGTGACGAACACCGTCGATCACCACGCCCAACTGCACGAACTGGCCCGCCTGAAAACCGCGCCACTGGCGCGTCGGGCGCAGCGTGAGAGTGACGGAGTCAGCCGTCGGATGGTCGACAGCGACAACCTGCGCGCGAATGTCACGAACGGTCGCCATCGGGTTGACCAACTCGAGGTATCGGTCGATCTGATGTGGAGCAGCCATGGCTTCGATCAGTCCCACCAAGGACAGGCCGCGCCGAGGTGTGGACTTCGGTGTCGTGTTCTCAGGAGCAGATGCGATTGTCATGACCCTCCTCGTACTTCGATTGCCGGGTATCTCGATTGCTGGGCTAGCTTCCCCCGACTGCGTGAATTCAGTGTACAAATGTTCACCGAAGATAGTGTGACAGGTGCACACAAGTACATGTCAACAAGAATGTGATCCGAGTTACACGAGTTGCCGAAAGGAGCCGGAATGCCTGTACCTACACTCGACGTCGTGACGAAGGCCGGACCGGTGAACCCCGAGCGCAGGGAACCCGACAACAGGGAACCGGAAAGTCGTGCCGCCAAGAAGGAACGCACACGCCAAGCGCTCCTGGACACTGCCATGGACCTCTCGGCCGATCGCGGCTTCGCCGGAATCAGCCTGCGAGAGGTAGCCAGGGAAGCCGGGATCGTTCCGACGGCGTTCTACCGCCACTTCGCTTCACTGGAGGACGTCGGTGTCGTCCTCGTCGAAGAGAGCATGCGTATGTTGCGCCAGATGCTGCGCGACGCAAGGCGCAATCCCAGCACCAAGGACGCCGCTACGTCCCTGGGCATCCTTGTGCGACAAGTGCATACACACGAGCGACAGTTTCGGTTCCTCTGCCGCGAACGCTACAGCGGCGTCAGTGAGGTACGACGTGCGATAGCCACTGAAATGCGGTTGTTCGTCAGCGAACTGACCATCGACCTCTCCAGAATTGCCGGACTGGAAAGCTGGTCGTCGGACGATCTGGAAATGGCTGCCGACCTGATCGTCTCGACGATGTTCAGTGCTGTCGTCGAACTGCTGGACGCCGGGACCGCCGGGTATCGCGACGAAGCCGCCGTCATCACACGAGCCGAGAAGCAACTGCGAGTCATCATGCTCGGAATGGCCACCTGGAATCCACCTCGAAACTGACCTCGGGTTCACCTTTTCGACGTACGGTGAGAGTCATGTCTTCCACGAGTACATACGAAATCCCCGTTGGCGACCTCACCTTCGACGTACTGATCTCGGGCCCGGACGACGGCATTCCGCTGGTAGCGCTGCATGGCTTCCCGGAGAGCGCCGCATCCTGGGGCAAGGTCACACCACTGCTCACCGCAGCGGGCTACCGCGTAATCGCACCGAATCAGCGCGGTTACTCCGCCGGCGCACGCCCCGAAGGGGTGGATGCCTACAAGATCGAGCACCTGGTAGCCGACGTCGTCGGATTGCTCGACGCGCTCGGCCTGTCCGACGCGCATCTTGTCGGTCACGACTGGGGTTCGGCGGTCGCCTGGCAGGTCGCCGGTCGCCATCCGAACCGGATCCGCAGCCTGACGGCGATCTCGGTCCCCCACCCCACCGCCTTCGGTTGGGCACTCCGCGAGGACGAGGACCAAAAACAACGCTCGTCGTACATCGGACTTCTCCGACAGGAGGGCAAAGCCGAGGAAGTGTTGTCGGAGGAAAACTTTCGCCGGCTGCGCGCCATGTTCGACGGCCAGATCGATCCTGAATTCGCCGACGAGCACATTCGTGTCCTGAGCGGGGAGGGCGCGCTGACCGGCGCCTTGAACTGGTACCGCGCGATGACCCGCGACTTCGGCGACATCGATCGCACCACCGTGCCGACCACGTATGTCTGGAGCACCGGCGACACAGCGCTCGGCCGCGCAGGCGCAGAACGCTGTGGTGAATTCGTGGACGCCCCCTACGAGTTCGTCGTGCTCGACGGCGGAAGTCACTGGATTCCGGAAGAGCGAGCCGAAGAGTTGGCCGAGGCGATCCTCGCACGTGCAGGATCCTGATCGCCGCGACGAATTCGGCTCTATGTATGTTGTCATACATAGAGCCGAATTGATTCCATCACCAGGAGTTCTGCGATGACCGAGACCGTTGCACCACCCCATCCTTTCGACGCTGCTGTCGGATTGACGCCACTCACCGCCGGCTTGTCGACCGGCGAGACCAATCCGGCGTACAACAACATGGTCGGGCCGTTCGGCGGCGTCACCGCTGCCACGTTGCTCGAATCCGTACTGAAGCACCCCGAACGCCTCGGCGATCCGCTGTCGTTGACCGTCAACTTTGCCGGTCCGATCACCGAGGGCGCCTTCGAGATCTCCGCCCGGCCGGTGCGCACCAACCGCTCGACGCAGCACTGGTCCATCGAACTGTCTCAGGACGGAACCGTCGCCACTACCGCGACGGCAGTGTTCGGTACCAGGCGTGAAACCTGGTCGTCTACCGAGATCACGATGCCGGAAGTTCCGTCGACCGAAGACGTTACGCTGCTGCCGTTCCCCGAGTTCATCGCCTGGGCACAGAACTACGAGATGCGCTTTGTCGAAGGCGCGATCCCCGACCTGGAGTCGGGCGAGCATCCCGACTCGACCACGACACTCTGGGTGCGCGATCAACCGGCACGCGCTCTCGACTTCACGTCGCTGACCGCACTGTGCGATGTCTTCTTCCCACGAGTCTTCTTGCGCCGAGGCAAGATGGCTCCGGCTGGAACGGTCTCGATGACCATCTACTTCCACGCCGACGCTCAGACGCTGACCGAACAGGCAGACAATTCCGTCCTGGGAACGGCGCGGACCCAACGGTTCGGAAACGGATACTTCGATCAGTCGGCCGAAATTTGGGGCAGTGACGGCGCATTGCTCGCTACGACACACCAGTTGGTCTACTTCAAGGATTGACGGGAAGCGCACTGTCCCCTTCCGGCGCCTTCACCATCGACAATGCGGCAAGACCGACGCCGAGAACCACCAGCAGTCCGATGATGCCGGCACGGTCTGCACCGAAGAGCCAAGCGAACAGGCCGAACAGTGTCGGTGCCAAAAACGACACTGCTCGGCCTGTGGTCGCATACAGGCCGAACATCTGACCTTCACGCCCAGGCGGGGTGATGCGTGCCAAGAAGGTTCGTGCCGAAGACTGAGCGGGCCCGACGAAGAGGCAGAGCGCGAGACCGAAGATCCAGAACATCACCGGCCCCGACACCGCGATCAATATCGCGCCGACCACGATCATCGACGCCAGCGAGACGGTGATGACCTGTTTGGGTCCGATCCGATCGTCGAAACGTCCGGCCACCAATGCACCGATTGCGGAAATCACGTTGGCCGCAACACCGAACAACAGCACGTCGGCCGCACTGATTCCGTAGACGTTGACAGCCAGCACGGCTCCGAAGGTGAACACGCCCGCGAGACCGTCACGAAAGAGTGCGCTCGCGATCAGGTACCAGATCGTGCGCCTGTCGACGTTCCAGAGTTCGCGCAGATCGCGCCACAACACCCGATAGGAGTCGAGGAACCCGGCCTTGGACGCTCCCGGATCGACCGCGGGGCTGGGCAACTCGGGAACCTTGAAGAACACCGGAATCGCGAAGACCGCGAACCACACTGCAGCCAGCAGTGCCACCATCCGGATGTTCATGCCGCCGTCGGTGGTCAATCCGAGGAATCCCCGAGTGTCGCCGTCGCCGACGATGAACCCGAAGTAGCACAGCAACAGCAGCACGATTCCGCCGAAATATCCCATGGCCCAGCCGAAGCCGGAGACTCTACCCAGATTCTCCGGTGTCGACACCTGCCGCATCATGGCGTTGTAGGGAACGCCGGCAAGCTCGAAGATCACCGAACCGATTGCGAGCAGAACCAATCCGAGCCACAGATAGCGGTAGTTGTCTTCGACGAAGTAGAGGCCCGCCATCGAGAGCACGGTGATGCCGGTCAGTATCGCGAGCGAGAGTTTACGTTTACCCGACGCATCGAAACGTTGTCCGGTGATCGGAGCGAGAATCGCGATGAAGAAGCCGGCGATTCCGAGTGCCCAGCTGAGCCACGTAGTTGCCGAAATCGTGCCGGGAAGGTCGTCACCGACCGCGTCGGTGAGATAGACCGAGAAGACGAACGTGAGGATCACTGCGTTGAATGCGGCCGATCCCCAATCCCACAGCCCCCATGCGAACACTTGACTCTTCGTGGCCGCACCGCCGATGCCTGCGGGTGGCTCGGCCTGCGTGCTCGTGGACTCGGCGCTCATACGGCGAAGCCTAACTGCGCGCGGGCGACTCGGCGCCTCTCTCCGAAGTCGACATACAAGACGTTCTATGCACCCGAGTTAGTACGCACTTAGTTGCATACGCACCTGAGTGCATAGATACTTTTTCCATGGCACTCGAACATGCGTTGCTCGTCTCCCTGTCCGAACAGGATGCGTCGGGATACGACCTCACACGCCGGTTCGACAAGTCGATCGGCTTCTTCCACAGCGCGACGCACCAGCAGATCTACCGAGTCCTCAAGCGAATGGACGAGGCAGGCTGGGTGGAGGTGGAAGCCATCGCGCAGGACGGCCGACCGGACAAGAAGATGTACCGCGTCAGCGATGCCGGCCGCGCCGAACTGACCCGATGGATCGCAGAGCCGTCCGAACCGAACCACCTGCGCAACGAGTTGGCCATCAAGATCAGGGCCGCTGCGCACGCCGATCTCCCCGCTCTACGACGCGAAGTCGCTCGCCACCGCGACGGCCACGCCGCCCGCCTCGACGTCTACCGACTCATCGAAAAGCGTGACTTCCCCAATCCAGCAGCGCTTTCCGGCTCTTCACTGCACCAGTACCTCGTACTTCGCGGCGGCATCCGCGTCGAAGAAGGATTCACCGACTGGTGCCAGGAAGTTCTGGACGCATTGCCCACTGGCGAGTACGCCATCGAAGACACCGGCGAGTACGCCACCGAAGACACTGGCGAGCCCGCCACCGAAGACACTGGCGAGTACGCCACGGAAGGACATCTTCAGTCATGACGGATACACAGTTCCCCCGCCTGCTCGAACCGCTCGACCTCGGATTCACGACGCTGAAGAACCGCGTCGTCATGGGATCGATCCACACCGGCCTCGAAGATCGCGCGAAGGACACCGACCGCTTGGCCGAGTACTTCGCCGAACGTGCCCGTGGCGGAGTCGGCTTGATCATCACCGGCGGCTACGCGCCCAACCGCACCGGTTGGCTCTTGCCCTTCGGTGCCAAGCTGACCAACCGCATCGAAGCGCGCCGTCACCGCCGGATCACCAAGGCGGTTCACGACGCGGGTGGAAAGATCGCCATGCAGATCCTGCACGCCGGCCGCTACAGCTACCAGCCTTTCAGTGTCTCCGCGTCGTCGATCAAGGCGCCCATCAACCCGTTCCGTCCGCGCAAGCTGACCGGCCGTGGGGTGCGTTGGCAGATCCGCAACTACGTTCGCTGCGCGCGCCTGGCCAAGTCCGCGGGTTACGACGGCGTCGAAATCATGGGCGGTGAGGGCTACTTCATCAACCAGTTCCTCTGCGAGCGCACGAACAAGCGCACCGACCAGTGGGGCGGCAGTTCCGAGAACCGTCGACGCATGGCAGTCGAAATCGTGCGACGCACACGCAAGGCTGTCGGCCCGAACTTCATCATCGTGTTCCGGTTGTCGATGGCAGACCTGGTCGAGGGCGGTCAGACCTGGGATGAAATCGTCTCATTGGCAAAGGAAGTCGAAGCTGCCGGCGCCACGATCATCAACACCGACATCGGATGGCACGAGTCACGGGTGCCCACCATCGTCACCTCGGTTCCCCGAGCAGCCTTCGTGGACATCACGAGCAAGCTCGAGAAGCACGTCGACATTCCGGTAGCCGCCTCGAATCGGATCAACATGCCCGAGACTGCCGAAGAGATCCTCAACCGCGGTGACGCGCAGTTGATTTCGATGGCCAGGCCGATGCTCGCCGATCCCGACTGGGTGAACAAGGCAGAACGCGGAGCGTCCGACGAGATCAACACGTGCATTGCCTGCAACCAAGCCTGCCTCGACCACGCCTTCGTTCACAAGCAGGTCTCCTGCCTGCTCAATCCGCGCGCGGGCCGTGAGACCACGCTGATCCTCTCCCCCACTCGGCGGACCAAGAATCTCGCCGTCGTCGGCGCCGGTCCTGCCGGACTTTCCGCAGCACTCAATCTTGCTCAGCGTGGTCATTCGGTCACGTTGTTCGAGGCCTCGGACAAGATCGGCGGACAGTTCGGGATCGCACAGCTCATTCCGGGTAAGGAAGAGTTCGCCGAAACCATTCGCTACTACACCCGCATGCTGGACGTGGCCGGAGTGACAGTCAAGCTCGAAACCCGCGTCGCACCAGCAGATCTCATCGGATCCTTCGACGAAGTGGTGGTTGCCACCGGCGTGACGCCGCGCGTTCCCAAGATCCCCGGCATCGAGAACTCGAAGGTGCTGACCTACGCCGAGGTCGTCCGAGAGGGCAAGCCCGTCGGCAAGTCCGTCGCCGTCATCGGTGCCGGCGGCATCGGCGTCGACGTGAGCGAATTCCTCACGCACCCCACTTCCCCCACTCTTCATCTCAAGGAGTGGAAGCAGGAATGGGGCGTCACCGAACCCGAAATGGCCCCGGGCGCTCTCACCACTCCGGTACCGGAGCCCTCCGAGCGGGAGGTCTACCTCCTCCAACGCAAGCCAGGACGCATCGGCGCCGGCCTCGCGAAGACCACCGGCTGGGTCCATCGGGCGGCCCTCAAGAACAAGGGCGTCCACGAGCTCTCGGGCGTCAACTACGAGCGCATCGACGACGCCGGCCTGCACATCACCTTCGGTGAGAAGCACGAGAAGCCCCGACTTCTCGAGGTCGACACCATCGTCATCTGCGCCGGGCAGGAGTCGGTTCGCGATCTGGTGGACGAACTGACCGTCGCGGGCGTGGTGACCCACATCATCGGCGGCGCGGATGTCGCTGGAGAACTCGACGCCAAGCGTGCCATCGAACAGGGCACACGACTGGCCGCGAAGATCTGACCGGCTACGCTGACTGATCGTGAGCCTGCCGACACCCACAACCACAGCCCGCGCCGTCGTGACCGGCGCCTCCTCCGGCATCGGAGAGGCACTGGCCGCTGATCTGGCATCACGCGGACACTCCCTGATCCTCGTTGCCCGTCGCGGCGAGGTCATGGAGGCCCTCGCCGAGAAGCTTCGCGCCGCGCACGGCGTCGAGGTGGAGGTCCGTGCATCGGACCTCTCCGACAGCGCGGCGCGTGCCGTTCTGGTCGAGGAACTCGGTGGCCGCGACATCAGCATCCTGTGCAACAACGCCGGTATCGCCACCTTCGGGCCGATCGCCGAGCTGGACCCGGCCTACGAGCGCGACCAGGTCGAGCTCAACGCCGTTGCAGTGCACGATCTCACGCTGGCCGTGCTGCCGGGCATGCTCGCGCGCAAGTCCGGAGCCATCCTGATGGTCGGGTCCGCGGCCGGAAACATGCCGATCCCCAACAACGCGACGTACGCCGCCACCAAGGCGTTCGTGAACACCTTCGCGGAATCGTTGCGAGGTGAACTCAAGGGCACCGGAGTGAACGTCACCCTGCTCGCCCCAGGCCCCGTACGCACCGAAACCCCGGACCCGGCCGAAGCGTCGATCGTCGACAAGCTCGTCCCGGACTTCTTCTGGATCTCGAGCGAGTACACCGCCAAGGTCTCGCTCGACGGCCTGGCCGAGAACAAGATGCGCGTCGTACCGGGCATCTTGAGCAAGGCGATGTCCGTCGCGGGCGGTTACAGCCCGCGTGCCGTCGTTGCGCCCATCGTGGGCACGTTCTACAAGAAGCTCGGCGGCTGATTCACTCAAACTTCTCAGAGCAGGCCATAGCAGACCATATAGTCGGTTAATGGCGATGCGAAGAACACTGGCAGTCGGGGCAATCCTTCTTTTGACCGGAGGGTTGCCCTTACTGCTGCCCACGGCAGCGAATGCATGTTCGTGCGCATCATCGGCTACCCCGGAAGAAGCCGTGAGCGTCTCCAGCACCGTTTTCCTCGGGACTCCGACGGAGAAAACTTCGGACGGATTCGAGGACACCTACCTGTTCGACGTCAGCCGGGTCTACAAAGGCGATCTGGCATCGGTGACGTCGGTGGGGACACTCGCGAACGGGAACGGTTGTGGCACAAGCTACGTGCTCGGCACCGAGCAGCTGATGTTCGTTTCTGCGCCGTACGACGTCGACGCCGAGCACGAGGGGCACAGCTGCGGGCCGGCTACCGAAACCGGGTTCGACATCCAAGCGGCGGTCGAGTCCGTGTACGGCGCCGGTTACGCCCCGAGTGCCGGCGGAACTCCGTCCGTTGGTGTGTCCGCCGACCGATCGACGATCATCGGCGGAGGCGCCGCGGTGGCATTGCTCGCGGTGCTCGGTTGGTTCGGATGGAGGCGGCGACGGGCACAGTGAGTCCACGGGCACAGTGCCGAGGCCGTCAGAGCCGCGCCAACCTCGTTCGGCGGCGCGTCAAGTAAGCGTCAAGATCCGCCCCACCGGTGATCTTCGGGAGTAGATCTGAAAGTAGCCCGCAACACGGCGGGTCACCTTCAGGAGATCGACGTGACGCTACTCGAAATCTTCCCCTCCCTACGCGGCGCAATGACACCGCGTATGGATCCTGCGTTGTGGCCCATCAGTACTCGCCACGACCACAGCGGGCGTGTCTGCATCGGCGACGTCTCCCTCGAAGAGATCGCGGACCAGTACGGCACACCGACGTACGTCGTCGACGAGGCGGACGTGCGGCACCGCTGCCGCACGTATCGAGAGATTTTCCCTGACTCGGAGATCGTGTACGCCGGCAAGGCACTGATGATTCGAGCGATGGCTACCTGGGTCTCCGACGAGGGACTCGGGGTGGATGTCTGTTCCGCCGGTGAACTCGCCGTCGCGCTTGCCGCGGGCGTGGACCCCCACCGAATCATCCTGCACGGCAATGCCAAATCGGTTTCCGAACTGAGGGCGGCGGTCAACGCGGGTGTCGGCCGGATCGTCCTCGACTCCCCCAGCGAAGCGGTACGGCTCGCGTCGGTGTGCACCCACCGACAGAAGGTGTTGGTCAGAGTCACACCCGGTATCGACATACACGGACACAAGGCAGTGTCCACGGGCATCGTGGACCAAAAGTTCGGCCTACCAGCGTTTTCCGAAGAACTGGAACATACGGTATCCGTCGTCGCCAACGCGACGCACCTGCAGCTCATCGGCCTGCATTGCCATCTCGGCTCCCAGATCACCGATCCCGAACTCTTCCGCCCCGCGATCGAGACGATGATCGCACAGATGGACGACATACGACGCACGCATCGAATCATCCTCACCGAACTCGATCTCGGCGGTGGCCATGGGATCGCCTACGTGCCGGGAGATGCCCAATTGGATCTGACCCGCCTCGCTCACGTCATCGACGAAACTCTCGACGACGCGTGCACCCGAAACCGCTTCCCTCGCCCCGAAATCGTGCTCGAGCCTGGCCGAGCGATCGCTGCGCGGGCCGGAGTCACGCTCTATCGCGTACAGAACATCAAGTCGATCAGCGGGGGACGAACCTTCGTCTCCGTCGACGGCGGGATGAGCGACAACCCTCGGGTGTCGTTGTACGACAGCCACTACGACGTCGAACTGGTGAACCGACATTCGCGCGCACCGCTCCAGGAAGTAACCGTCGCCGGGCGCCACTGCGAATCGGGCGACGAAATTGCCGTCGGAGCAAGGCTTCCCGCCGACCTACATGAAGGTGACCTGTTGGCAGTGCCGTGTACGGGCGCATACCACCACAGCATGGCCTCCACCTACAACAGCGTCGGCCGGCCGCCGGTCGTCGCCGTGCTGGGCGGGATTGCGCGGCCGTTGATCAGGCGCGAATCGATCAACGACCTGCTGGCCCGCGAGGTCGGCATCTGACCTCGCGGGCGCCTGAGCCTCAGCGCCTGCGGCGACTACCGGTGCCGAAGATGTTTCGCGAAATCTCGCGTCCCGCAGCCGAAGCCGCCGAGCGCAGGAAACTCTTGACAGCCGAGTTGCCCAAGATCTGCTCGGCGATGTTGGGGCCCTCCGGCTCGGCCGGCGGCGGTGGCGGCAGATCGGGCAGCGACGGAAGATCCAGGGACTGATCCGCTGTCGGAGCACCGGCCACCTTGGCCGTCAGCTTCTCGTACGCCGACTCGCGGTCGATGGTCTGGCCGTACTTCTGATTCAGCGGACTCGACGACGCGGCCGCCTTGATCGCGTCGTTGCCGATGGTGTCCATCAGCGACCTCGGCGGACGAATCTTGGTCCAGGCCACCGGCGTCGGCGCACCCTTTTCCGAGAGTACGGTCACGATGGCTTCACCGATGCCGAGTGAAGTCAGTGCCTTTTCCAGGTCGTAGTGCTCGGTTTTCGGATACGTGCGGACGGTCTTGTTGAGGGCTTTCTGATCGTCGGGCGTGAAGGCACGCAGGGCGTGCTGAACCCGCGCACCCAACTGTGACAGCACCGAATTCGGAATGTCGGTCGGAAGTTGTGTGCAGAAGAACACGCCGACGCCCTTGGAACGAATGAGCTTGACCGTCTGTTCCACCTGCTGAAGGAAGGCCTTCGACGCGTCCGCGAACAGAAGGTGCGCCTCGTCGAAGATGAACACGAGCTTCGGCTTGTCCAGATCTCCCTCTTCGGGCAGCGTCTGGAACAGGTCCGCGAGCACCCACATCAGGAAGGTGGAGAACATTGCCGGGCGCGCCGCCTGGGCACCGAGTTCGAACAGCGTGATCACACCGGCACCGCCGACGACACGCAGCAGATCCTCGGTTTCGAGTTCCGGTTCGCCGAAGAAGGTGTCACCGCCGTCGGCTTCGAGGTTGACCAACGCGCGCAGAATCACTCCCGCCGTCGCGGAGGAAACTCCGCCGATACCCTTCAGATCCGCTTTGCCCTCAGCGCTCGTCAGGTGGGCGATGACCGAACGCAGATCCTTGAGGTCCAGCAGGGCCAGGCCCTGAGTGTCGGCCCAGTGGAAGATCAGCCCGAGTGTCGACTCCTGGGTCTCGTTGAGGCCCAACACTTTACTGAGCAGGATCGGCCCGAAACTGGTGATGGTCGCGCGCACCGGGGTACCGATTCCGTCGGTACCCAACGACAAGAACTCGACTGGCATCCCAGCGGGAGTCCACGAATCGTCGCCCGTCTCGACTGCGCGAGACTTCATCTTCTCGCTCGGATCCCCCGCCTTCGACAGACCCGAGAGATCGCCCTTGACGTCGGCCATCACAACCGGCACACCCGCGGCGGACAGCTGCTCGGCGATCCCCTGCAACGTCTTGGTCTTGCCGGTACCCGTCGCACCGGCGATCAGACCGTGACGGTTGATCGTCGCCAACGGAATCCGCACCCGTGCGGTGGGATCTGCCACCCCGTCGATCACCACCGAGCCGAGCTCGAGTGCCCGCCCCTCGGATGAATAGCCCGCCGCGATTTCAGCGGCAGCACCCGAGGGCACTTGAGCAGCGGGGGTGGCTCCGGCCGATGCTTCGGCCTCGGCGGCAGCCGCTTCCTTCTCGGCTTCCTCAGCTGCTGCAGCGGCTTCAGCTGCAATCCGAGCGGCTTCGGCAGCGGCAGCCTTGGCAGCTTTCGCCTTCTCCGCCGGCGTCAGCGGCGCGGCTCCGTCCTTCGGATCCACGGTCATCGAAAAGCCCTCCTCGTTGCAATGCGGCGAAGTTCTTGTCATCACCCGAACGCCGTCTCACACACGTCGAGTTTCCACCGCAGACCTTATCCCGCTCCCGCGCGCACTACTGTGTTCCTGGTGCAGGACAAATTGGTATGGATCGATTGCGAAATGACCGGGCTGCGACTCGAGTCGGACAAACTCATCGAGATTGCGGCTCTGGTGACCGACAGCGACTTGAACATCTTGGGCGAAGGTGTGGACATCGTCATCCACGCCGACGACGACGCGTTGGCTGCAATGCCCGACGTCGTGAAGAAGATGCACGCGAAGTCGGGACTGACCGAAGAGGTTCGTAAGTCGACGGTCACCCTCGCCGAGGCGGAGAAAGAGGTGCTCGCGTACATCCGCAAGCATGTTCCCGTCGCCGGTACGGCTCCCTTGGCAGGCAATTCAATCGCCACCGACCGCGGATTCATCTCACGGGACATGACGGCACTGGACACATACCTGCACTACCGGATGATCGACGTCAGCTCCATCAAAGAACTCTCCCGCCGCTGGTACCCGCGAATCTACTTCGGCCAGCCCGAAAAAGGTCTCGCCCACCGGGCACTCGCCGACATCAAGGAATCCATCCGCGAACTCAAGTACTACCGCGGCACTGCATTCGTCGCGGCGCCCGGACCGTCGAGCGCGGAGATTGCAGCCGTCGTAGAGGGCTTGGGTCCCGCCTGACCTGCCGATTGGCTTCCTGACCGACTTTCGCGCTAGTATCTCTTTCGTCAAAGCAGCCGGGTCAAACCGGTGGCCGAGGCAATGGTGGGCGTAGTTCAGTTGGTAGAGCACCAGGTTGTGATCCTGGCTGTCGCGGGTTCGAGTCCCGTCGCTCACCCAAGCGGAACCCCCGAAGATGTCGAAAGACATTTTCGGGGGTTCTTTTGGTTTGTGCGCCAGCCCCAATCTCCCCTTCCACAGCCGGGTGAACGTATCGCTCCCCTTCTCTGACGGGGGCAGCGATACGTTCACCCGAAGTGGGTGGGGTGGCGACCGCGACAAATCGCGCGCTCCCGAGCAACCCGTGCCCGAGCTGAGCGAACGTACCTCTGGTCGCTTCAGATAGACCGAAAGCCACTTTCGCTCACATCGGGGCGGCCGGAATGGCCGCAAATCACCCACCCGACGATCACTCGGGCGACGGTTCCGGCTCCCAGACACCTACGACGGTCCCCTCGCGAACATGTCGCTCGTACGCCGAAACCTTGTCGTGGATGACGTTCAGGTTTTCCTGCATCGCAGCGATCCTGGATCGAATCAACTCCTCATGCGACTGTAAAAGTGAAAGCCGCTCCTTCTCGTTTCCCGGCCCTGACCTGACCAGAGCGGCGAATTCGCGGATCGTGGCGATCGGCATACCCGAGTCTCGGAAGCGATTGCACAGCTTCAACCAAGAGACATCGCTTTCGGAGTAGACCCGACGCCCACCTGCCGAGCGCGCCACCTCGTGAACGAGCAATTCCTCACGTTCGAAGTATCGAAGGGAATCGATACTGATTCCGGTCTGGACAGCGACGTCACCGATTGACAGTTCGCGCATTGCCTGGCGACCTTTCCTTGACCTGGAGTGCACTCCAGATTTTACGGTCGCAGCCATGAATTCCATCCAGCGCAAAATCAACACCGGATACTCCCGAGTCTCCACTGCCGACGACGTACTTGCCGGACAAGGTTTAACAGGCACTACGGTTTTGGTCACCGGCGGGTACTCCGGACTCGGATATGAGGTTTCGCAGTCACTTTCTTCGGTCGGCGCGCGAGTTGTAGTTCTTGCCCGCCGACCAGAACAGGCACGGAGCGCGGTGGCCGACATTCCGGGTATCGAAGTGCGAGCGTGCGACCTGTCGGACCCGAGCAGTGTCAGATCGTGTGCGCGAGAAATTCTCGAATCCCGGATCACTCCGGACATCATCATCTGCAATGCGGGGGTCATGGCCTGCCCGGAACTCCGTGTCGGCTCCGGCTGGGAATCACAATTCGCGATCAATCACCTCGGGCACTTTGTACTGGTGAACCTGCTTGTGCCAGCCATGCCCGCAAACGGCTCTCGCGTAGTAGCGGTCTCGTCGGCGGGACATTTTCTGTCGGGAGTGCGTTGGGATGACATACATTTCCGCAACGGTTACGACCGCTGGCTTGCGTACGGTCAAGCCAAGACTGCAAATGCTCTATTCGCTGTACAGCTGGCGAGCTCCGGTGCTTCACGCGGTATCAGTGCGTTCTCCGTCCATCCCGGGAGCATCCTCACTCCCCTTCAACGTCACTTCTCTGCATCGGAGAAACACGATCTCGGATGGACGACGTCGAATGGCGACGCCGTGCCGGGGTTCAAGACTCCCTCCCAGGGCGCCGCTACAACGGTGTGGGCAGCGACGGCACCGATACTCGCCGATCACTCCGGCGCGTACCTCCAGGACTGCAACATCGCGGACGTCGCGCAGACTGATGACATGAGCGTCGGCGGAGTGAAACCTTGGGCTACCGATCCCGCCGACGCACGCAGATTGTGGACACTGTCCGCTGAGATGACCGGAGTGGACGCGTTCGGTCGACGCTGACACCGAGCGAACGTACCTCCCGTCGCCTCAGATAGACCGAGAGGCACTTTCGCTCACAAAAGGTGTACAGATGCAGAATGCCCCCAACCGGACGGTCGGGGGCATTCTGCCGTTCAAGGCTTCAGGGACGCACTCAGACGTCCGCGTTGCCGGTCTTCCAGACGCTCCAGGGAATGTTCCAGTCACCGAGGCCGTCGGTGCCGGAGAGAGTGCCGCCGACGGTGTTCTTGACGACGACGATGTCCCCACGCTTGGTGTTGTCGTAGACCCACTTGGCGTTGGACGGGCTCAGGTTGAGGCAGCCGTGACTGGTGTTGGAGTAGCCCTGCTGCCCGACCGACCACGGCGCCGAGTGGAAGAAGATGCCGCTGTAGGACATTCGGGTCGCCCAGTCGACGGGGGTCTTGTAACCCTGCGCCGAGGTGACCGGGACGCCGTACGTGGACGAGTCCATGATCATGTTCGCGAAGCGGTCACCGATGATGTAGACGCCGTTGTCGGTAGGAGTGCTGTCCTTGCCCATGGAGGTGGGCATGGTCATGACAGTCTCACCGTTGACCTGGAAAGTGACCTGCTTGGTGTTGTCGTCCGCCGTGGCGATGACGGCATCACCGATGGTGAAGGAACTCTTCGCGTCTTCCTGCCCGAAGACTCCCTTGCCGAGATTGCGCCCGTACACGTTGACGCTCACGTCGACCTTGGTGCCCGGTGCCCAGTAGTTCTCCGGACGCCAACGGACCTCACGATTGTTGACCCAGTAGAACGCACCTTCGACGGCCGGAGTCGTGGTGACGGTGATCGCGGCTTCGGCAGCCTTGCGATCGGGGATGTTCTCGTCGAACTGCACCGCGATGGGCTGACCGATGCCGACCACGTCACCCTCGTTGGGCAAGACGTACGGCTTGGTGACGTTGCCGGGCGCGCTGGTGGTGAAGGACGTGACCGTCGTACTGGCGCCACCCAATCCGAATGCGCGGGCCTCGATTTTGTACTTGCGGTTGTAGCCGAGTGGCTCGGTGGTGGTCCACGACGCACCGTCGGCAGCAATCGCGCCGGCAACTGCCTTGCCGTCCTGATTGACCATCGTCACGTCGGACAAAGCGCCGTCAGCGACGTTGATCTTGACCGGGTCGCCCGGCGAGAAGCCGACAGCGCCGTCGGCAGCGGTCGAGGTGAGCTTCGGCTTGATGAGTTCGGTGAGCGGATTGGAATCGATCGGCGCCGACCCTTCGGTACTGACGTCCTTGCCGCCCGACGTGCACGCGGTCATCAGAACGAGAGCACCGAGAGACGCCGCGATCATCGCCGCGCCCTTCGACGCTCGACCGTTCCCCCCGCGCACGGACAGACCCCACCTTTGACGACTCATCGTTCGACTCCGCTTCACAATTTCTCCGACTAACTTCCGCGTCACATGCGAATCCCACTTACCGGAAGGCAAGTGGGACTTGCGGTATGACTGCGCTGCACCAATGATGCCAGGCGCGCTCGTTACCAACGGTCATGAAAGGCCACGCCGTCAGTAACGTTCAAGTATCAATCGCTCCGAACCGTCCGTTTTGTTACCGCTTTCAGCGGATTTCCTCCGATCGGACTACAGCGGTGACGCCTCCACCTGGCGATTTGCTCCCGAACCGGCGATTCGGCTAATGTTCTGTCTCGCAAGAGCGAGCGCCTATAGCTCAGTTGGTAGAGCAAGTGACTCTTAATCACTGGGTCCGGGGTTCGAGTCCCTGTGGGCGCACTTGCAAAGGTCCCCACCTTCTTCGGAAGGTGGGGATTTTTCTTTGTGTCGTGGTGGACAGGTTGTGGTGAATAGACTTCACAGTTATCGGAACCACGGCCTGGAGGATTGATGACCGAGCGCGAAACCACACCGGGCAGCGAGCTGGCATTTGCCGGGGTTGCGGGTCAGGCCGCTCTGATCCGGTCCGGAGAATTATCGGCCCGCGAGCTCACCGAGAACACACTTCGCCGTATCGAACGCCTCGATTCGACGCTCAATGCTTTTGTGCGGGTTCTCGCAGACGAAGCGCTCGACGAAGCGACACGTCTCGATCAGCGCCAGGCCGACGGCCACAGCCTGGGCCCACTGCACGGAGTCCCGATCGCGATCAAAGACGAGAACGACGTCGCCGGAACGCCGACGACGTACGGCGGTGCGGCAGCAACTCGCATCGCATCGGCCGATTCAGAGGTCGTCCGGCGGTTGCGCGAGGCCGGCGCGGTGATCGTCGGCAAGACGACGATGCCCGAGTTCGGCATCTGGCCCTTCACGGAGACTGCTGCAAACGGCTACACCAGAAACCCTTGGGACACCGGCGTATCCACGGGCGGATCGAGCGGAGGATCTGCGTCGGCCGTCGCGTCGGGCATGGTCGCAGCGGCAATCGGCGGCGACGGCGGCGGTTCCATCCGACTGCCTTCGGCGTTCTGCGGGTTGTTCGGACTCAAACCGCAGCGCGGTCGGGTGAGCACCGCGCCGAACCGCAACCTCTGGCGCGGACTCGGCACGCTAGGCCCTCTCACTCGTTCCGTCGAGGACAGCGCGCTCGTGTACGACGCGATCACCGGTACCACCGGGACCGACGACTACACAGCCGAAACGCTCCGCACCAGCTTTGCCGAGTCAGCCGCGTCGGCGCCCGGGCCGCTTCGCATTGCAGTGTCCACCCGGAGTCCGGTCCGGGGCGTCCGCCCGTCCCCGGAGGTCGTTGCCGCGGTGCATTCGATCGCAGAGATGTTGAGCGCGTTGGGACATCACGTCGAAGAACACGACCCCGAGTACCCGGACGCAACTGCAGCATTTCTCCCGCAGGTACTCGGCGGCGTCCGCGACGAAGCACTGCGCGTCGATCATCCGGCGCTCCTCGAAAAGCGCACGCGCGCACTCGCGTCCATCGGCCGGATAGCCGCTCCCGCGCGCGTCGGGAAATTCGCTTACCGCAAAGGTGAGCGAATCGCAGCGACGGTCAACCAGGTCTTCGACACCTTCGACCTGGTCCTGATGCCGACCACGCCCGCGCTGCCACGCCCGATCGGACAACTCGAAGGAACCGGCCTTCTGTCAGCAGTCCGCAAGGCGTTGCCGATCGCCGCCTACTGTTCGATCTGGAATGTCTGCGGCAACCCGGCGGCCGCTGTGCCCGCCGGGTTCTCCGAACGCGGACTCCCCCTGAGCGTCCAACTGGTCGGGCGCAGCGGTGGTGAACCGACGATTCTCGCCGTCGCACAGCAGTTGGAAAGCACCGTCCGCTGGCCGGATTCGCACCCTCCACACTCGTGACTTCCGGAAGCGATGTAACCATCGTCACCACGATGAACACGCGTTTTGCAAACTCCTGAGCCTGTCGGCTAATGTTCTGTCTCGCAAGAGCGAGCGCCTATAGCTCAGTTGGTAGAGCAAGTGACTCTTAATCACTGGGTCCGGGGTTCGAGTCCCTGTGGGCGCACTTGCAAGAAGGCCCCCACCTCACCAGGTGGGGGCCTTCTTCATGTTCTGTCTTCGACAACTCGGGTCAGCGAATGATCTTCCGGACCACGAGTATTCCCACCACTGAACCGACTGCGATCAGCGCGTACTTCACTGCCGGCTCGTTGAGCTTGGCGAACACCGTCTTCTTGGTGTTCTCGACCAGCCGCTTCGGGTTGGTGCGGACCGTCAGTTCGTCGAGTGTGCTCGCGAGCTGGTTACGCGCCTTCTCGATCTCGCGTTCGATGCTCTCGGTGTCCCTGGGCACGTGTCCTCCAACTTGTCTGTGTTCTGCTGCTCTGTGTGCGGGTCTGCTGTGCGGACGCAGCGCGCCGACACTTCGCTCTACCGTAGAGGAGCAGAATGCCCTCGCGCCCACCTGCCGCGCAATTTCTCGACTAACCTCGATTCCCGTGACCGAGAACAGTAGATTGTCCGCCGGCGACGTCGCGCCGGATTTCACGCTCCCAGACGCCGATGGCAACGAGGTTTCCCTTCACGATTACCGCGGCCGCAAGGTCATCGTGTACTTCTACCCGGCGGCCAGCACCCCGGGGTGCACTAAGCAGGCCTGCGACTTCCGTGACAGCCTCGCCGAGCTGAACGGCGCCGGCCTCGAAGTCATCGGAATCTCGCCGGACAAGCCCGCAAAACTCGCGAAGTTCCGCGATACCGAAGAGTTGACCTTCCCGCTGCTCTCCGATCCCGAGAAGGCGACGCTCGAAGCCTGGGGCGCGTTCGGTGAGAAGAAGATGTACGGCAAGACCGTCCAGGGCGTCATCCGCTCGACGTTCCTCGTCGACGAGGAAGGCAAGATCGAGGTGGCCCAGTACAACGTCCGGGCCACCGGCCACGTCGCCAAGCTACGACGCGATCTGTCGGTCTAACTCCCGTACCGGCTCAAGAACAGAGCCTCCGCGAAAGCAAGATTCTCGATCTCCGACGGGTCGACGCTTTCGTCGGGCGCATGAATGCGGCATTGCGGTTCCTCGACGCCGATCAACGCGATCTCCGCGTCGGGGAACTGCTCGGCCAGTGCACTGCACAGCGGTATCGATCCCCCTTGGCCGGCAAATCCGACTTCGCGGCCGTAGGCATCGGTGAGCGCGGACTTCAGCTGCGCGAAACCTGCACCCTCCGTCGAGGACGAGAACGGCGATCCCGTCGATTCCGGAACGACCTCGATGTGGACGCCCCACGGCGCCGCCGCGCGGAGGTGGTCCGTCAACAACTTCTGTGCCTGCGCCGGATCCGTGCCAGGCGGGACACGAAGATTCAGGCGTGCCGACGCGCGGGGCGTGATCGCCGCCGCCGAACCCACGACCGGCGGGCAGTCGATACCCAGGATGGTCAGCGCCGGACGAGCCCACACCTGCTCCGCGACCGAACCGGAACCAGTCAGCTGCACCCCTTCGAGCACCCCGGCGTCGGAGCGGAACTGATCGCCGTCATAACTGACACCCGCCCATTCCTGGTCGTTCGTCAAGCCTTCGACAGTGGTGTTTCCGGCGCTGTCGTGCAGCGTCGAGAGTATGTGCACCAGCGCGGTGATCGCATCGGGCGCCGGTCCACCGAAGACACCGGAGTGAATCTCACCCTCGAGCGTCGACACGTGGACCACAACGTTCGCGATCCCGCGCAATGACGTCGTGATCGTCGGCTCCCCGACTTCGGTGTTGCCGGTATCGGCGATCAGGATCATGTCGGCTGCAAAAAGTTCGGGCCGCTCTCGCACCAGATCCTCGAGACCGCCAGTGCCCATCTCCTCGGATCCTTCGGCGACGAGCGTCAGGTGGACGCTCGGATCCACACCGGCTGCGGCGAGCGCTCGCAGAGCTGTCAGATGCATGACGACGTTGCCCTTGCAGTCGGAAGCGCCCCGTCCGTACCACCGTCCGTCGCGCTCGGTGAGCGTGAAAGGCGGGGAGCCCCAGAGCTCTTCGTTTCCGGGCGGCTGAACGTCGTAGTGGCAGTACAGCAGAACGGTCGGAGCACCGCCCGGGCCTGGTCGACGCCCGACAACCGCGGCCGAACCGTCGGAGGTCTCGATCGCCTCGATATCGGCGAAACCCTGAGCCCGGAATGCCTCCAGGACCCAATGCGCAGCGGCCGCGCATTCTTCCGGCGGGTACTGCCGTGCATCGGCGACGGACTTCATCGCCACAAGTGCACTCAGATCCTCACGGGCACGCGGCATGAGTTCACCTACCGCGGTTCGCAGTTCTTCCGTCATCGTCTCCCTCTCCTCGGCATCGAATCTCGGTGTGCCCGAAGAATCTCAGTCTGCCCGAATCGGACGTAGGCAGGCGCCAGGATCGCCGTTGCGCCACACCGCGCAGCAACCTCTTCGGCTACTGGACAGTTGGTCACCTAGTATCGAGGTGTGGCAACAGCATCGGGACTCGTGTGCGCGCACCTGCGCGGTGCGTTTCGACCGATCACGACCGCCGAAGTAGGTGGCCGATGACACCGGATAATGCACAAGTCCCAAATTCGACAGAAAACACCGATAGCCTGGAAGACGTGCAGCCCACGACTCGTCACCGCGCGCGGCGACGAGTCGACCCAGCACTGGAGAATCCCCAGAGCCTCGAAGAACCGCAGGAACTGCTGCCGCGCAAGCGTCCGACGCAAGAGCGCAGCCAGCGTAAATTCGACGCACTCCTGGCTGCGTCACGGGAACTCCTCACCGATGTCGGTTTCGAATCGTTCACCTGTGAAGAAGTCGCGGCACGTGCTGACGTCCCGATTGGGACGCTTTACCAGTTCTTCGCGAACAAGTACGTCATCGTGTGCGAATTGAACCGCCAGGACCTCGTCGGGGTCCAGCACGAGCTTGCTCAGTTCGGCGGCGAAGTACCCTCGCTCGACTGGTTGCGGTTCCTGAACAGTTTCGTCGATCACATGGCCGGGCTGTGGACGTCTGATCCGTCGCGCCGCGAGGTCTGGCTGGCGATGCAGTCGACGCCGTCCACGCGGGCAACCGGAGTCATTCACGAAAAGCAGTTCGCCGAGACCGTAGCGAAAATGCTCGGCCCGTTGACGCCTCGTACGCGGCGAGATCGTCGCCTGATGATGGCGGAAGTTCTTGTCCACGTGGTGTATTCGATGCTCAATTTCTCGGTTCAGGACGGTCAGTCGCATGCCGACGCCGTCGCCGAACTGAAAAGGTTGATGATCGCGTATCTCCTCGTCGCCGAGAAGGAATCCCGCACGAAGGACTAGTCGAACGACAAAGAGCCGGTCTCCCCTTGGGAGACCGGCTCTTTCGTGTGCGGCAGTGCTACTCCGGGTCGGATTCGATGACCGCGAAAGCGCCCGCCATGTCCCCGTCGTGGGTGAGCGAGATATGAATCTTCACTCCGGTCAGGTGTTTGGCCACGTCACCGCGAAGCCGGATGCCGGGGCGCCCCCAGGCGTCCGAGACGACCTCGATCTGATTGTGGATCATTTCCCCCAGCACCGGTGGGCCGGCGAAGAGAGCAGTTGACCATGCCTTGATCACTGCTTCCTTCGCAGCCCACCGGGCGGCGAAATGTCGTGCCGGTTCGGAGCTCCGGGTAGCGGCGTCTCGACGCTCGCCCGGTGTGAAGTTGTCGAGCATTGCCGTTCCCGACCTGTTCAATTGCTCGGCGAACTCCGACACCGTCACGAGGTCGAAGCCGATACCCAGAACTCCCATACCGTGACTACTACTTGCAGCCGGGCAGATTCGAGCGGTACACCTGGTCTGCGCCGAGTCGTGCGTCCTCGCTCAGCAGCATGTCCGCTTCGAGCTGACGCGACGCCTTGGCCGGCGTTCCGTCGGCACCGAGGCGACGATCCGCCGGGCGCTCGTAGAGGCTGTCGCCACCGCACATCGCCTTCGCGAGGCGACGCTGACCGTCGATCGTCCGCTGCTGGGCCGCAGCAACATAGGCGTCACGCTTGTCGGCCGGAACCGACTCGACGAATGCCTGCGGGTGCACGACTGCGATCAGTCCGGAGACGTGACCGAAGCCGAGGCTGGTCAGCAGGCCCGCGCGCAGCGGAAGATGCTCACCGAACTTGAGCGGCTGACGTGCCCACACGAGGTGCTCGAATTCGGCCATCTTGTCGTCGACGCAGTCGAGGCTGCGGTTCGGCGGGACGATGCCCTGGCTCAGTACCTGGCAGAGCCCGATCAGCTGGAAGGCTGCGGCACCACCCTTGGCGTGACCGGTCAGGCTCTTCTGCGAGACCACGAACATCGGCGCGCCTTCACTGCGTCCCAATGCCCCGGCGAGGCGCTCGTGCAGCTCTGCCTCGTTGGGATCATTGGCGGCAGTGGAGGTGTCGTGCTTGGAGATCACGGCGATGTCGTCGGCGCTCACGCCGAGTGCGTTGAGCGAGAGTGCGAGCTGCGAATCCGCTCCCCCACGTCCGGCGCCCAGTGCTCCGAGTCCCGGTGCCGGGATCGAGGTGTGGACACCGTCGGCGAACGATCCGGCCCAGGCGACCACACCGAGGACGGGAAGACCCATCTCGAGTGCCAGGTCACCGCGAGCGAGGAGAATCGTTCCGCCACCGGCCGACTCGACGAATCCGCCGCGGCGACGATCGTTGGCCCGCGAGAAGCGGCGATCCTCGATGCCCTTGGCATGCATGTCCTCGGTCTTGGCAGTGGCCGACATGTCGCCGAAGCCGATGATGCCTTCCGTGCTCAGATCGTCGAACCCGCCGGCAACAACCAACTGCGCCTTGCCGAGTCGGATCTTGTCGACGCCTTCTTCGACGGATACCGCTGCCGTGGCGCAGGCGGCGACGGGGTGAACCATCGCACCGTAACCGCCGACGTACGACTGAACGACGTGCGCTGCAATGACGTTCGGCAGCGCTTCCTGCAGGATGTCGTTCGGACGGTTCTCGCCGAGCAGCGTGTCGATGTACAGGCTCCTCATGGAGGTCATGCCGCCCATGCCGGTGCCCTGCGTGTTGGCGACCAGGCTCGGGTGTACCCAGCGGAGCAGTTCGCTCGGAGTGAAGCCGCCGGTGAGGAAGGCGTCCACCGTTGCGACGATGTTCCAGAGGCCGACGCGGTCGACCGAATCTGCCATGTCGGCGGGGATGCCCCACTTGGTGACGTCGAAGTTGGTCGGAATCTGACCGCCCACACTACGAGTCAGCTTCATCTTGCGCGGGACGCGGATCTCGGTGCCTGCGCGGCGGGTGACCGTCCAGTCTCCGGACTCGGCGGAAACCGTCGCCGTCGTGTTCTCCGGATCGGATTCGACGAAGGCCTGAGCCTCTGCCTCACTGCCGACCACGAAGCTCAGATCCTTGTCCAGGAACACGGAGGTGAGCAGCGGAGCGGTGTTGTCGATCATCGCGCCCTCGTCGACGTAACGACGGATGCCGCAACGCTCGACGACTGCGTCGTGGTACTTGTCGGCGATTTCCGCCTCGGGTACCAGGTCACCGGATTCGACGTCGTACCAGCCCGGCTTGGGGTCGTTCTCCCAGACGATGAGTCCGGTGTTCCACGCCAATTCGAGAACGCCTGCGGCAGAGAGCTGCTCGTCGACCTCCATCTCGAAGCGGGTACGCGAGGAACCGTAGGGTCCGAGCTCTCCGGCACCCACGATGACCACGAGGTCCGCGGGGGTGACGTCCAGTTCGGGCCAGCTCGGAGCCTTGACCGAGTCGTCGATGCGAGCCGGCGCGGGCAGCGCCAGGATGCTGGACTCGTCCACTGCTTCGTCGACAGCTTCGGCGATCTCGGCAACCTCGGCAGCTTCCTTGGCCAAAGCACCCAGATCCAGGTTGGCCTCGGACAGTCCGCCGGTCAGGTCGACCTCGAGCGGGGCCTCTGCTGCAGCGCGCCGCGACTCACGGGTTGCCGTCTTCAGCAGTTGGGTCGCCATCTCCTGGGTGGACCAGGTGCGGACGCCCGCAGCTTCGACTGCGTCGACGATCGGATCGTTGTGACCCATGAGTCCGGTTCCGCGAACCCAACCGATGACCGCATGTGCCAACGTGACCCGCTCGGCCCAGTTGCGCTCGGCCTTCCAGCGGTTGACCACGGCGATCAGCGAAGCCTTGGCCTCACCGTAAGCACCGTCGCCGCCGAACGTTCCGCGGTTCGGCGAACCGGGCAGCACCACGTGCAGGTGCGTGTCGACATCGCTGTCGTAACCGATCTTCGACAGACCGCCGATGAGGCGCTCCACCGACCAGAGCAGCACGCGCATTTCCATTTCGGCGCGAGCGCCGGCGTCGGAGAGTTCGCCGCCGACACGCGGAGCTGCGAACGGGAAGAGCATCGTCGGCGTCATAGCCGGCTTGATGAGCTTCTTGGCGCCGCCTGCGTTCTCGGTGGCCTCGTTGCCGATCCAGTCGATCAGTGCGTCGACGTCGGTGTACGACGCCATGTTCGCGGGAACCACCCAGAGGGCGGCACCGGCGCGAGCGTTCTCGCGGTACAGGTCGCGGTAGAAGCCGAGACGCTGACCGTCGAGTCGCGAGGTGGTCACGAATACCGTTGCGCCACCGGCAAGGAGCTTGCCCGTGACCGCTGCCGCGATGGAACCCTTGCTGGCGCCCGTCACTACTGCGACCTCGCCTGCCCACTCGGGTGCGTCGGATTCTGCCGCAGCAGCCGCATCAGCGATGCGGGTGTAGACCTCGGCGAGTGCGGTGCGGCCTTCGTCGGTTGCACGGGTGGCCCACCACTTCGCCTGTGCGGCGACGGTGGAGCCGGCACCGATGAAGTTCTCGACCGACAGCGCGGTGTCACCGAGCCAAATGCGAGCGAGATCCTCACGCGCACTTGCCCAGCGGTCGTCGAGCAGAACGGCCTTCTGCGCGTCGAATGCCGGAGCAACCAGACGCGGCCAGTCGGAGCCGAGTTCAGCCGAGACCAGGTCGACCAGTTCGGTGTCCTCGACCGTCGCGACTGCCGTTTCTTCGTTCAGTCCGAGCTGCTCGAGTACCAGGCGTGCGGCCGAGGCCAGAACGCCGTTGCGACCGGTGATGTTCTCGGTGAACTCACCCAGAGCGGCTGCGTCGACGGTTCCGCCGCTTCCGCCGCCGGTAGCCGGCAACGAGACGCTGACTCCGCGAGCAGACCCGACCGAGGCAACTGCGCTGTCGATGACTGCGTCCACTGCTGCAGCGTCGGCCAGTGCGCCGGAGCTCAGGCCACCGAGGTCGCCGCCGCGGATGCTGGCGCCGTCACGGGTACCGAGAGCCACTGCTGCGGTGACGTGGTGTGCCCAGCCGTCGCCCAGTTCCCAGACCTTCTTGACGCGGTCGGCGATGTAGCCGGGACGCTTGCCCGAGGGGCCGAAGACCTTACGCAGGTGATCGTTGATCGAATCGGAGAGCACCGGTCCGAACGGCTTGTACGTACGGGCGAGCTTGTCGACGGTTGCCCCCAGGGAGCCCATGTCGGCGTCTGCGGCCCCGTCGATGGCACCGAGGGAGAGCTCGGAGCCGAGGTCGACCAGAAGCTGGTTGCGACGCGAGGAAACGCCGTCGCACAGTGCCTCGATCGTGTCCGCGGGGCCGACCTGATCGGGACGGAGCTTGGTCCACAGGCTGATCAGGACCTTCGTGGCGTCGGGCGCCTTGAAGGTGAGGTCGTCCGGACGCGGTCCACCCGAAGGTGCAGCCGGCGCGGCAGCGGCAACCGGAGCAGCAGCCGCGGCGGCCGGTGCAGCCTGCGCGGCAGGCGCTTCGATCTCGTCGTCGTCATCGACAGCGGGGTCGACGTCGGTGCCGTAGACGATCGCAGCTTCGCGCTCGACGTTGAGAACCTCGACCGGGTAGCCGAAGCGGCCCGGCAGCTTGAGGGTCTGCGACGCGAGGTTTGCAACGGTCGGGGCAGCGCCGAGACCGATCTCGACGAAGCGTTCGACCCCGAGTCCACCTTCGGACTCGTCACCGAAGAGCAGGTCCTGCGTCTCGATCCAACGGACCGGGCTGGCGAACTGCCAAGCCAGCAGCTCGATCAGGATGATGCGGGACAACTCGTGAGTGCGCGTTGCGTAGCTGTCGAAGTCTGCGAGGACTTCCTGCAGCGGCTCGGACGGCACCAGGTCGGCGATTTCCTGAACGAAGTCACGACGCAGCGAGAACGGCTTCGGAACCAGGTTCGGGATGTAGCGGCCGATCAGGATGTCCGGATCGATGTCGTGCGGGAGCAAGTCCTGCAGGCACACGCGGAAGTCCGCCACGCCACCGCGAAGGACGGTGGAGTGGAACGGCACGTCGATGCCGGGAACCTGGATGTATGCCCGCTTGCCACCGAATTCTGCTCGGCGACGATCGATTTCGACTTCGAGTGCGTCGAGACCGGCTACCGAACCGGCAATGGCGTACTGGCTGCCGCGCAGGTTCAGGTTGACGATTTCGAGGAACTCACCGGAGGTCTCGGCGACACCGGCGACGAAGCCCTGCACGTCGTCGTCGGAAACACCGATCTGCGACGGGCGAATAGCGGCCATGCGGTAGTCGGAGCGTCCGGCTTCGTCACGGGGAACGAGCTGGTGCATGGCGGAGCCACGCTGGAAGACGACCTCGAGAAGTGCTTCGAGCGGGAAAACCTCGGCGACAGCAGCGAGTGCGTTGTACTCACCGACCGAGTGACCGGCCAGAAGGGAATCCTCGATGAAGGTTCCGGATTCGCGCAGCTCGGCAACCTGGGCAACACCGAGAACGGCCATGGCCACCTGGGTGAACTGAGTCAGGTGCAGGACACCGTCGGGATGCCTGTGCTCGACACCACGGGCCTTGACGGTCACCGGGTTGTCGCGCACGACAGCGAGAATCGAGAATCCGAGTGCCTTACGAGTGTGCTTGTCCGCGCGCTCCCAGACGTCGCGGGCGGCCTTGGAGCGTGCGCGAGCGTCGAGGCCCATGCCCGGGCGCTGAATGCCCTGGCCGGGGAAGGCGTAGACGGTCTTCGGCGCGGCGGTGCGGCCGGTGGCGACCATGACCAGTTCACCGTCGATGCGGCAGCCGACCTCGACGATTTCCGCGCCCTGGTCGATACCGACACGATCGACACGGACGTCGATCTCGGCGCCGGGTCGAACCATCCCGAGGAAGCGAGCGGTCCAGGCGGTCAGGCGGCGCGGCGGGACGCGGGTCTCGGCCGGGTCGACTGCGGTGACTACCTGCTGCGCTGCGGCGGAGAGCCACATGCCGTGCACGATCGGGGTTCCGAGGCCGGCCAGCAGAGCGGCGTTGTCGGAGGTGTGAATCGGGTTGTGGTCACCGGAAACCTGAGCGAACGCGCCCATGCTGACCGGCGCGAGGATCTTCGCGTCACGGCGACGACGCCGCGAGGTGTCGACAGCCGCATCGCTGATCGATCCACCGGCGCGAGCCGGGTCGGCGAGTTCGCCTGCACCGGTGCGTCCGCGGATCGCGAAACGCTCGGTCATGGTGACGACTGCGGGGGCGTCGAGGCCCTCGCCGAGCATGGCACCGACCTCGACCTTGACCTCGACGACACGACCGAGGTCGGTGTCGAGAACCGAGGCGACCTCGGCATTGACCACGAGAATGCTTGTCTCGGAGGGAAGTTCACCGACGAAGTCGACGGTGTGGTCGAGGTGGACCAGGTCGAGCATGCCTTCGATAACGGAAAGACTGTCGAGCTTGGCTGCGCCGAGGACTGCGAACACTGCAGGCCAGCATGCTCCGACGACGACGTCCGGAACAGCCTTGCCGCTGACACTGAGCGTGGTGGGCAGACCCGAACCGGTGACACCGGCGTGATCGGCGATGCGATCGGGAACCCACGCGACGTTGAGGCGAGCCTTGCCGTTCTTGACTGTCGGAAGTTCCTGTCCGGCAGCAACTGCCAGGAGCGCGGACATCGCACCTTCGGCATCGGCTTCGGTGACAACCGGAGCGCCGCCGTCGACGACGGACTCGGGGATCGTGATCGTGATGTCGACGGACTTGCCTGCCACCAACGGAACCGAAAGCAGCACGTGCGAGGAATCGACGACGGTCAGACTGGAACCGGTGGTGCCGTGAACTGCCTTGTCGGCAGACTCTGCACTCCACTCGTCGAGGTCGCCGAGACGACGGACGGGGTTCTGGGTCAGGCGGCCGGCCCACTGGAGGTCAGGAGCCGAGAGAACGGCGTCGAGAAGTCCGGGTGCGGAATCCTGGTGGCGACGGCTCGCGAGTGCCACCGGAGTGGTTCCGGAAGCAACCAATTCGTCGTAGGTCGCCTTCTCGAAGCGATCGAGCAGGTCACCGACCGGCTCGTCGACACGGGTGATGCCGGCGACGGCAACGGTGCCGGGGATGACGCAAACCTGATCGGCGGTGTAGCGGGGGTCGTGTGCCTGCCACAGGGAGTCGCTGCGCCACCAACGACGCACGTCACCGTCGACGACGGGAACGAAGTTGACCGGCTTGCCCGGCGTCTTGCACAACGAGATGAAGAACGAGACGTCTGCGGGATGCAGAACGGTGGTCGAGTAGTCCGGGTACGACGCCTGCAGTGCGCAGATCGCAGCCTCGGGGCGCTCGAGGGTCTCGGCGTCAGCGAACAGCGTGGGGATCGGGCCGCGGTCGACCGGGTGCAGACGCGCCTCGGTGCGCTGGAGCATCTCGCCGAAGCGAGCACGCCAGGTGATGTCGAGCCACGGGCTCGACGTCGCCTCGACGATGGCGTCCTGAAGATCGGCGCCGCAGTCGAATTCCTTCGCCGCGTCGATGCCGACGGTCAGCTCGAGGTAGCGGCGCAGCCACTGTGCGTACGTCATGGTCTCGACGTCGCCGAAGTACGGCTTGGCGGTGACGTCGAGGGCGGCGATGATCTCGTCGCGGCGCTCGGCCACTGCCTCGGAATCGCCGGCAACCTCGTCGAGGAGGCGCCCGGTACGCGAAGCCGCGTTGTCGATCTCGTGGATGTCGGCACCGAGCTGGCTACGGCCGGAGGCCATTCCGCCTTCAGCGGTACCTGCACCGACCCAGTCCGGCGTACCGGGTGTGTCGACGAGGAGCTGCTTGACCTCGGGAGAGGTGGTGGCCTCGAGAGTCGCCATGGCTGCGGTGCCGACCAGGATGCCGTCGACGGGCATGGCCGGGAAACCGGCTGCGGCAGACCAGCGACCGGTCAGGTAATCGGCTGCGCGCTCGGGTGTTCCGATGCCGCCACCGACGCAGATGACCAGGTTCGGGCGTGTACGCAGCTCGGCGTACGTGTCGAGGAGCAGGTCGTCGAGGTCTTCCCACGAGTGGTGTCCGCCGGCGCGGCCGCCTTCGATGTGGACGATGACCGGGAAGTTCGGAACCTCGTTGGCGATGCGGATCACGGAGCGGATCTGCGCCACGGTGCCGGGCTTGAATGCAATGTTGGTGATGCCGATCTCGGACAACTCGTCGATGAGAGCAACAGCCTCTTCGAGTTCCGGGATACCGGCGGTGACGATGACGCCGTCGATGGGAGCACCGGCGGTACGGGCACGCTGCACGAGGCGCTTGCCACCGAGTTGCAGCTTCCACAGGTACGGGTCGAGGAACAGGGAGTTGAACTGGACCGCGCGGCCCGGCTCGAGCAGCATCTTCAGCTCTGCGACACGGTCTTCGAAGATTTCTTCGGTGACCTGCCCGCCACCGGCAAGCTCGGCCCAGTGACCGGCATTGGCTGCCGCGGCAACGATCTTGGCGTCGACCGTCGTCGGCGTCATACCTGCTAGCAGGATGGGTGAACGACCGGTCAGCTTCGTGAACGCGGTCTCGACGCCGATACGGCCGCCGGGAAGCGCAACGGGCTTCGGCGCGAACTCGGACCACGAACGTGAGACCTCAGGTGCTGCACCGGGGGTGAGCAGATTGCGGTGTCCGCCGCGGGTGGCGGCCGCGATGATGCCGATGCCCTGCCCACGCAGCGAAGAGGACGTCATTCGGGTCAGCTGATCGCTGGGTCCGAGATCGAGAATCCACTTGGCGCCGGCGGAGATTGCGCCGTCGACAGCCTCGACCCAGTCGACCGGATCGACGAGGACACCCTGCGCAAGTTCGCGCGCACGGTCCGCGTCGAGACCGCAACGGGTCGCCCAGCTGCCGACGAGTTCGACGGCCTCGGTCAATGCGGGGTGATGGAAGCCGATTTCGGTGTCGAGCGGATCGAAGGACGGCGCGAAGACGGAACCGCCACGCTTCTTACCCTCACGCTCGCGGGCTTCCTCGGCTTCGATCTGCTCGCAACGCTCTTGCACGCGTGCCAGCTGAGCGGGCGGCCCGGCGAGAACGACGCGGCGACGGCCGTTGCGGATAGCGAGGACAGCCGCGCGCTCAGGCGCCACACCCTCGGCAAGCTCGGCGACGATGGCCGCGAGACGCTCGGGATCGACGCCCGAGACCGCAACCATCGGCTTCGCGGAGGCGCCGGCGATGACGCCGCGGCGACGGCCGACCAAGCTGGCAGCAGCACCGACGAGCTGTGCGACGGCGAGGAGTTCACCGTCGTCATTGCCCTGCGCGGCTACGGCAGCCGTGGCCAGAAGGCCCTGCGAGTGGCCGATGACGGCAGCCGGCGGGTTACCGGCTACATCCAGACCCTGAGCGGAGAGTGCACGCAACGCCGCAAGCTGCGTGAGGAAGACGCCGGGGAGTGACACCGGAGCTGCGGTGAGCGCGGCAGCGGAAGGCCCGGCCGACTTCTCACCTTCTTCTTCGTCGACGATCTCGGCTTCGAGCATCCACGCGATCGGATCGAATCCGACCGGGCGAACCACGAGGAGATCCTGCGCGACGGGCGCGAGGCGTGCTGCTGCGTCATTGACCAGATCGGTCAGAACGGGCTCCAGTCCGTTGTCACGGCTGAGCTCCTCGAGCGAGGTGAGCCAGGGAGCGCCCTGTCCACCGAAAGCGATTGCGTAGGAAACGCCGTTGTTCAGCGAATCGACGAGGGCACCTTTGCTGGTCGTGCGGGACTGTCCCCCATCGACGCCGAAACGGCGTCCACCCTTCGAGTCGCGTCCGTTTCCTGTAGGTGTCGTGTCATCGATCGTCACGCGTACGTCCTCTCCTGGTCACCTCTGCGGCGAGGTGGGATTTGCGGTGTGCTGCCCGGCTGAAGTGCTCGCGAATTCGTCGAGAGAATCGACGGAGTCAGGGCGTTCGTGCAAGACAAGGTTTACACAGAATCATGAGGATTTCCTCACGTTTGTCGACACCCTGGAAATCTGGACTTTCGGGGCCGTGATCTTCCTCACGAGACTTCGAGAAAGTGACTCGCGAGTAGGTCGCGAACGCCCTGCCTGGGACTGTTACCGGGATTTTCAGAAACCTGAGGAACCCCTCATATTTATTGTTACCAATTCGTGACCTCCTTGACGGACGGTCGATCCCGTGCGTTCCGGGCCACAATCTGTCGGACCCCCTCGCTACGTTCAGCGCGTCCACACCGGACAACTTCTCGGGGGGAGAAATCATGAAAGACACAGACGTAGTCAGAGCGGCCGAATTCATCGGCGCCGAGCTTCCGTGCGAGGCGTGGCCGCATTGGAACCAGGGATGGCCGCGCGAGTCCGAAGCCGCCCTTCTCGATGCGATCTTCTCGTCGCGCGCCGCCTATGGAACACCGAAGACCGGAGTCCGCGCCGTCGTCGACCGTTGGCGCACACACCGCTCGGTAGCCGCCGACGATCGCCTCGACAGCTTGCCCGCTCTCGCCGCCTTCACCGACCGTGGCGACGAGCTCGCAACGATTCTCGGCAATCGCCAGCGCGTGCCGGGCAACTACTTCACCAAGGCCGAGGGTGCGGCTCGTGCGGCCAAGGCGCTCGTCGAATCCGGTTGCCGGTCCAGTGCCGACGTCGAGGACACCGAAAGCCTCCGTTCGGCAGTCGTCTCCGTTCCGGGGCTCGGCCCCAGGACCTTCGAGACACTGATGTTCCTGTCCGGGAGGTTGACGGTAACTTCGATAGATCTACTTGCACGGTTCGCCACCGAAGCAAGCAGTAGCGAGAAATTGTTGTCGAGCACCGACGCAGCCGAGTTGCTCGTTGCGGTTGCCGAACATCTCGATGTCGATGTTCCAACACTCACCCACGCTGCGTGGCGATATCAACGCACCGCTGAGCAACCGCGCCGATCGGAGAGATCCGCTACGCCGCCGGCAGCGGATCCACTTGCCACAACGGCGTGAGAGCGCCCGGGCACATCCCGACCAGGGTGGTGTGCCCGCGAGCGATTCCACTCGCGTATCCTTTGAATTCCGCGCGCGAGTGGCGGAATTGGCAGACGCGCTGGATTTAGGTTCCAGTGTCTCAGGACGTGGGGGTTCAAGTCCCCCCTCGCGCACAACGAAAAGCCCCGCCGGATCAGATCCGGCGGGGCTTTTTCGGTTCTAGATCAGGCTCAGCGCTTTCGAGCCTTGACCGGCGGGGTCATGTATGTCGTCCGGCTCGGCGTCAGCCCCAAACGGACCGAGCTCTCCAACCACGTGATCGCCGACGCCGTCGGATCCACAACCGGAACGTGAATCCCTTTGCCATGCAGCCTGTCTCGGACTGCACTGGTCACACCGAGCATCCCGGTGCAACCGAGAACGACGGAATCGGCCTCGCCGTTCTCCACTGCCACAGACGCCTGAGCGGCCAGTCGATCGATCAGTTCCTCCCGATCGGTGAGGCCCAGCACCGGCATGTCCACGACTCGAATACTGCCCAGCCGACTATCGAGCCCATACCGCCGAGTGAGCGATCGCAGCATCGGCACGACGTTCGGCAGGATAGTCACGACACCGACGCGATCGCCCAGACTCATCGCTGTCAGAAATGACGGCTCGAAGCCGCCGACCACCGGTGCGTCGATGACCTCTCGGGCGGCATGCACTCCGGGATCGGCGAAACACGTGATGAACACACCGTCCACGCCGTCGGCAGCCGCTTCCTCGACCCTCTGCACTATCCCGGGGCCGGCAAGTGCCTCGTCGTACTCGGACTCGATGCTCGCCGTACCGGTAGGCAGCGAAACGACGTCGACCGTCGTGCCGGGCGCCGCCCAGTGCTCCACCTCGGCTGTCACCGCCGGAGTCAGTGTGGTGTCGATGACCGGGCGAATCACTCTGATGTGCATGAAACACTCCCCTGCTTTCGGATACGCGCCGAGGTTATCGATGCAGCACAGCCGGGAGAATGTGTTCAGTGCCCTGGCGTTGCGGGTGAGGATGGGCATAGCGCACAGGTGCTGCGGGACGGCCTCTACGACACGCCGTGGCACGGCCTCTACGACACGCCGTGGCACGGCTTCTACGACACCGTGTCGGAGATCGCAGGGCGAGGCACTATAGCTCTCAGGTACCGTCTTAGTGTGTCCAAGAACGCTACTAAACGCCGACCTGCGCTGATTCTGCTGGTCATCGTGTCAGCTGCCGGCTGCCTCGCGCTCGGCTGGTGGCAGTGGGAGCGCTTCGAAGCCGTCGGAGGCTCGGGACAGAATCTCGGGTACGCGTTCCAGTGGCCGCTGTTCGCGGCGTTTGTCGTGTACGCGTATCGCAAGTTCGTTCAGCTCGAAGACGTGGACCCCGAAGAGGCCGAAGCCGAGGAAGCCGCCGCGGAGCCGCGTGAGATTCCCGCCGACCTCTTGCCGCAACGCCCGCGGGCCGAGTTCGACGATGTGAACCTCGACGTCGACGACCCTGAAGCCCGCCAAATGCTGGAATACAACGACTACCTTGCGCAGCTCGCCGCTCGCGAGTCCGATAGGAGCACGACGTGAGTACCGGTTCGGAAGCGAGCATCGCTACCCCCGCAGTCAACGCAGAAAAGCAGAAGAAGGTTGCGTCGGCGCTGGTCCGATACCGCGTTCTCGCCTGGATCACCGGCCTCTGGCTGCTGTTCCTGACCGGTGAGATGGTCTACAAGTACCTGATTCTCGACAATTCGGCGGACGCGCCGTCGTGGTTGTTCTACATCGGCCAGATCCACGGCCTGTTCTACATGCTCTATCTCGTGTTCACGATCGACTTGGCGATCAAGGCTCGATGGAAGCCCGGTACGACGGTTGCCACCGCGCTTGCCGGCACGATCCCGTTCCTGTCGTTCGTGTTCGAGCACAAGCGGACTGCCCAGGTGAAGCAGGCTTATCAGCTCTGAGAGTTCCGAAAAGTAGAGCCCTGAACGCAGACGCGTTCAGGGCTCTACTTTTCGGATTCGGTTCAGCCGGCCAGCGCCGCCAGAGCCGGAACGAGCTGCACGAGCGCGCGCCCTCGATGTGACGCCGCATCCTTCTCGGCCGGGGTGAGTTCTGCGGCAGAGCGGGTGTCGCCGTCCGGACGGAAGATGGGGTCGTATCCGAAGCCCCCGTCGCCGGCTGGTTCTCGGCCGATCACCCCGCACCATTCGCCGCGCACGACGGTCTCGTCGCCGCCGGGGATCACCAGTGCACAGGCGGAGACGAATGCCGCGCCTCGACGCTCGTCCGGCACGTCTCCCAGCTGAGCCAGGACCAGAGCCGTGTTGGCGCCGTCGTTTCCGTGAGTACCCGACCACCGCGCGGACAGCACACCCGGCATACCGTTGAGTGCGCCGATCTCGACACCGGAATCGTCTGCGATGCAAGGCATTCCGGTTGCAGCTGCTCCGTCACGCGCTTTGGCGAGCGCATTCTCCTCGAACGTCGCTCCGGTCTCGGGGGCTTCGGGGAACGGCGGGACCTCGTCGAGCCCGACCAGTTCGATTCCGTTCACTCCAGCGGCGTCGAGCACCCGGTGAAGTTCCTTCAGTTTCTTGGCATTTCGGCTGGCAACCAATACTCGTACGCTCACAGCTCAGGCACCGAACTTCTTCTTGGGTTCCGGATTCTTCGGTTCGGGTAGCACCCCGGGATACGGCTCGGCCAACGCCTGACGCTGGATCTCGAAAAGTTGCTCACAACCAGCCAGAGCGGAGTCGAGCAGCTTGTCCAGCGTCGAGCGTGGGAAGGTGGCGCCCTCACCGGTTCCCTGAATTTCCACCAGCGTGCCGGTATCGGTGGCCACGACATTCATGTCTACCTCGGCACGCGAATCCTCTTCGTACGGAAGATCGAGGCGCACTCGTCCGTCCACGACGCCGACGCTGACGGCCGCTATGCCACACGAGATGGGCTGAGGGTCGGAGAGCAGGTCGGCGGCGCGCAGGTACGTCACGGCGTCGACCAGGGCCACGTATGCCCCCGTCACTGCCGCGGTGCGGGTGCCGCCGTCGGCTTGGAGGACATCACAGTCGAGGGCGATGGTGTTCTCACCGATTGCCGCGAGATCGATGCACGCTCGAAGTGATCGGCCGATGAGTCGACTGATCTCCTGCGTGCGGCCGCCGACCTTGCCCTTGACCGATTCGCGGCCACTGCGCGTGTGCGTGGCGGCGGGAAGCATCGCGTATTCGGCTGTCAGCCAACCCAAGCCGGAGCCCTTGCGCCAGCGGGGTACACCCTCTTCGACGCTGGCGGTGCACATGACGCGAGTGTTCCCGAACTCGACCAGAACGGATCCGGCCGGATGACTGGTGAACCCGCGGGTGATCTTGACCGTGCGGAGCTCGTCGTCCGCCCTACCGTCTTCTCGTGTAGTCACCTTCGTGAGCCTAGCGGTCGCCCGGTGAGCGCTGCACCGAATGTGAGGGGAATCAGATGTCGTAGACACTTCCGGCGGAGACGGCATGGACCGGTCCGGAGAATTCGGATTTCGCTTCGGCGATCACGTCTTCACGCGATGTCCACGGCGGGATGTGCGTGAGGAGAAGTTCCTTGACGCCGGCGAGGGCAGCCACACGGCCGGCTTCCTTACCGGAGAGGTGAACTCCCTCGGGGCGATCCGGACTGTCGGTCCACGACGCTTCAGAGAGCAACACGTCTGCACCACGCGCGAGTTCGACGACGTTGTCGCACATACCGGTGTCGCCTGTATAGACGAGGACGCGGCCGTCGGCGCCGGTGATCCGGAAACCGTAAGCCTCGGGTGGATGATTCATCCGGCGGGCGACGACGCTCAGTTCACCGAACGTCACCGGCTCGTTCTCGGCCCAGAGCCGGACGTCGATGGTGTCGGAGATGTCGTCCATCTCGCCGGCGCACTCGGCGGAGGACACTCCGATGCGGCACGCGGTGTCGGTGGGGCCGTAAACCAGAGCCCGGCCGACCGGCGGGTTGGGGTGATAGCGACGCCAGACGAGCAGGCCGGGCATGTCGAGACAGTGGTCCGCATGAAGGTGCGAAAGCAGGATCGTCACCTCGCCCGGATCGGCGTATCGCTGCAACGCCCCAAGAACTCCCGGGCCGAAGTCGATCACGAGCGGCGGAGTTCCCGGTGCCGTGAGCAGGTATCCCGAAGCCGGTGAATCCGGACCCGTGACGCTGCCGGAACACCCCAGGACGGTCATGCGCATACCGGTCATGCTGCCACGTCTACCCGTCTGGGAAAAAGCTCTTGGTGGTTTTGGCGCGTCGAAGTCACACCGCAGTGAGGGTGTGACCCACGTCCGTTCAGAAACTCGGTGGTCGAACGGCCGGCGCCGACCCGGCGCGCTTGGCCCTCTCCCCCGACGTCAGCGCCCAGGCAGCAACCACGCCGCCGATCGCTCCGAACAGATGCCCTTGCCAGGAAACCCGTGGATCGCTCGGCAGAACGCCCCACAGCACTCCGCCGTACACGACGAAGACGGCAACGCCGATCAGGATCTGTGTGAAGCTCCGCGTGAAGAACCCGCGCACCAGCAGGTAGGTGACCCAGCCGAAGATCAGCACGGACGCACCGACGTGATTCGAGTTCGAGCCGGCGAACAACCAGGTCCCGACGCCGCCGATCACCCAGATGATGCCGGTCGCCGCGAGTCCCCGCGCAATTCCCGACACCAGCACGAGGTATCCGAGGATCAGCACCGGAATGGTGTTGGCGATCAGATGACCCCAGTCGTCGTGCAGCACCGGGGCGAACAGGATTCCCCACAGGCCGTCGAGCGTGCGCGGGGTGACGCCGGCGTTCTGGACATTCTGACCGGAGATGACATCCACGATCTCGATCACGTAGAGCAGGATCGCGAAGCCGCCCACCAACACGGCCGACTGCTTCCACACCGAGGGCGGACCGGATTTCGGTGCCGGCGTCCGGGTGCCGAAGTCCGGACTGTTGAAATCCATCGTCATCGTGTGCGTCCTCCACCGTCGATCCGGTCTTCTGATCCGGTCACTCGCGACCAGGCTCAATTCGAGATTACCGCCGATTCCAGGAGTGCTGCCTAGAGAAATGCGGACGGGAAGAGTTCGCGGTAGCTCGGGATTCCGGCTACCGACGTGGCGTCGAGAATCGCTGTGACGATCGCACGTTCGACCACCTGGGCCGAAGCCGCGCACACCGCGTCGAGTATCGGCAGATCGTTCGGGAAAGCGTCCGGAACCGTGATCTCCGAATTCGGAGTGTGATCACCGGTGGCGAGCGCAAAGATCGTGTCGCCGTCGAGCGGCGAATGTGCGGGCCGAATCGCTCGGGCCAGGCCGTCATGACCTGCGACGGCGACGCGTCGGCACCCGGCTTTCGTCAAGGCGGCGTCAGTGGCGACCACACCGATCGTGGTGTTGAGGACAGTTCCCTTGGCTGCAACGGCGTTGGCCGCCGCGAGTTCGGACGCGTCGGGGAGCCTGAGGCCGAACGACTCCGCGCCGTCCGAGCCGACGCCCCACGGCAGGCCTGTTCTGGGGTCGAAGACCGAACCCACCGGATTCGCCACGATCAAGGCGGAGACCGTAGTCCCCTCGGCGGGGCCGTCGGCGATCACGACGCTGGCCGTTCCCACCCCACCCTTGAGCGCTCCGGCTCTGGCACCTACCCCCGCGCCGACCGTGCCCGTGGCGAATTCGCGCGAAGCAGTGTCGGCAGCGAGGAATCCGAAATCGCCGGTCGGACGAACGGTCCAGTCCCCCACCGGCAGATCGAAGATCACGGCGCCGGGCACGATCGGTACCACCTGGCCGGGAGCGCCCATCGCGATCCCGTGATCGTGTTCCTCGAGCCAGCGCATCACTCCGTCGGCCGCGGCAAGTCCGTAGGCACTACCGCCGGTCAACAGCACGGCATTGACCTGCTGGACCGAATGGCTCGGGTCGAGCAGATCGGTCTCGCGGGTACCCGGACCGCCGCCCCGGACGTCGACTCCGGCGACCACACCGGCCGACGCGAGCACGACCGTGCAGCCGGTGGCTGCGCCGCTTCCGAGAGTGGCTCCCTCGTCGAGATTGTGGTGATGACCGACGGCGAGGCCGGCGACATCTGTCAGTGAATCAGTGGGCCCGGTCCGCGTCGTGGTCATGGCATGAGCGCCTGGACGAGGGAGTCCTGCATCCACGTCAACCAGTGATAGACGTCGAGATGCGGGGCTCGCGGGTCGTCGGGTTCGAGGCTCTCCGGTGTGTCGGCGTCGATGCCGAGATTGGTTCCGAGCGCGAGACGGACGTCGTTGAGCGAGGACAGCCAGGCGTCGGCCTGTTCCTGCGTGAGAACGACCTTGCCGCCGGCCTCCGGAAGCGAAGCCAACAACATGCGAGCGGACTCACGCTTGGCGTCGATGATCTCGGGTTCGTGCAAACTGCGCAGCGCGCCGTTGACATTGGCGCCGGCGTCGTCGAGATCGTCACTGTCCGGAGCGACCTTGTCCGGATCGGTGCGCTGGAAGTCGGGAAGCAATCGCGCCAACACCGGATTGTCGGGCGTCTCCGAATTTCCGGTACGAAGACCCGTCAGCGCGGCGAGCTCGTCTTGCGGCGCCGAAGACGCGCGCTCGTCGAGAAGCCCGGTCACCGACTCCACGAGCGAGCGCAGAACCGCCGCCTCGTGGCCGTCCATCTCGGACTTGAACTTCACTCCGCCGAGTGAACTCTTCCTACTCCACGTCCGCACGCGTCGGACTCCCGTCTACGAGTTAGGCGAACAAATCGGTCGAAAAAGTGCTTTTCTCAGGTGTCGTCGCGTTGCATCGTGGCCCAGAGACCGGCAGCGTGGAGGCGACGAACATCGGCCTCCATCTTGTCGCGCGAACCGCTCGAGACCACGGCCTTGCCCTCCGAATGGACTTGCATCATCAGGTCGGTGGCCTTGGCTTTGCTGTAGCCGAACAACTTCTGGAACACGTAAGTCACGTAATGCATGAGATTGACCGGGTCGTCCCAGACGATGGTCACCCAGGGCCGATCTGCGGCTTCGATGGTCGAAACAGCCTCCGACTGCTCGGGCGTGGCTTGAGGAGAGGAAGCCGTAGCGCCTCTCATCGTTACGTTCGCCGAGTAAGTGCCGGACACGGTCGCGCCGCCGAAAACCATGTATCCAGGGTACGGCGCGACGAGAGGCGACAACACCCACCCACGTCGTCTCGCGCATAGAGTTGTGTGCGTGCCTACGCAAATTTCCAACATCCGCGACGCCGGTGCCAGCACCGCACTGCTCACCGATCAGTACGAACTGACCATGCTCTCGGCGGCTCTCGCCGACGGATCTGCCTTCCGCAACTGCAGTTTCGAGGTATTTGCACGGCGGCTGCCAGACGGCCGTCGCTACGGCGTCGTCGCCGGTACCGAGCGCCTTCTCGACGCACTCGAGCAGTTCCGGTTCGGTGAACCTGAACTGGCGATCGTTGCAAAATTTCTCGACGACACGACCGTCGAGTGGCTGCGCAACTATCGATTCTCCGGTGACATCGACGGCTACCGCGAGGGAGATTTCTACTTCCCCGGATCACCGATCCTCTCGGTCCGCGGAACGTTCGCCGAGTGCGTCATCCTCGAAACCTTGATTCTCTCGATCCTCAACCACGACAGCGCGATCGCTTCGGCCGCAGCCCGCATGGTGAGCGCAGCGGGCGGTCGACGGATGATCGAGATGGGCTCGCGTCGTACACACGAACAGGCCGCCGTCGCCGCTTCACGTGCCGCGTATCTCGCCGGCTTCGACGCCACCTCCAACCTCGAAGCCGCGCGGCGTCACGACGTACCCAGTGCAGGTACCAGCGCGCACGCCTTCACTCTCCTGCACACCACCGAAGACGGTCCGGACGAGGCAGCGGCATTCCGCGGTCAGGTCGCGGCACTCGGCGTATCCACCACGTTGCTCGTCGATACCTACGACATCACCGAGGGTGTGAAAACGGCTGTCGCCGTTGCCGGTCCCGAGCTGGGCGGGGTTCGCATCGACTCCGGCGATCTCGGCGTTCTTGCTCGTCAGGTACGCCAACAACTCGACGATCTCGGTGCTACCAAAACACGCATCGTCGTCTCCGGCGACCTGGACGAGTACGCGATCGCGGCTCTGCGCGCCGAACCCGTCGACTCGTACGGCGTCGGCACTTCCCTGGTCACCGGATCAGGCGCCCCCACCGCCGGCATGGTCTACAAACTTGTCGAGGTCGACGGAATCGCGGTCGAGAAGAGAAGCACCAACAAGGCATCTCGCGGCGGCGCAAAGAAGGCACTGCGCGTAGTGCGTCCGACCGGAACGATCGTCGAAGAAGTCATCTACCCCGCCGGATCACCGTCACCTGTCTCCGATGCGGACGGCGCGACCGAACTGCTGATCCCGCTGGTTCGCGAAGGCAAGGTCGTCGACAGCGCGCCGACGCTCGAAGAGAGCAGAGCAGTTCTGAAGGCAGGGCTCGTGAGCCTGCCGTGGGAAGGCCTCAAGCTCTCGCGCGGAGACTCGGCTGTGCCCGTTCGATTCACCGGAGGTGAGCACCAGTGAGTGCAAAAGCACTGATAATTGTCGACGTTCAGAACGATTTCTGTGAAGGTGGAGCTCTTGCAGTCGACGGCGGTGCTGCGGTTGCGGGAGCCGTCAACGATTTCGTCAACTCCCACGAGTACGACGCCGTAGTCGCGACTCGCGATTTCCACATCGACCCTGGGGCGCACTTCTCCGAGAATCCCGACTTCATCGACAGCTGGCCGGTTCACTGCGTCGTCGGGACAGCCGGCGCCGAGTTCCATCCGGCGTTCGACGCTTCCGTCGCCGGGTCGGCGATCTTCTCCAAGGGCGCCTACAGCGCGGCCTACTCCGGTTTCGAAGGAGCAGCCGAGGACGGCACGACGCTCGAGGACTGGCTCCGCGCCCACGAGATCACCGACGTCGACGTGATCGGAATTGCCACGGATCACTGTGTCAAGGCCACGGCCGTCGATGCCGCGCGCGCGGGGTTCGCCACGACTGTCCTTCTCCCCTTCACCGCTGGTGTGTCGACCGCCACGATCGAGTCGGCATTGGTGCAGATGCGGGAGGCGGGAGTGCAGCTGATCGGGCGAGACGAGGCCTCGTCGCAAGAAGACTCGAATGCCGGGGAACCACCCCGGGAATCATCCGTGGACGTTTCTGACGTAGGGATCCATTAACCTTCGTGGGTGGCCGATCAACTCCCGAACGTTCCCGAACTGCTCCAGACAGCGGTGCGGTCGCTCGGCGGTGCCGAACGAACCAGTCAGCTGACGATGGCGTCCGCCGTGGCGCACTCGATCGACACCGGCGAGCATCTGGCCGTCCAGGCCGGCACCGGTACCGGTAAGTCGCTCGCCTACCTCGTTCCGAGCCTGCGCCACGCGGTCGAATCGGGACGCACCGTGGTCGTGTCCACCGCCACCATCGCGCTGCAGCGTCAGCTCGTCGACCGAGATCTGCCTCGGCTCGCCGATGCCCTGAAGAAGCCACTCGGCCGACGCGCAGAGTTCGCAATCCTCAAGGGCCGCAACAACTATCTGTGCATGAACAAGATCCATACCGGCGCGTCCGAGCAGCCACCCGAGGACGAGTTGTTCGATCCGTTCACGGTCTCGCGTCTCGGCCGGGAGGTCGTCCGCCTCACCGAATGGTCCTCCGACACCGAAACCGGTGATCGGGACGAATTGGTGCCGGGCGTATCCGATCAGGCGTGGCGGCAGGTCAGTGTCACCTCCCGCGAATGCATCGGTAAGAACCAGTGCCCGGTCGGTGAGGACTGCTTCGCCGAGCGCGCCCGAGTCGAGGCGTCGAAGGCCGACGTAGTGGTCACCAACCACGCACTGCTCGCGATCGACGCCATCACCGGCATCCAGATCCTGCCTGACCACGACGTCGTGGTGATCGACGAGGCCCACGAGTTGGTCGACCGCGTCACCGGCGTCGCCACGGCCGATCTCACTGCCGCCTCGATCAGTGCCGCGGCCCGGCGTTGCGGCAAGATCGCCGAAGAGCAGGATGCCGATCGCCTCGAAGCTGCCGGCGAGGGGTGGGCTGGACTCCTCGAGGAATTGCGCCCAGGTCGCTGGGAAGGCCTCCCGGACGGGGCGGCACCCGCACTGGCTGCGATCCGCGACGCGGCCTGGTCGCTGCGCACCGCTATCGGTCCGGCCAAACCGGGTATGGCTGCTGCAGATCCCGAAGCCGCTGCGGCCCGCAACGCCGCACTCTCGTCCGTCGACGACGTCCACGACAGTGCAGTGCGTATTCTCACCGCTTTCGACGAACCCGACCCGGCCAAGCGCAAGGACGTCGTCTGGCTGTCCTCGGACGAGTTCCGCGGATCGGTGCGGCGCTCCGTCCGGATGGCTCCGCTCTCGGTCGGCGGATTGCTGCGCTCGCGACTGTTCGCCGAATCCACCGTCGTTCTCACTTCCGCGACACTGACCGTCGGCGGATCGTTCGACGGTCTCGCCGTCAACTGGGGTCTTCCTGCGGAATCGTCCGCGCGCCCCGACTCGGGTACCGCCATCGGCACCGAAGCACCTTCTGACGCTTCGGCTTTCCGCTGGAACTCACTCGACGTCGGGTCGCCCTTCGACCATGCAAAGGCCGGCATCATCTACATTGCCCGCCACCTCCCTACGCCCGGCCGCGACGGCCTCTCCCCGGTCTATCTCGACGAGATCGCCGAACTCGTCGAGGCTGCGGGCGGACGCGCCCTCGGCCTGTTCTCTTCGATGCGCGCCGCCAAAGCCGCCTCGGAGGCGATGCGTGAACGCCTCGACACCCCCATCCTGTGCCAGGGCGACGACGCCACTGGCACCCTCGTCAAGGCCTTCGCCAAGGACGAACCCACGTCACTGTTCGGCACGTTGTCCCTGTGGCAAGGCGTCGATGTTCCGGGTCCGTCACTGAGCCTCGTCATCTTGGACCGGATTCCGTTCCCGCGCCCGGACGACCCACTGTTGATGGCTCGCCAGCAGGCTATCGAATCCCATGGCGGTAACGGCTTTCTCAGCGTCTCGGCCAATCACGCGGCGCTGCTCCTGGCACAGGGCGTGGGTCGCCTGCTTCGTAGCACCGACGACAAAGGTGTGGTGGCCGTGCTCGATCCGCGTCTGGCCACGGCGAGATACGCGGGTTACCTTCGCGCATCGCTGCCTCCGTTCTGGGAGACGACCAACCCCGAAGTCGTCCGCAAGGCACTCACCCGCATCCGCGACTCACGTCCCTGACCCAGTTCTCACGCGGGCACAATTCTGCCCCGGTACCGACCGAACGGACCGGGGCAGAATGCAATACGTCAGACGCTCGGAGTGGTCACCAACCCGAGTTCGGACGCATCGACCAACAACCGGTGATGCGGCAGCACCCGCACGGTGTATCCCACGGAGCCGGAGACCGGAAGCGCAACCTCGGCTTCGAAGATCTCGGTTCCGTCCTCGGCGCCGAAGTGCGTCATCGGGAACGTCACCACGTCGGTGAGTTCCTCGCCTGGGCTGACGCGTCCCAGGACTGCCTGAACCTCCACATCCGAGACCGACAAGCCGCCGAGGCGGACCTTGGCCTTCAAAGAGATGGTCGCACCGATCTCCGGGGTGTCCGGCAAGCCGGAACCGTCCACCTGCTCGACGACGACCGACGGCCACTGCGATTCGATGCGACGACGGAACTCGGCCACCTCACGCGCGCCGGCAAAATCATCCGCCACTACCGCTCGAGCTGATTCCGCCGAAGGGGCGTAGTAGTCGACGGCGTAGTCACGAACCATGCGTGATGCCAACACCTTCGGGCCCAGATTCTCGAGGGTGTGGCGAACCCTCTCGACCCAGCGCGTCGGCAGATCGGCTGCATCACGGTCGTAGAACGTCGGCAGTACCGCGTGCTCGAGAAGTTCGTAGAGGGCGCTGGCTTCCAGATCGTCACGCCGCACGTCGTCGAGAACACCGTCGGCCGTCGGAATGGCCCACCCGTTCTCGCCGTCGTACATCTCGTCCCACCATCCGTCGCGAATGGAGAGGTTGAGGCCGCCGTTGAGCGCGGATTTCATGCCGGAAGTACCGCACGCCTCGAGGGGGCGAAGCGGGTTGTTGAGCCACACGTCGCAGCCCCAGTACAAGTAGCGGGCCATCGACATGTCGTAATCAGGCAGGAAGACGATGCGGTGACGCACATCCGCTTCGTCGGCGAACCGCACGACCTGCTGGATGAGTGCCTTACCGCCGTCGTCGGCGGGGTGCGACTTGCCGGCCACCACCAACTGCACCGGACGTTTCTCGTCGAGCAACATCGCACGCAGACGCTCGGGATCACGCAGCATCAGCGTCAACCGCTTGTACGTCGGAACGCGCCTGGCGAATCCGACTGTCAAGACGTTGGGATCGAATACTCCAGTGGTCCAGCCGAGTTCGGCCTCGGTCGCGCCGCGTTCGAGCCAGGACGCTCGGACGCGACGACGAACTTCGTCGACCAACTTGCCGCGCAACGCATTACGTGTTTCCCACAGTTCGGTTGCCGACAACTCGTGCAGGCGCTCCCACCCGCGTGCTTCTTCGAGTTGCTCCTGACCGACGATCCGCCTGGCCACGTCCATCCACTCCGGCGCCGCCCACGTCGGCGCGTGAACACCGTTGGTGACCGAACCGATCGGCACCTCGTCGGCGTCGAAGCCCGGCCAGAGACCGTTGAACATGTCGCGGCTGACGATGCCGTGCAACTTCGAGACGCCGTTGGCTCGCTGGCCCAGGCGAAGACCCATGTGCGCCATGTTGAAGATCGAAGGATCGGCTTCACGCCCCATCCCGACGATGCGGTCGACGGTCAGGCCGGGAAGCAAACTCGATTCGTTCTCGCCGTTCGCTCCGCCGAAGTAGTGACGGACCAGATCCGCCGGGAAGCGGTCGATTCCGGCGGGAACCGGAGTGTGCGTCGTGAAGACCGTTCCGGCACGGACCGCGGCCAGAGCCGAATCGAAGTCCAGACCGCTGGTGGTGACAAGTTCCCGAATCCGTTCGATGCCGAGGAATCCGGCATGCCCCTCGTTCATGTGGAACACCTCGGGATCGGGCAATCCGTACGCCGCGGTGTAGGCGCGCACCGCGCGGACGCCGCCGATACCCGCGAGGATCTCCTGCTTGATGCGGTGATCCTGGTCCCCGCCGTAGAGACGGTCCGTGACGCCGCGCAGATCCGCGTCGTTCTCGGCGATGTCGGAATCGAGCAGCAGCAACGGCACTCGTCCGACCTGAGCGATCCACACTCGCGCACGCAGCACCCGGCCACCGGGCATGGCGACGTGAATGACGACCGGCGATCCGTCTTCGGAAGCCGGGCCTGCGTCCGTCAGCAAACGAAGAGGCAACCCTTGAGGGTCGTGCGGCGGGTAGTGCTCGGCCTGCCAACCGTCGGCGGTCAGCGACTGGCGGAAGTAGCCGGATCGGTAGAGCAGTCCGACGCCGATGAGCGGCAGCCCGAGGTCGGACGCGGCCTTGAGGTGATCGCCCGCCAGGATGCCCAATCCACCGGAGTAGTTGGGCAGAACTTCGCTGACTCCGAACTCCATGGAGAAGTACGCAATTCCGCCGGCTAACGATGTGCCCTTGGCCTGCTGGGACTGATACCAACGCGGGGTGCTCAGATAAGCATCGAGATCGGCTGCTGCAGTGTCGAGGTCACCGAGAAATGCCTCGTCACTGCTGAGTTCGTCGAGACGGGTGGGGTCGACTTCCCCGAGCATGCGGACCGGATCGAACTGGACTGCTTGCCAGAGTTCGGGGTCGAGTCGCGAGAACAGATCCTGTGTCTCGGGATGCCACGACCACCGAAGGTTGGTGGACAGGGGGCCGAGCGCGGCGAGGCGCTCCGGAAGGTGGGCTCGGACAGTGAACCGACGCAAGGCTTTCACCCCGCGAACCCTAGTCGAGTTCCTTGCACTCTGTCCGGTGGAACCGAACGCCCGAGCCGACCTGACCACCGACAGACCCGAATTCGTCGTTATCAGCACTCCAGCGCCGCACCCACTACGGTTGAACCCGGCGAAAGAAAGTTTTACCGCGATCCATCACCAGAAATGGAGCTTCCCGTGTCAGGACGCCTCGGTATCGACGACGTGGTACCCGAGATCTCGGGTAACTATCCGGCAAAGGCCGTGGTCGGTGAAGTCTTCCCAGTGCACGCAACCGTGTGGCGAGAAGGCCACGACGCCATTTCCGCCACTTTGGTCGTGCGTGGTCCGCGCGGTACCAAGCCGCTGCGCATTCCGATGGACCCCGGCACCGAACCGGACACCGTCGACGCGGTGTTCACACCGTCCGCCGAAGGTATGTGGTCGTTCCGGATCGAGGCGTGGAGCGATCCCATCGCCACCTGGAAGCACGCCGTGGAAGCGAAACTCGCCGTCGGGCAAGGGGCGGCCGAGTTGGCCAACGACCTGGAAATCGGTGCGCGCCTGTTCGAACAGGCCGCGCACGAGGTACCGCGGGGCAACAGGTCCAGGCTCGAGGCCGTCACGGCGTCGCTGCGCAGCGATCAGGCGCTGACTGCTCGCGTCGCGCCGGCCTTCGCCTCCGACGTCGCCGAACTGCTCCGCGCCACTCCGCTCCGTGAACTGGTCACCAAGGGCGAGTCCCACCCCGTCGTCGTCGATCGCAACCGTGCACTGTTCGGATCGTGGTACGAGTTCTTCCCCCGCTCGACGGGCGGTTGGGACGAGAACGGGGTGCCGCAACACGGTACTTTCCGAACCTCGGCCGAAGACCTACCCCGCATCGCCGCAATGGGTTTCGACGTCGTCTACCTTCCGCCGATCCATCCCATCGGCGAGATCAACCGCAAGGGACGCAACAACACTCTCACTCCCGAACCCGGTGACGTCGGCTCGCCGTGGGCCATCGGCTCGGTCGACGGCGGGCACGACGCGGTTCACCCGCAACTCGGCACGCTCAAGGACTTCAAGGCCTTCGTCGCTGCGGCCCGCAAGCTCGATCTCGAAGTGGCATTGGATCTCGCGCTGCAGTGCGCCCCGGATCATCCATGGGCCAAGAAGCATCCGGAGTGGTTCAACGTCCTTCCCGACGGCACCATCGCCTACGCCGAGAACCCGCCCAAGAAGTATCAGGACATCTACCCGATCAACTTCGACACCGATCCTCGCGGTCTGGACAAGGAAATCCTGCGCGTGGTCCGCCACTGGATCAACGCCGGAGTCAAGATCTTTCGTGTCGACAACCCGCACACCAAGCCGCCCAACTTCTGGGAGACACTCATCTCGGAGGTCAAGAAAACCGACCCCGACGTCTTGTTCCTCGCCGAGGCTTTCACTCGTCCGGCGCGCATGTACGGCCTTGCCCGGCGCGGGTTCACGCAGTCGTACACGTACTTCACCTGGCGAGTTGCGAAGTGGGAGCTCACCGAATTCGGTAACGAGCTGGCGGCGAAAGCCGACGAAGCCCGACCGAACCTCTTCGTGAACACGCCGGACATCCTGCACGAGTCCCTCCAGCACGGTGGGCCCGGAATGTTTGCACTGCGAGCAGCTCTCGCCGCCACCCTGGCGCCGACGTGGGGCGTCTACTCCGGTTACGAACTCTACGAACACCAAGCCGTTCGCCCCGGCAGCGAGGAATACCTCGACTCCGAGAAATACCAACTTCGGCCGCGCCGTTTCGCCGAAGCAGCAGCGCGAGGCGAGTCTCTCGAGCCGTGGATCACCGCGCTCAACCGCATCCGGCGTGCACATCCGGCCCTGCAACAGTTGCGGAACCTGCACTTTCACCACATCGACAACGACGCGTTGATCGCCTACTCGAAGTTCGACGCCTCGACCGGTGACGCCGTCCTGACGGTGATCAACCTCAACCCGTTCGCTGCAGAAGAGGGCACCGTCTGGTTGGACATGCCGGCGCTCGGACGCGAATGGCACGACCACATGACCGTGCTCGACGAGGTAACCGGTGAGCAGTTCAATTGGGGCCAAGCCAATTTCGTCCGCCTCGAGCCCTGGCGTTCGGTGGCGCACATCCTCGCGCTCCCACCGGTTCCGTATCCGGCCCGGATCTCTCTGGCCTACCAAGCACGCAATGCGCACCGCGCAGGTGGAGGCAAGTGATGTCAACCGAGAAGTTCCCTTCGGGTATCGCACCGGACAATCACGATCTGGAGCTGTTGGCGCGCGGTGAACATCACGATCCGCACAGTGTCCTCGGCGCCCATCCCCACGCCGACGGCACCGTTCTGCGAGCGTTGCGTCCCAACGCCGAGTCCGTCAGCGCCGTCATCGGCGGCAAAGACTTTCCTCTCGAACATGTTTCGAACGGAATCTTCGTGGCTCTGGTCCCCTACCCCGACCTGATCGACTATCGCTATTCCGTGACGTACCCGGGTGGACACACGGTTCTCGCAGCCGACCCTTACCGATTCCTGCCGACTCTCGGTGAACTCGACCTTCACCTGTTCGGCGAAGGTCGGCACGAACGACTGTGGGACATCCTCGGCGCACATCCGCGTTCTTACGAGACACCGGACGGACCCGTCGACGGCACCTCGTTCGCCGTCTGGGCTCCGGCCGCCCGCGGCGTGACCGTCGTCGGCGACTTCGACGGGTGGAGTGGGCAATTTGCCCCCATGCGAGTCCTCGGATCCACTGGGGTCTGGGAACTCTTCCTGCCCGACATCGCAGTCGGTTCGCTGTACAAGTTCCGGGTCCACGGCCACGACGGCTCCGTTCGCGACAAGGCCGATCCCATGGCATTCGGTACCGAGGTCCCGCCGGCGACTGCATCGCGAGTGACCACCAGTTCGCATGAGTGGAACGACGCGGCCTGGCTCGAAACCCGCGCCGGTGTCGATCCTTCGCAGTCCCCGATGAGCGTGTACGAGGTGCACCTCGGATCGTGGCGTCCGGGACTCGACTACCGGCAGATGGCCGAGCAACTCGCCGTCTACGTCACCGAAACCGGATTCACCCACGTCGAACTGCTGCCCGTCTCCGAGCATCCGTTCGGTGGATCGTGGGGATACCAGGTCACCTCGTACTACGCACCGACCTCCCGCTTCGGCACCCCGGACGACTTCCGCTGGTTCGTCGACCACCTGCACGCCGCAGGGATAGGTGTCATCGTCGACTGGGTGCCTGCACACTTCCCCAAAGACGAGTGGGCCCTGGCTCGTTTCGACGGAACTCCCCTGTACGAGCACGCCGATCCGCGTCGCGGCGAGCAGTTGGACTGGGGCACATACGTATTCGACTTCGGTCGCCGCGAGGTGCGGAACTTCCTCGTCGCCAACGCGCTCTTCTGGCTCGAGGAGTTCCACATCGACGGACTGCGCGTCGACGCCGTCGCATCGATGCTGTACCTGGATTACTCACGCCCGGAAGGTGGATGGACTCCCAACATTCACGGCGGCCGCGAGAATCTCGAAGCCGTTGCGTTCCTGCAGGAGATGAACGCCACCGTCCACAAGAACCATCGAGGAGTCGTCACCGTCGCCGAGGAGTCGACGGCGTGGCCCGGAGTCACTCGGGCGACCAATGTCGGCGGCCTCGGATTCAACATGAAGTGGAACATGGGGTGGATGCACGACACCCTCGGGTTCCTCGGTCACGACCCGGTACACCGGACCTACCACCATCACGAGATCACGTTCTCACTGATGTACGCGTGGAGTGAGAACTACCTGCTACCGATCAGCCATGACGAAGTGGTGCACGGCAAAGGAACTCTGTGGACCCGGATGCCCGGGAACGACTTCGCCAAGGCGTCCGGCCTGCGCTCACTGCTTGCATACATGTGGGCGCATCCAGGCAAGCAACTGCTGTTCATGGGACAGGAATTCGGTCAGAGTGCGGAATGGTCGGAAGAACGCGGCCTCGACTGGTGGCAGCTCGACGATCAGTACACCGGCACTCTCCATCGCGGCGTCCAGCGACTGGTCGGCGATCTCAACTCCGCGTACCGACGTCATCCGGCCATGTGGACCCTCGACACCTCGCCCGGTGGATACTCCTGGATCGACGCCAACGACACCGAGAACAACGTCCTCAGTTTTCTGCGTTACGGTACTGACGGTTCGATTGTCGCCTGCCTGTTCAACTTCTCGGGCAGTGAGCACTCGAGCTACCGCGTCGGGCTACCAGAGCCCGGCCGATGGGTGGAAATTCTCAACACCGATGCCGAGGTGTACGGCGGCTCCGGAGTCGGGAACCTCGGAGCGGTCACAGCAACGTCGCATTCGTGGCACGGTCGGCCAGCCTCCGCACAGGTGGCGCTGCCAGCTGCTGGAGCGATTTGGATAAGTCTGGAGCGTTGATGGTCGGCCGGCGAGTAGTCATTGTCACGTCGTCACTGTTGGCAGTGGCAGCACTGCTCGCCGGTTGTGCCCAGGGAACGAGTGGCCACGCCGTCTCGATTTATCACGATCCCTTCCGCGTCGCCGGACTCGACGCAACGGCAGGACCAAGTGGGTTGCGTCCGGGAGCCCCCAACGCCGACCGAGCAATCACCGGCACCGACGGCGGGGACATCGACGCGCTGGCAGCCAACGCCATCACAGACATCGAAACCTACTGGGCCGCCGAGTACCCGGCTCTGTTCGACAAGCCCTTCGAACCGGTCGACGAGCTGATCTCGTGGGACCCCACCGAATCGAACGGCCCGGACTTCTGTGAGGAGACCACCGAAGAACTCATCAACGCCGGGTACTGCAGCATCGATCACACCATCGGTTGGGATCGTGAATTGCTGCTGCCCGAGGTGCGGGAGAAGTTCGGTGAAGTGGCCGTCGCGTTCATCTTTGCGCACGAGTACGGCCATGCCGTTCAACGCAAGGCCGGGATCGTCGGCGGTAAACGAGACGCAGCCCTGGTGCGCGAACAGCAAGCCGACTGTTTCGGTGGCGCCTTCTTGCGGCACGTCGCCGAGGACAAGGCCGCACACTTCACGATGAACACCTCCGACGGACTCAACAAGGTGTTGGCGTCGGCGGTCGCCATCCGCGACGAAGACCCTAATGATCCTGAGAGCCACCATGGTTCGGCGTTCGAGCGCGTCACCGCCACTCAGATCGGCTTCACCGACGGCGCCGGTGCGTGCGCGAAGATGGACGCCGACGAAATCGAGTCACGACGTGCAGACCTCCCGCAGCAGTTCGCCGAGGGCAACGATTCCGGAGAACTGCCCGTCACCGAGGCAACTCTCGACGAGTTCGTGAAGACCTTCCAAGCGATCTTCGATCTACCTCAGCCACCGAAGGTCGTGTTCACCGGCGCAGACACCGGGTGCAGCGATGCCGTTGCGACCGAACCCGTCTCGTACTGCCCGTCGACGAACACCATCGGAATCAGCGTCGACGACCTTGCCGAGCGCGGCACGCCGGGTCGCGTCGGGCGACGCGAGTTGATCCAGACCAACATCACCGGTGACTACAACGCCTATGTCCTGCTCGCGTCGAGGTACACCCTCGCGATGCAGAAGGAGAACGGCCAATCGCTCGACACTCCGCAGACTGCCCTGCGCGCCGCCTGCCTGTCCGGCGTCATCACCGCAGCGCTCAGTCCCACCAACGCCGCGGCGTCCGGAGCACAGGTCACACTCTCCCCCGGCGACCTCGACGAAGCCGTATCGGGGCTGCTGACCGACGGCCTGGCTGCCAGTGATGTCAACGGTGAGACGGTTCCGAGCGGGTTCGCACGTGTCGACGCGTTCCGGACCGGCGTTCTCGGTGGCCGGGAAGTGTGCGACAGCCGCTACACGGAGTAGCGACTGCCGGTCCACACGTCAGTAGAGAGCGGAAGCCAACTTACGACGGGCCGCGATGACGATCGGTTCTGCCGGGTCGAACAGTTCGAACAGTTCGAGCAGGCGCGTCCGAGCGGCAGCCTTGTCGTCGCCGGCAGTTCGCGAGACCACCGAGATCAAGCGGGCGAACGACGCCTCGGGTTGCTGGGCGAACATTTCCAGGTCGGCCGCAGCGAACTGCAGTTCGAGATCGGACGGATCAGCATCCGCGGCCGCAATCGACTCGGGATCGACACCCTGAACCCGAGCCATGAACTTCACCTGGCGGACAGCGCTCTTGGCCTCCGCATTGTTGGGTTCGGCGTCGAGAATTTCCTGGTACGCAGCGATGGCGGCGTCGAGATCGCCCTCGTCCAGCGCGGTTTCAGCGGCCACGAAGCGAGGATCCTCGACCTCCTCCACCGGTTCGTCCGCGTCGGAGACCGGCCCACTCAACTTGCCCTCGACAGCTTGGAGGACTGCGTCGAACCACTGGCTGAGCTGCGCCTCTGGCTGAGCGCCCTGAAAATCGGCCAACGGCTGACCAGCCGCGACAGCAACAACCGTCGGAACCGACTGGACACCGAATGCCTGCGCGATACGAGGGCTCACGTCGACGTCGACGTTGGCAAGAATCCACTTGCCGCCGGCTCGCGCTGCAAATGATTCGAGAACTTCGGTGAATACGACCGAGGGCTCGTATGCGCGGCCACCGATGTTGACGATCACCGGCACCTGGCTCGACTTCAGCAGGACTTCGCTTTCGAAGTTCTCCTCGGTCACCTCGATCACTGCCCCGGAGACAGCAGAAACGGCCCCGTCGCCGCTGGTGTTACGCGGCGGTGGTGGGGCCGTGGCCCGCTCTTTGAAGGCGGACAAGTCGACTGCGCCGCTCATGGCGGCAGCAACTGCGGACGAATGCGCGGGGGGCCTGGAACCTGGTCGAGTCACGGCTCCCAGTTTGTCACGAGTTGCGAGAAGCTACGTAGAGGGATGCAGCACTCAGACGAGCGCCGCGTTGCCCTTGGACGCCTCGAACTCCGTGGACAGCTCACCGAGCTTGCCGTTTCGCACTGCCCAGCGTTCGAAGATGACGGTGCCGAAGGGCGGAACGCTCGAGATCAGCGCAAGGATCGTGGTCTTGACGTCCCACTTGAGCGACCACGCGGTCAGGAGTGCAACAACGATGAACACCAGGAAGCCGGCGGTTCCGTGGACCATTCCGGGGATGCGAATCGCTTCTTCGTGTCCGAGGACCCACTTGAAGAACATGGCAACCAGCAAGGCCGCCCAGGTCACAGCTTCCCACCACGCCACCAGACGGAAGCGTTTCGCGGGAGTGGATACGTCAAAGATGTTCGCCATGAGGCCATTGTGCCCGAACAACTACGACGCCCCGTAGTTGTGTGAGCAAAACCACGGGGCGTCGCAGAGCGAGAGCGCTCGTTCAGGTGTATTTAGACACTCAGGCCTTGGGGACGCGGACGATGAGTGCGTCGCCTTGTCCGCCGCCGCCGCAGAGTGCGGCTGCGCCGATGCCG